>SIRW01000092.1 GCA_004366205.1 Actinomycetota bacterium | reverse complement strand
CGGCGCGCCGAGGAGGCGGCCGGGGCCCTCGTGCTCGCCGAGACCCGCCTCGCCGCCGCCCGGGCCGAGCGCGACGCCGCAACCGCCGCCGAGCGCACCGCCGCCTCCGCTCTCGACGCGACCGCCCGGCGCGTGCAGACGGCGGATGACGGCCTCGCCCGCCTGGCTGACGAGCAGGACGACTGCCGCGCCGAGGAGGCGACCCTCAGCGAGCACCGGGCCGAGCTCGACGACCGTGTCACGGCCGAGCGCACCCGCCTGGCCGAGCTCGAGGCCGAGCTGCCGGCACTCGAGCAAGCCGAGGCCGCCCACCTCGACGAGCAGGAGGCCCGGGAGGCCGAGCGGGCCGCCCTCGAGGAGCGGGCCACCGCCGTGCGTGCCCTGCGCACCGATCTCGAGGTGCGCGCCGCTGCGGTCGAGGAGCGGCGCACCTACCTCGGCCAGCGGCTCGCCGAGGTCGACGAGCGCCTCGCGGGCCATGCCGAGGAGCGCTCCCGCGCTCAGGGCCTGCAGGCCGAGCTCGACCGCCGCCTGCGCGCCACCGACCGGCTCGCCGCCCTGGTCGCCGACCGCCTCGCCCTCGTCGAGGCCGAGCTCGCCGAGCAGCGCGAGCGCCGGCGCCGGCAGTCCGAGGCCACCCGAGCCACCGCCGAGGAGCTCGACCGGCTCCGCCGGCGCCGCCACGACCTCGAGCGCCAGCTGGAGGAGCTGCGCGAGCGGGCCCGCCGCACCGAGCTCGAGGAGGCCGAGGTGCGCCTCCGCCTCGAGGCCGCCGTCGACACCTTGCGGCGCGAGCTCGACTGCGAGCCCGAACGGGCCGAGGCCGCCGAGTGCCCGCCGCTCCCCGACGGCACCACCCCGGCCGCTCGCCTGCGCGACCTCGAGCGCGAGCTGCGGCTGCTCGGCCCCATCAACCCCCTCGCCCTCGAGGAGTTCACGGCGCTGTCCGAGCGCCACGAGTTCCTGCAGGGTCAGCTCGACGACGTGAAGGCCTCCCGGCGGGAGCTCACCAAGGTGATCCGGGCGATCGACGAGGAGATCGTGTCGGTGTTCACGGCCGCCTTCGCCGACGTGTCGGAGAACTTCACGCTGCTCTTCGACACGCTCTTCCCGGGCGGCCAGGGCCGGCTCCGGCTCACCGACCCGGGCAACCCGCTCGAGACCGGCATCGAGGTCGAGGCCCGGCCCTCGGGCAAGAACGTGCGGAAGCTGTCGCTGCTGTCAGGCGGCGAGCGCTCGCTCACCGCCCTGGCGTTCCTGTTCGCCGTGTTCCGCAGCCGGCCGTCACCTTTCTACCTGCTCGACGAGGTCGAGGCCGCCCTCGACGACGTGAACCTCCACCGCTTCCTCGGCCTGCTCGAGGAGTTCCGGCGCGAGGCGCAGCTGCTGGTGGTCTCCCACCAGAAGCGCACGATGGAGACGGCCGACTGCCTCTACGGCGTCACCATGCAGCCCGGCGGCTCCTCCAAGGTCGTCTCCGAGCGCATCTCCGAACCGGTCGGCTGACCCGGGGCCCGGCGGCCGTCAGCCCAGCAGGGGCACACCTCCGCCCAGCGGGTTGGTCAGGTCGGGCACCCCGGCCGGCGGGTTCCCGAAGATCTCGGGCCACGACGGGCTCGGGATGTCGACGCCGAGGTCCCGCAGGAACCGGGACTCGGCGAGGCGCTGGAAGTCGTCGGGGGCGGGCGGTCCCGTGTCGCAACCGGTCGAGAAGAACACCGTCGGCGTCTCCATCTGGTTGATGCCGATCTGCAGCCGGGGCGCCTGGTCGTAGTCGAAGCACTCGCCGATGTTCCGGGCGTGGGCGTCCCTGGTGGTGAGCGGCTGCAGGTCCCAGCGCCACTCGATGAACCTGAGGATCGAGGTGTGCTCGTAGGGGCCGTCGTGGTGGACGTAGCCCTTGCGCGAGTAGGGAGACAGGGCGAGCACGGGCAGGCGGAACCCGAGCTGGCCCCAGTCCTCGTCGAGGTCGTCGCTGGCCCGGTCGTCGGGCACCCGGGGAGGCACGACGTGGTCGAAGAAGCCGCCCCACTCGTCGTAGTTGACGAAGAACGCGGTGCGGGCCCACTGCGGGCCGGTGATCACGGCATGGGCGATGTTGTTCACGAACGCCTGGGCGGTGTTCACGTCGGCGCCACCGGGGTGGTCGTCGGTGCGGTGGTCGCCGAGGAAGCCGGGATCGACGAAGTACACGTCGGGCAGGGTGCCGGCCCGGGCGTCGAGGAAGAACTGGGTGATCGGCCGCATCTTGTCGAGGTGCCGCGGGCCGTACATGGCGATGAACGGCAGGTCGACGAAGTAGTAGGCGCTCGACAGGCCGGCGGCGTCCAGGCGGTCCCAGATCGTGGGCCAGTCGTAGCCGGTGGGGTAGCCGACCTCCGGCGGGAAGACGTTGGTCTTGATCCCACCCCCCTCGGCGCTGTGCTGGTAGTGCCGGTTCGGGTAGGTCCCGCCGAGCACCGAGCAGAAGTACCGGTCGAGCACGGTGAACTGGCGGGCGAGGCGGGCGTAGGTGGGGATGTCCTCGGCCAGGTAGTAGGCGAGGGCGTACTCGTCGTTGCGGCCTGCCAGGAAGCCCCCTCGGAGCTGGCGGCGGCCCTCGGTCCAGTTGTGGCCGGGGTCGGGGTGCCCGCAGCGCCGGTACGCAGGTGCCCAGTGCTCGGGGGAGGCGGTGAAGGAGGGGTCGTCGGGGTCCTGGTAGGTGAGCTCCATGCCCAGGTTGAGGAAGCCCCGGCCGTTCTCCAGCCACCCGAAGTAGGTGTCGTAGCTGCGGTTCTCCATCATCAGAACGCCGATGTGGCCGATGGGGCAGTCGGCGGGGTCGGCGGGCAGCGTCGAGGGCGGCACGCTCCAGTCGTGGTCGGCGCCGGGGCACGCGGGGTTGTTGCGCTTCGAGCCGGCGGGCGCCTTCGGGTTGCGGGCATGCGCGATGGGCCCGCCGGCCACGGCAGCGACCCCACCGACGGCGGCGGCCTGCAGGAACCTCCGGCGGTCGATGCTCCCCATGTGCGACTCCTCGTTCTTCGGGCGGACGACGGACGCCGTCTGGCTTCGACGCCGGCCCCGCCGGTCCCTCCCCGAACGCCGGCCGAACACCCGTGTGCCCGCCCTTCCCCATCCGGTTCTGGGTGGGGCCCATCTCGCGCACGTGAGACGGGGGCAACCCAGAACGGCGTGCCTCCCGTTCTGGGTGGGCGTGGTCTCGCGCTGGTGAGACGGGGGCAACCCAGAACGGCGTGCCTCCCGTTCTGGGTGGGCGTGGTCTCGCGCTCGTGTGACAGGGGCCACCCAGAACGGGTCGGTGGGGTGGACGGGGGGCGCAGGGCGGGGGTGGCCGGGGGTGCCGCCGGTAGGCTGCCCGGCCGATGGAGATCCTGATCCTGCTGGTCGTGCTCGGCGTGCTCGTCGGCGCCGTCGCCGGGCTGGTGGCGCTGCGCCGGGGCCGTGAACCCGACCTCGAGCTCGAGCCCCCGCCCGCCCGCGACGACGACGGGGCGCCGGTTCAGACGCCGCCCGTCTCGACCGCCGAGGCGCCGCCCACCGTCCCGCCGGGCCCGCCCGCGGCGCCCGAGACGCCGCCGGCCGACGCCGCCCCGCCCGTCGAGGTCGACGAGGCGCTCGTCGCCGAGGTGGAGGAGGCGCTCGCCCCGGCCGAGCCCGAGGCTCCGCCAGCCGAACCAGAGCCCGCCGAACCCGAGCTCGCCGAACCGCTCGTCAAGCCGTCGTTCCGCGAACGGCTCGCCAAGGCCCGGAACCTGCTCGCCGACTACGTCGGGTCCGTCCTCAGCCGCGACAGGATCGACGCGTCCGTCTGGGACGACATCGAGGAGGCGCTGATCCGTGCCGACGTGGGCGTGGCCGCCACCCAGGCGCTCCTCGACGATCTGCGGTCCAAGGTCGACGCCGGCGAGATCACCACACCCGAAGCCCTCCTCGACGGCCTGAAGGCTGACCTCAAGGAGCGCCTGGCCACCGCCGACCGCAGCCTCAACTACGCGCCCGGGGCGCCCAACGTCTGGCTGTTCGTGGGCGTGAACGGGGTGGGCAAGACGACCAGCATCGGCAAGGTCGCCAAGCGCCTGCGCGCCGAGGGCCGCTCGGTCGTGCTCGCCGCCGGCGACACGTTCCGGGCCGCCGCGGCCGAGCAGCTCGGCATCTGGGGTGAGCGGGTCGGGGCCGAGGTGGTCCGGGGCAGCGAGGGCGGCGACCCGAGCAGCGTCGTGTTCGACGCCGTCCAGCGCGCCGCCGCACGCGGCACCGACCTGGTCCTCGCCGACACCGCCGGCCGGTTGCACACGAAGGTGAACCTCATGGAGGAGCTCCGCAAGGTGCGTCGGGTGGCCGCCAAGGAACCCGGCCGGGTCACCGAGGTGCTGCTGGTGCTCGACGCCACCACCGGTCAGAACGGGCTGGTCCAGGCCCAGCAGTTCACCGAGGCCGTCGAGGTCACCGGTGTGGTGCTCACCAAGCTCGACAGCTCGGCCAAGGGCGGCATCGTGCTCGCCGTGCAGGACCAGCTCGGCATCCCCGTGAAGCTGGTCGGTCTCGGCGAGACCGCCGACGACCTCGTCGACTTCGACCCCGACGAGTTCGTCGAGGCCCTCTTCGCCTGACCCGGCGGGTAGCCTCGAACACCGCATGTTCGACTCGCTGACCGAACGATTCGAGGGGATCTTCACCCGCCTGCGCAGCCGCGGCCGCCTCGGCGAGGCCGAGGTCGACGAGGTCCTGCGCGAGATCCGCGTCGCCCTGCTCGAGGCCGACGTCAACTTCAAGGTCGCCCGATCGCTCGTCGACCGCATCCGCGAGCGCACCGTCGGCGCCGAGCTCTCCAAGAGCCTCAGCCCCGCCCAGCAGGTCATCAAGATCGTCCACGAGGAGCTCATCGCCACCCTCGGCGGCGAGACGCTCAAGATCACCTACGCCAGCCAGCCGCCCACGGTCGTCCTGCTCGCCGGCCTCCAGGGCTCCGGCAAGACCACCGCCGCGGCCAAGCTCGCCCGCTGGTTCAAGCAGCAGGGCCGCAACCCCATGCTGGTCGCCGCCGACCTGCAGCGCCCCGCGGCGGTCGAGCAGCTCCGCAAGTTGGGCGAGCAGGTGTCGGTCCCCGTGTACCACCGCGACCCCGCCGAGGTGGCCGCCGGTGGCGTCGACCCCGTCGCCGTGGCCGGCGACGGCCTCGAGGCCGCCCGCGACCGGGGCCGCGACGTGCTCATCGTCGACACCGCCGGCCGGCTGGCCATCGACGCCGAGCTCATGGACGAGGTGCGCCGCATCTCCGCCGCGGTCGAGCCCCACTTCACGTTCCTCGTCGTGGACGCCATGACCGGCCAGGACGCCGTTACCGTCGCCGAGGCGTTCCACGAGACGCTCGAGCTCGACGGGGTGATCCTCTCCAAGCTCGACGGCGACGCCCGCGGCGGCGCCGCCCTGTCGGTGAAGGAGGTCGTGGGCCGGCCCATCGCCTTCGCCTCCACCGGCGAGCGGCCAGCCGACTTCGAGCTGTTCCACCCCGACCGCATGGCCGGCCGCATCCTCGGCATGGGCGACGTGCTCACGCTGATCGAGCGCGCCGAGGAGGCCTACGACAAGGAGGTCGCGGCCCGAGCCGAGGAGAAGCTGCTCGAGGGGGCGTTCACCCTCGAGGACTTCCTCGAGCAGCTCCAGCAGGTCCGCAAGATGGGGCCCCTCGGGAACATCCTCGGTATGATGCCGGGCGTCCCGAAGGAGGTCCGCAACGCCGACATCGGCGAGGCCGAGCTCGGACGGGTCGAGGCGATCATCCGCTCGATGACCCCGCAGGAACGGCGCAAGCCGGAGATCATCAACGGGTCGCGGCGGGCACGGATCGCCAGCGGCAGCGGCACCTCGGTCAGCGAGGTGAACATGCTGCTGAAGCAGTTCAAGGACGTCCAGAAGATGATGAAGCGCTTCGGCGGGGTCGGCATGAAGGGTCCCAAGGGCAAGAAGGGGAAGAAGGGCAAGCGGGGCCGGGTCCCCAGCCTCCCCGGGTTGCCCGCCGCCGGTTCCGGCCTGCCCGATCTGTCGGCGCTCAGCGAGGAGAGACCAACGTGGCCGTGAAGCTCCGCCTGATGCGGATGGGGAAGAAGAAGCAGCCCACCTACCGCGTGGTGGCGGCCGACAGCCGCTCGCCCCGCAACGGGCGCTTCATCGAGATCCTCGGCACCTACCAGCCCCGCCAGGAGCCGTCCGGCGTCACCATCGACAACGCCAAGGCCGTCGACTGGCTCCAGAAGGGCGCCCAGCCCACCGACACCGTGAAGAAGCTGCTCGAGATCTCGGGGGCCTGGGAGGAGTTCACCTCGTCCCGCACCGGTGCGGGGGCGGGCCAGTGAGCGATGAGGGCAACCGCCCGGGCGCCACGGCCATCGCCGTGCTCGAGCACCTCGTCTCGTCGATCGTCGACGACCCCGACGCCGTCGAGATCGACATCGAGCAGGGCCGCACCCTCGAGCTGCGGGTCACCGTCGGCCCGGGCGACATGGGGCGGGTCATCGGCCGCCGGGGCCGCACGGCCGGCGCCATCCGCACCGTGGTGCGGGCCGCCGCCGCCCGTGACGGCCTGAGCGTCGACGTCGACTTCGTCGACTGAGCCCGCCGCACCGTGCTGCTCGAGGTCGGGCAGGTGGTGCGCCCCCACGGCGTGCGCGGCGAGGTGGTGGTCACGCTCGTGACCGACCGCGCCGAGCGTCTCGCTCCCGGGTCGGTGCTGACGACCGACCGGGGCCCGCTCGAGGTCGAGCGGGCCCGTCCCCACAAGGGGCGCTGGATCGTCGCGTTCGCCGGCGTCGCCGACGCCGATGCCGCCGAGGCCCTGCGGGGGGTGGTGCTGCGGGCCGAGCCGATCGCCGATCCCGGTGTCATCTGGGTGCACGAGCTGATCGGCTCGACGGTGGTCGACACCACCGGCGCCACCCTCGGCACCGTCACGGCGGTCGAGGCCAACCCCGCGAGCGATCTCCTCGTGCTCGACGGCGGCGGCCTGCTGCCCCTCACGTTCGTGGTCGAGCACGATCCGGGGCGGGTGGTCGCCGACCCTCCGGCCGGGCTGTTCGAGCTCTAGGAGCACCGGAGTTGGCCGCGCTGCGCGTCGACGTGTTCACGATCTTCCCCGACCTGGTCGAGGGCTACTGCGGCGCCAGCCTGCTCGGCAAGGCCCGGCAACGGGGCCTGCTCGACGTGCGGGTCCACGACCTGCGCTCGACCGCCACCGACCCGCACCGCTCCGTCGACGACACCCCCTTCGGCGGCGGCGCCGGCATGGTGCTCATGCCCGAGCCGCTGTTCGGCGCCGTCGAGGCCGTTCAGCCGGCCCGGCCGTTGCTGCTGCTCGGCCCCGGAGGGCGCCGGTTCGACCAGGCGTGGGCCCGTGAGCTCGCCGCCGGCGGCGGGTTCTCCCTGCTGTGCGGGCGCTACGAGGGGGTGGACGAGCGGGTGCGCGAGCACCTCGTCGACGGCGAGCTGTCGATCGGCGACTACGTGCTCGCCGGCGGCGAGGCGGCGGCGCTCGTCGTCATCGAGGCCGTCGGCCGGCTGGTGCCGGGCGTGATGGGCAACGAGGCCTCGGCCGGCGAGGAGTCGTTCACCGACGGCCTGCTCGAGCATCCCCAGTACACCCGGCCGGCGGTGTTCCGGGGCTGGGAGGTGCCCGCGGTGCTGCGCTCCGGCGACCACGGCCGCATCGCCCGCTGGCGGCGGGCCCAGGCCCTCGCCCGCACGCTGGCGTCCCGCCCCGACCTGGTGGCGGCTCGGGGCGGCCTCACCGACGAGGAGCGGGCGCTGTTGGCCGAACACGGGTTGCCGGCGTACGATGAAGGGTCCCCCGGTTCACCCGCCCAGGAGCCAGACGCGCCATGAACCCGACCGATCTCGTCGACCGTCCCAGCCTGCGCGACGACATCCCCGACTTCGGGCCCGGGGACACCGTCCGCGTGCACGTGCGGGTCGTCGAGGGCAACCGCGAGCGCGTCCAGGTGTTCCAGGGCGTCGTCATCCGCCGCCGCGGCGCCGGGGTGCGCGAGTCCTTCACCGTCCGCAAGATCAGCTTCGGTGTCGGCGTCGAGCGCACGTTCCCCGTGCACTCGCCCGTCATCGCCAAGATCGAGGTCGTCACCCGGGGTGCCGTGCGCCGGGCCAAGCTCTACTACCTGCGCGACCGGGTCGGGAAGGCCGCCAAGGTGAAGGAGAAGCGGGCCGCCCGTTGATCCCCTGGCGCCCGGTCCTCGCGCCCGAGCGCGACGCCGACGGCGACCTGCCGCCGTTCGCCGTCCGGCACAAGCCGTCGACCTGGCGCCTGCTCGCCGAGATCCCGCTCATCGCCGCTCTCGCCCTCGCCGTCGTGTTCCCGGTGAAGACCTGGGTCGCGCAGGCGTTCTTCATCCCGTCGGGGTCGATGGTGCCCCAGCTCGAGGTGGGGGACCGGGTGCTGGTGTCCAAGCTGTCCTACCGGTTGCACGAACCCCGCCGGGGCGACGTCATCGTGTTCGAGAACCCAGAGCGTGCGCCCGAACCGGACGCGGCCTTGCCGCCCGTGCGGGTCGCCCGGGCGGTCCTCGAGGCCGCGGGCGTGGTGCGCCCGCGCTCGGAGGACTACATCAAGCGCGTCATCGCCCTGCCCGGCGAGACGTTCGAGGTGCGCGCCGGCCGCATCCTCATCGACGGCCGCGAGCTGGTCGAGCCCTACCTGCCCGCCGGCACGTTCATGCCCGACCACGAGCCCGTGGTGGTCGGCGCGGACCAGCTCTGGGTGATGGGCGACAACCGCCCCCACTCCCGCGACAGCCGCTTCTTCGGCGCGGTCGACCGAGACAGCGTCGTCGGTCGGGCGGTGCTGCGGCTGTGGCCGCCGCAGCGCGTGGCGTTCCTCTGATCGCGGGCTGCGCCGCCCACCGAACTGCCCCTGCTCGAGGGGGCCCGGGCGGGCGTACAGTGACCCTCCATGAGCGAGGAGGTCGAGCGCTACGAGGCGGAGATCGAGTTGCAGCTGTACAAGGAGTACCGCGACGTCTGCCCGATGTTCGCCTACGTGGTCGAGACCGAACGCCGCTTCTACCTCGCCAACGACGTGCGCACCACCGTCCACGACGACGGCGGACGGGCCTACGTCGAGCTGGAGCTGAGCGACGCCTGGGTGTGGGACATGTACCGCCAGCACCGCTTCGTCTCGACCGTGCGCATCATCACGTTCAAGGACGTCAACATCGAGGAGCTCCCCCGAAAGGAGCTGTGATGACGCTGGGGCGACGACGGCTGGGGACCAGGGGCGAGGACCTCGCCGCGGCCTGGTACGAGGCCCAGGGCTACGAGGTGCTCGACCGCAACTGGCGGTGCCGGCTGGGCGAGCTCGACCTGGTCGTGCGGCGGGGGCGCACGGTGGTGTTCTGCGAGGTGAAGGCCCGCAGCAGCGACGCCTTCGGTTCCCCGGCCGAGGCGGTGACGCCGGCCAAGCGCCAGCGCATCCGGCACCTGGCGGCCCGCTGGCTCGAGGAGGGCCGGCCCCGACCGGCCGAGATCCGCTTCGACGTGGTGGGCGTGCTGCGGGGACAGGTCGAGGTGATCGAGGGCGCGTTCTGAGGCCTGCGGTCCGGCCGCCGGCCGCGTCATCCGAAGAGGCCGAAGCCCCAGAGCACGAGCACCGTGCACACGAGCAGCCCCGCGACGATGTACACGTAGTCCGACGTCCGGCGGCGCTGCTGACGGAACGGGTTGAACCCCACGGGCCAAGTATCGTCGCCCGCCATGGCAGATCGAAACGGGCCGGCCGACCTCGAGACCATCCGCGTCGAGCGGGCCGACGGGATCGTCACCCTCACGCTCGACCGCCCTCAGCGCAAGAACGCCGCCAACGCCCGCATGTGGCAGGAGCTCTACGCCACGTTCGTGGAGGTGGCCCGCAACCCCGAGGACCGGGTCCTGGTCGTCACCGGGGCGGGTGACGCGTTCTGCTCGGGCGCCGACCTGGCCGACCCCGAGGCCATGACCCAGCATGGCCTGACCAGGATGCGCATCATCGGCGACACCGCCCTGGCGCTGCACCGGCTGGCCAAGCCCACCATCGCCAAGGTGAACGGCGTCGCCGCCGGGGCCGGGCTCAACCTCGCGCTGGGGTGCGACCTGGTGGTGGCGGGTGCGAGCGCCCGGTTCAGCCAGATCTTCGCCCGGCGGGGCCTGTCGATCGACTTCGGCGGGTCGTGGCTGCTCCCCCGCCTGATCGGCCTGCACAAGGCCAAGGAGCTCGCCCTGCTGGCGGACATCATCGACGCCGAGGAGGCCCGCGAGATCGGCATCGTCAACCGCGTCGTGCCCGACGACGAGCTCGACGCCTTCGTCGCCGGCTGGGCCGCCCGACTCGCCGCCGGCCCGCCCATCGCCTTGTCGATGACCAAGACGCTGCTGAACAACGCTTTTGCCACCTCCATGGAGCAGGCCCTCGAGGACGAGGCCCGCTGCCAGACCGTCAACTTCGGCACCGCCGACATGACCGAGGCCGTCCAGGCCTTCATGGAGAAGCGCGAGCCCCGGTTCACGGGCAGCTGACGCCGTGACTGATACACCCCCCCGCTAGCCTGCGCCCACGCTCGTGGGCCGGCGTGACGGCCCTCCTCCCGAACCCCTCTGGAGGAGGTCCCCGTGCTCGCAAGCATCCCGTCCGCCACCCTCTTGGGCGTCGAGGGCAACCCTGTCCGCGTCGAGGTCCACGTCGGCAAGGGCCTGCCGGCGTTCACCGTCGTCGGCCTGCCCGACGTGTCCTGCCGCGAGGCCCGTGACCGGGTGCGCGCCGCCCTCGACCACACCGACGGCGTCGAGTGGCCGAACCGCAAGATCATCGTCAACCTGGCCCCGTCCGACCTGAAGAAGGCGGGGTCGGGCCTCGACCTCGCCATCGCCGTCGGCGTGCTCGTCGCCACCGGTCAGCTGCAGCCCGAGCAGGTCGAGGGCGCCGCCTTCCTCGGTGAGCTCGGCCTCGACGGCACGCTCCGCCGGGTGCCCGGGATGGTCTCGCTCGTCGACGCCGTCGCCGAGCCCACCGTCGTCGTCCCCGCGGGCTGCGCCTCCGAAGCGGGACTGGTCGGCCGGCACCGGGTCCGAGCGGTGTCGTCGCTCCGTCAGGTCGTGCAGGCGCTCCGGGGCGAGGCGCCGTGGCCGGACGCGCCGCCGGCGGCGCCGGTGCCGCCCGGGCCACCCCCGCCTGACCTGGCCGAGGTGCGGGGGCACGCCGTGGGCCGGCTCGCGCTCGAGGTCGCGGCGGCCGGCGGCCACCACCTGCTCATGGTCGGCCCGCCGGGGGCGGGAAAGACCATGCTGGCCTCCCGGCTCCCGGGCCTGCTGCCCCCGCTCGACCGCACCATGGCCCTCGAGGCCACCCGCGTGCACTCCGCCGCCGGCCTGCCGCTGCCCCCGAGCGGGCTCGTCCGCCGCCCGCCCTTCCGGGCGCCGCACCACGGCGCCTCGGCCGTGTCGCTCATCGGCGGGGGCACCTACTGGATGCGACCGGGCGAGATCTCGATCGCCCACGGCGGCGTCCTCTTCCTCGACGAGCTCGGCGAGTTCGCGCCGCACGTGCTCGACGCACTCCGGCAGCCCTTGGAGGACGGCGTCGTGCGCGTCGCCCGGGCCCGGGCGAGCGTGACCTTCCCCGCCCGCTTCCTGCTCGTCGCCGCCATGAACCCGTGCCCGTGCGGGGACGGGGGCGGCCCGGGGGCGTGCCGGTGCTCCGACGCCGCCCGAGCCCGCTACGAACGCCGGCTCTCGGGGCCGATCCTCGACCGCTTCGACCTGCGCATCGAGCTCGACCGGCCCGAGCCCGCCGATCTCCTGGGCGGACCGGCGGGCGAACCGAGCGACGTCGTGGCCGCCCGGGTCGCGGCCGCCAGGGAGATCGCCCTCACCCGGGGTGTGCGGGCCAACGCCGAGCTCCCGGCGTCCCTGCTCGACGAGGTCGTGCCGCTCGGGCCCGGCGCGGTGCTGCTGCTCGAGGACCGCATCCGGCGCGGCGAGCTCAGCCCCCGCGGCCTCGCCCGGGTCCGGCGGGTCGCCCGCACCCTCGCCGACCTGCAGGGCGGTGGCCCCGTCACCGACGAGCACGTCTGCACCGCCCTGGCGTTGCGCGTGGAGCGCACCGGGCTCGCGCTGGCAGGGGTGGCGTCGTGAGCGGCGTCACGCCGGGCGAGGGTGCGGGTGCCGGTGTGCCCGCCGAGGCGTACGGCGTCGCGCTCTCGGGCCTGCCCGGCATGGGTCCGATCCGCCTCCGACGGCTGCTCGACGCGCTGCCGCCCAGCGCGGCGTGGGCCGAGGTCGTCGAGGGCCGGGCGGCGTGGGTGGTCGAGCTCGAGCCGGAACGGTCGACCACCGACCCGGCGGCGGTCGCTCGCCGCTGGTCGCAGGAGGCCCGCCTCACCGACGTCGGATCGCTCTGGGCGGCCCACGTCGACGCCGGCGTCCGCATCGCCATGCGGGGAGGGGCCGGCTACCCGACCGTGCTGGCCGAGGACGCCGAGGGCCCAGCCGTGCTGTTCAGCCTCGGTGACCTCGACCGGGCGGTCGAGCTGCCAGCGGTCGGGATCATCGGCAGCCGGCGCTGCACCTACTACGGCCGGGAGGTCGCCCGCGAGCTCGGTCGGGAGCTGGCCGCCGCGGGCGTCGCCGTCGTCTCCGGGCTCGCGGCCGGCATCGACGGGGCGGCCCACGTGGGCGCCCTCGAGCCCGAAGGTGGGGCACCGCCCGTGGGCGTCGTCGGCAGCGGCCTCGACGTCGTCTACCCGCGCCGGCACGCCGAGCTGTGGCGGCGGGTGGCGCAGCGGGGCGTCCTGCTCGCCGAGGCGCCGCTCGGCGCCCGACCCGAGGCCTGGCGCTTCCCGGCCCGGAACCGCATCATCGCCACCCTCGCCCGGGTGCTCGTCGTGGTCGAGGCCCACGCCCAGAGCGGCTCGACGCACACGGTCAACGCCGCCGACACCCGGGGCCGCACGATCCTCGCCGTGCCCGGACCGGTGCGCAGCGCGGCGTCGGCGGGCACCAACGCGCTGATCGCCGAGGGTGCAGCCGGCCTGCTGCGCGACGTCCGCGACGTGCTCGCGGCGCTCGGGCTCCAGCCGGCGCCCCCGAAGCGGGGATCGACGGCCCGGCCGAGGCCGAGCCGCGACGAGCGGGCCGTGCTCGACGCCGTCGGGTGGCAGCCGGCGTCGATCGACCAGGTGGCCCTGCGGCTGGGCGCGCCGGTCGGGCCGGTCAGCCTGCACCTCGAGTCCCTGGCCCGCGACGGCTGGCTCCGCCGCGAAGGCGCGTGGTGGGAGCGGGTGCCGTGAGGCGCGGCCCGGCGGGCGGGGTCACCGGCGCGGGCGCCCCCCACCGGTACCGTGGCGGCGGTGGCGTGGCACCTCGACGAGTTCACGCGGTCGCTGACCTCCGTGGCCGACAACACCGTGGCCGCGTACCGGCGCGACGTCGAGGCGTTCGTCGAGTGGGCGGGCCGGGGCGGCCTCACCGGTCCCGCCGCGGTCGACCGCATCGTCCTGCGGCGCTACCTGGCCCACCTGGCCACCCGGCGCTACGCCAAGCGCTCCCTCGCCCGCAAGGCCTCCGCCCTGCGGCGGTACTTCCGCTGGCTCCACCGCAGCGGGCGCCTCCCGGTCGACCCCAGCCGGGGCCTCGCCGCCCCCCGGGGCGAGAGCCGCCTGCCCACGGTGCTGCGCGACGCCGAGCTGGCCGCGCTGCTGGACGACCCGCCCGCCCGGGTGGCGAGCGATCCCGAAGGGGTCCAGTTGCGTGACGCGGCTGTGCTCGAGCTCCTCTACGGCAGCGGGCTCCGGGTCGGCGAGCTGTGCTCGCTCGCTCCCGGCGACGTCCGCCTCGACACCGCCGAGGTGCGGGTCCGGGGCAAGGGCGGCAAGCAGCGCCAGGTGCCGGTCAGCCAGCCCGCCGTCGAGGCCGTGCGGGCGTGGCTGGATCGGGGTCGCCCCACCCTGTGCACGGCCGAGACGCCCGACGACGCCCTCTTCCTCAACCGGCGGGGCCGCCGGCTCTCGCCCCGCGACGTCCGGCGCCTGCTCGACCGGCGCGCCAACAGACCCACCCATCCGCACGCCCTGCGGCACACCTTCGCCACCCACCTCCTCGACGGCGGCGCCGACCTGCGCGCCGTGCAGGAGCTGCTGGGCCACGCCGACCTCGCGACCACGCAGCACTACACTCACGTGAGCAAAGAGCGCCTCCGCGCCGTGCACGCGCAGACCCATCCCCGGGCGAAGGACCCACGTGACAGTCGATGACCAAGCGGAGATCGACCGGCTCTGGTCTCGCTACAAGCAGACCGGCGATCCGTCGGTCCGCGACCAGCTGATCGTCCACTACTCGCCGCTCGTCAAGTACGTCGCCGGTCGTGTCGCCGTCGGCCTGCCGCAGAACGTCGAGCAGGCCGACCTGGTCAGCTACGGGATCTTCGGGCTCATCGACGCCATCGACAAGTTCGAGCCGGAGCGGGGGTTCAAGTTCGAGACTTACGCCATCGCCCGCATCAAAGGCGCCATCCTCGACGAGCTGCGCTCCATCGACTGGGTTCCCCGGTCGGTACGCTCCAAGGCCCGCGCCATCGAGCGCGCCTACGCCAAGCTGGAAGGCGAGCTGCACCGCAGCCCCACCGACGCCGAGCTCGCCGCCGAGGTCGACATGTCCGTCGACCAGTTGCAGTCGACCCTCAGCCAGATCTCCTTCGTCGGTCTCGTCGCCCTCGACGAGATGCTCGGCGGCGGCGACCGCGGCGACGCCATGACCCTCGGGGACACCATCGCCGACACGGGCGCGGGGCCCATGGCGGCTTACGAGGTCGAGGAGATGCGCCAGATCCTCGCCGACGCCATCAACCGGCTGCCCGAGCGCGAGAAGATCGTCCTCACGCTCTACTACTACGAGGGCCTCACGCTCGCCGAGATCGGCGAGGTCCTCGGCGTCACCGAGAGCCGGGTGTGCCAGATCCACACCAAGTCGGTGATCCACCTGCGCTCGAAGCTGGCCGCCTCCGAGCGCGAGCCCGCCTGAACCACCCCTTTCCCCCGCCCCGCGCCGCGGCCTAGCCTGCCCCCACCTCCCCCTCGCGCCGCTCGTCCCGAGGGGGTCCCGTGCGCTCCGAGCGCCCCCGTCCCGCCCGTTCCGATCCCGCCGCGCCCCACCATCCGGGTGGTCCGCACCGCTCCTCGCAGGTGCACGACGGCGGGACGGCCCCGTCGCTGCCGGCACCGACCCGATGGCCCGGCGGCACCGGCCTGTTCGTGGCCATGGTGGTGCTCGTCACGGCCGTTCCGCTGGCGGCGCCCGTGGCTGCCGCCGGCGACCTCGTCCGCTACGAAGCGCCGGTCGACGCCGCGCTCGTCGACCCGTTCCGGCCTCCGGCGCACCCCTACGGGCCCGGCAACCGGGGCATCGACTACGCCACGGCGCCGGGGCACCCGGTGCGGGCGGCCGCCCCCGGGGTGGTCACCTTCGCCGGTCAGATCGGCACCAGCCGCCACGTGGTGGTGCTCCACGCCGACGGCATCCGTACCAGCTACTCGTTCCTGGCCGAGACCACCGTCCGGCGGGGTGACGAGGTGTCCGCCGGGCAGGTGGTCGGCGCCACCGCCGGCGCCCTGCACTTCGGAGCCCGGGCCGGCGACGCATACCTCGACCCCGCCCTCCTCCTCAGCGGAAGCCGCTGGCACGTCCACCTCGTTCCCCACGAGGGGCGGGGGCCGCTGCCGGCCGTCGAGGAGCGCGCCGGGCTGGTGCGCGCCCTCCGCCACGCCGGGCGGGCCGCGGGCGGGGCCCTGGTCGGGGCGGGGTGGGCCGCCGGGTCGGCCGCGGGGGAGTGGCTGCGCGCCGCGGCCGCCACCTCGGCGCGCTACGCCCTCGACGACCTCCACGACCGGCTCCGCCTCGCCCTCCTCGCCGTCCACTACGCACGAGCCGTCGACCCGGCGGCGGGCGCCGTCGCCACGCTGGCCGCCGCCTGGGACTGGTGGACCGCACGTGGGGACTGCACGCCCGCCACCGAGCCGGTGCCCCCCCGGGACGGCCGCCGAATCCTCGTGCTGGTCGGTGGCCTGGGCTCCGCGGGCGGGAAGGCGGCGGTGCTCGGTGTGGACGCCGAGGCCCTGGGCTACGACCCCGCAGACGTGGTGCAGGCGTCCTACCGCGGGGGCCGGGTCCCGGGGGTGGGCGCCCTCACCGGCGTGCCGGTCCGGGACTACACGGCCGCAGACTCCACCGGTGACCTCCGGGCGTCGGCGGCCCACGTGCGCGACCTGCTCGAGGCGATCCGCCACGCCCACCCGGGCGTGCCCGTCGACGTCGTCGCCCACTCCCAGGGCGGCGTCGTGACCCGCCTCGCCCTGGCCGGTGCGGGTCCGCTCGATCCCACCCTCCCGGAGATCAGCGCCGTGGTGACGCTGGGGTCGCCCCACGAGGGCGCCAACCTGGCGACGGCCGGCGTCGCGCTGGCCACCTCGGGCACACCCGGGCAGCTCGCGGCCCTGGGACTCGGCCGGCTCAGCGGCGGCACGGCCGATCCCACCCGGCCCGCCGTGCAGCAGCTCGCCGAGACGTCCCCGCTCGTGCGCGAGCTCAGCCGGGCGCCGGTGCCCGACCACATCCCGCTGACCTCGATCGCGGTGTCGGGCGACCTGGTCGTGCCCGCCCTGCGCAGCCGGGTCGACGGCGCCACGAACGTCGTCGTCCCGCTCGGCGGCGCCCGCGCCCATGACCGCATGACCACCGACCCCGCGGTGCAGCGGGAGGTGGCCCTGGCGCTCGCCGGCCGCCCACCGGGGTGCCGCCGCGCCCTCGAGGCCCTGACCAGCGCCGTCGTGGCCCACCGCATCGCCCTCGTGCAGGACGGGGCTGGCGCTGCCATCCTGGGCGCCGGCCTCCGCTCCGGCGCAGCCCTCACCCCCACGGTCCCCCTTCCGCACGAGCGCCGGTGACGGCCCTCGCCCCGCTCGCCCGCACACGCCGGCGGCCCGCCGCTTTGCGGACGGTGGACGTCGTATGTGGGCGCGCGGGGTCCGGAAAGCCGTGCGGGGGCTGGCGGCCCGCCGCTTTCCGGGCGGTGGACGTCGTATGTGGGCGCGCGGGGTCCGGAAAGCCGTGCGGGGGCCGGCGGCCCGCCGCTTTGCGGACGGTGGACGTCGTATGTGGGCGCGCGGGGTCCGGAAAGCCGTGCGGTGCCGGCGCCGGGCCGGGTGGGGGGGTGTGGCAGCCGGGCGAGCGTTCAGGTCGGGCGCGGGGCGTGTCGACACCCGACGCTGTGCACGCGACCGGGGACTGGCGGCGCGAGGGGACGACCTGCAAGCATCTGCGCGCCGTGGGACGGATCGGGCGGACGACCGGCGCGGCGCTCCTGGCGCTCGCAGCACTCGCCTCGGCGCTGCTCGGCGCCGGCGGCACCGGCGCGCCCGCGGCGGCGGCCGAGGGCTCGGGCTGGACGGTGCCGAGGGTGCGCTTCGAGCCGCTCTCGGGCCACCTGAGCGTCGACGCCGTCGGCGACTACCGCGGCGCCATCGAGGTCGGTCGCAGCGGCGTGGGCGTGGCCGTCGTGAACGACGTGGCGGTCGAGGACTACGTGCGGGGCATCGCCGAGGTACCCACCCGCTGGCCTCTCGAAGCGCAGAAGGCCCAGGCCATCGCCGCCCGCACCTACGCCCTCTGGCAGCAGCGCACGCCCAGCCCCGGCGCCTTCCGGGCCGCGGGCGCCGACATCTGCGCGACCCAGGCATGTCAGGTCTACCGGGGGCTCGCCGGCGAGCGCCGCGACCAGACCGGCCTGTGGGCCCGGGCGGTGGAGGAGACCGCCGGGCAGGTCCTGCTGTACCAGGACCGCCTCATCCGGGCCATGTACGGCTCGAGCAACGGGGGGCGCTCCCACGCCGGCGGGGCGCCGTACCTGCCGGCTGTCGAGGACCCCGACGACCTCGCCGTCAGCCCCTGGGCCCGCTGGCGGTCGGTGCTGCCCCTCGGTCACGTCGCCGCCGCCGCTGGCGTGCCCGGTCATCCCGTCGACGCCCGGACCCGGGACGGGCTGGTGGTCATCACCACCCAGGACGACGACGGCGCGCAGCACGAGCACGGGTTCGGGCTCATCCCGTTCCGCAGCGCCGTGAACCGCGCCCTGCCGCCCAACCCGGGACTGCCCGTAGCCGTCCTCTCGTACCGCTACTCGGTGCACACCGAGGAGGGCGGCACCGTCGTGGTCACCGGCGAGGGCTATGGCCACAACATCGGCATGAGCCAGTACGGCGCCATGGGCAAGGCCCGCCGCGGCATGGCCGCGCCTGACATCCTGGCCTCCTACTACGGCGGCCTCCGGCCCGTCGCGCTGCCGCCAGAGCGGCTTCCGGCCTCGATCAGCGTCGCCGTCGCCCTCGACCGCCCGGCCGCGACGATCAGCGGCACCGGCGCCTTCCGGGTCCTGGCCGACGACGGCGTCGTGCTCGCGCACGTGGCCCACGGCCGCTGGGAGGTGCGCCCCGTGCCCGGTGGCGTGCAGGTTCGGCCACCCGCCGATCAGGCCGGCGTGCCCGAGGTGGCGGTGCTGGGCCTGCACCCGGCTGTGCCGCGGCCCGGCGAGCCGCTCCACCTCCTGGTGCGCACCGGCGCGCCGGCGCTCGTCGCCGTCACGGGGCCCGACGGGGCGGTCGTGCACCACGGCCTCCTCGGGGCGGGCGACCACCACTTCGAGCTGGCGGGCGCGCTCCGGCGGCCGGGAACCGAGCTCAGCGTGCTGGCCGACGCCGGCGCCGGTCGGGTGCGCCACGCCGCGGTCGCCGTCCCCGCCGAGGACGTGCAGGTGGCCGCCGCGGCTGCCGTCGGCGCGGGCCACGAGGCCCGGCCCGCGCCCCCCGTGCCGCCGCCCGCCGCCTTCGAGCCCACTGCGCCGGCGCCATTCGGTCGCACCGCCCCCGCGGCGGTGGCGGCGGTCCTCCTCGCCGGTGCCGTCGCCGGGCTCGCCATCGCCGCCGGGCCCCAGGCGGCGCCCGCCCTCGCTCGCCGGCTGCGGCGGCCCACCGCTACACTCCCCTGAGCCCCAGCCGGGGTCCGTCCCGACCACGGCCCGGCGCCACCCACGGTCGCCTCCACTCGGAGGTGCGCGCGCCGGGCCCGACCGAACCGATGGGAAAGGAGCACCGCATGGCCGCGGTCGTCACCATGAAGCAGCTGCTGGAGGCCGGGGTCCACTTCGGCCACCAGACCCGGCGCTGGAACCCGAAGATGAAGCGCTTCATCTACGGGGAGCGGGCGGGGATCTACATCATCGATCTGCAGCAGACGCTGGCTCGGATCGAGGAGGCCTACACCTTCGTGCGCGACACGGTCGCCGGCGGTGGGACCCTGCTCTTCATCGGCACCAAGAAGCAGGCCCAGGAGCCGATCGCCCGGGCGGCCACGTCATGTGGCATGCCCTACGTCAACGAGCGCTGGCTCGGCGGCATGCTCACCAACTTCGCCACGATCCACTCGCGCGTCGAGAAGATGCACGAGTACGAGCGCATGAAGGCCGCCGGGGACTTCGACGCCATGCCCAAGAAGGAGGCGCTGATCCTCTCGCGCGAGCTCGAGAAGCTCCAGCGCAACCTGGGCGGCATCACCGACATGCAGCGCCAGCCCGACGCCGTGTTCATCATCGACACCAAGAAGGAGCACATCGCCGTCACCGAGGCGAACAAGCTCAAGATCCCGATCGTCGCCGTGGTCGACACGAACTGCGACCCCGACCTCATCGACTACGTGATCCCCGGCAACGACGACGCCATCCGCTCGGCCAACCTCATGTGCCGGGTCATGGCCGAGGCCGTGAAGGAGGGCCGCTTCATCGCCTCCAAGCGGGGGGCCGCGGCCGCCGCCCCGGCGCCCGCCGCCCGCAGTCCCGAGGAGCAGGCGGCGTGGGAGCAGCGTCAGGCCGAGGCCCGGGCCCAGGCCGCCGCCCAGGCGGCCGAGCGGGAGGCCCGCCTCGCCGCCGGCGGGGCCAGCGGCCAGCAGTCCGCCACCACCCAGGAGCGCGTCGCCGACGCCGAGGCCCCGGCGCCGCCCTCGACGCCCGAGACCGGGGCCTACGGCGCCGATCCCGGCGAGGCGACCGGCACGGGCGTCGACGCCGCCCGGGCGGCGCCCGGTGTGGGGGCCGACGAGGCCGAGCCCGAGCAGGGAGCGGTGCCCGCCGCCGACGAGCCCCGCGTCGAGGTGCCCACGCCCGACACCCACGCCGCCACCGCCACGGGCGGCGACGCGTCCACCGACACCCCCCCGACCGACACGGAGCAGTGACCGCCATGGCCGACTTCACCGCCAAGGACGTCCAGGCCCTGCGCCAGCAGACCGGCGCCGGCATGATGGACTGCAAGAACGCCCTCACCGAGACCGGCGGCGACCTCGACGCCGCCCGCACCCTGCTGCTCGAGCGGGGCCTGGCCAGCTCGGCCAAGCGATCCGACCGGGAGAACGCCGAGGGCGCCGTCGCCATCGGCGTCGCCGACGGGGTCGCCGCCATCGTCGAGCTGCGCTGCGAGACCGACTTCGTGGCCAAGAGCGACGACTTCGTGAACCTCGCCCAGGAGCTCGCCGACCTCGTCGCCGCCAAGGGCGAGGGCGCCGTCGCCGAGCGCCAGGCCGACCTCGACGGGCTCAAGGTGACGCTCAAGGAGAACATCGACGTCGGACGGGTGGTGCGCTTCGAGGCGGCGCCCGGCAACGTGCTCGACACCTACCTGCACGTGCAGAGCGACCGGGGCAAGAACGCCGTGCTGGTCGAGCTCGAGGGCGGCGACCAGGACGTCGCCCACGACGTCGCCGTGCACATCGCCTTCGCCCGGCCCCGCTGGAACACCCGCGACGAGGTCCCCTCCGAGGTGCTCGAGGAGCAGCGCCGGCTGCTCGAGACGCAGACCCGCAACGAGGGCAAGCCCGAGCAGGCGATCCCCAAGATCGTCGAGGGCAAGCTCAACGGGTTCTTCAAGAGCACCCCAGGCGGTGTGCTCGCCGACCAGTCGTTCGTGAAGGACGAGAAGCAGACGGTCGCCGCCTATCTGGGCGATGCCCGGGTCGTGCGGTTCGCCCAGGTCGAGGTCGGCGGCTGACCGTGCCCGGCGCGGCGCCGGCGCCCGGCGGCGCCACCCGTGGCGGGTGGCGCCGGATCGTCCTCAAGATGTCGGGCGAGGCCTTCGCCCCCCGGCGGGCGGACGCGCCCGTCGAGCACGCCGGCGACACCAGCATCGACGCCGCCATCGTCGAGCAGATCGCCCGCGAGATCGTCGAGGTCCGCCGCGACCTCGAGGTCGACGTCGCCGTGGTCGTCGGGGGCGGCAACATCTGGCGGGGCGCGGCCGGCGCCGGCGGCGGCATGGACCGGGCCCAGGCCGACTACATGGGCATGCTGGCGACGGTCATCAACGCCCTCGCCCTGCAGGACGCCCTCGAGCGCCTCGACCAGCCCACGCGGGTGCAGACCGCCATCCAGATGGCCCAGATCGCCGAGCCCTACATCCGCAGGCGGGCGATCCGGCACCTCGAGAAGGGTCGGGTCGTGATCCTCGCCGGCGGGCTCGGCAACCCGTTCTTCACGACCGACACCCCCGCCGCGCTGCGAGCCGCCGAGCTGTCGGCCCAGGTGATCCTGAAGGGCACCCATTCCGGGGTCGACGGGGTCTACACGGCCGACCCGAAGCTCGACCCCAGCGCCGAGCGCATCGACGAGGTCTCCTACATGGAGGTGCTGAACCGCGGCCTGCGGGTGATGGACGCCACGTCGATCACGTTCTGCATGGACCACGGCATCCCCATCGTGGTGTTCGACCTGCTCACGCCGGGCAACATCCGGGCCGTGCTCGAGGGCAAGCCCATCGGCACCCTCGTGTCCTGACGGTCCCGAGGAGGCCGGGGACCCCCGTTCACGGGGTGACGGCAACTACCCTGGTCATCGACCGGGCTCCCGACGCGCGAGGCTCTGAGTCGATGATCGAGGACATCCTCTCCGACACCGAGGACCGCATGCGCAAAGCGGTCGCCCACGCCCAGGCCGAGTTCGCCACCGTGCGCACCGGCCGGGCCTCGCCGGCGCTGGTCGAAAAGCTCACCGTCGACTACTACGGCTCTGAGGTCCCGCTCCAGCAGCTGGCCGGCTTCAGCGTGCCGGAGGCCCGGCTGCTGGTGGTGCAGCCCTACGACAAGGGGGCGATCGGCGCCATCGAGAAAGCGATCCAGAACTCCGACCTGGGCATCACCCCCGCCAACGACGGCCAGGTCATCCGCCTCACGTTCCCGCCGCTGACCGAGGAGCGCCGCAAGGACCTCGTGAAGGTCGTCAAGAACATGGCCGAGGAGGGCCGCGTCGCCATCCGCAACCTGCGCCGCTCGGCCCGCCACGACCTCGAGGCGCTCGAGAAGGACGGCGACATGTCCGCCGACGAGCTCGAACGGGCCGAAAAGGAGCTCGACAAGCTCACCCACCGCTACGAAGGCGAGATCAACACGGCGCTCGAGCACAAGGAGCAGGAGCTGCTCGAGGTCTGAGGGGTCCGGAACCACCGACAGGAGGTCCACGTGGACGAGCGCCCGCCGTGGGAGCGGCGAGACGAGGACGAAGACGAGGCGACGGCGCCGGGTGACCCCACCGAAGGGGTGCGCATCATCGGCGCGCACGAGGCCCAGGAGGCCATCGAGCGGGGGGAGGCGGCACCGCGCCGGCCCGAGGGCATGCCCCGCTACGGCGATCGGCCCACCCCGCCACCCGAGGGCGACCGTCCCGCCCTGCGCTTCCCGCGGAGCGGCTCGGCCGGCGACGACCCCGACGCCCCGCGGCCCCGGGTCGCGGGCACGGGTGAGCCGGGCGGCGGTTCGACCGCCCTGCCGCACTGGACCGAACCGCCCACGGGCGAGGTGCCCCGCATCCTCCCCGACGGCGGCGAGGACGAGCCCGAGGACGACCTCGAGGCGTGGTCTTCCTTCGCCACCCAGGGCCCCCGCTGGCGCGACCAGCCCACCGACTGGGACGACGAAGAACCCGGCTTCGAGCACGACGAGGAATCGCGCGTCGGCGCCCTCGACGAGACCGAGCGGCCGGCCCCCGACGACTTCTTCGGCTTCGACGAACCGGTCGAGGAGGAGCAGCCCGCGCCCGTGGCCGCCGCGCCCCGGCGGATCCGCACGGGCCAGCACCCACCCGGCTGGGGCGGCGGCGACGCCGCGCACGCCGAGACCGCTCCGCGCGACGTCGGCCGGGCGGCGCTCACCGGTGGCCTCCTCGGCGCCGGCGCCCTGGTGCTGTTCGCCATCGGCCCGGCCGCCGCCCTCCTGCTCGTCGCCGCCGTCATCGTCCTCGCCTCCGCCGAGCTGTTCGACGCCCTGCGCCGGGCCGGCTACCGCCCGGCGACGCTGCTCGGCGTGGTGGCCACCGCATCGCTCGTCGGCGCCGCCTACTGGAAGGGCGAGGTCGCCATCCCCCTGGTGCTCGGTCTCACCGCCGTCACCGGCTTGTTGTGGTTCCTGTTCGGCATCACGCGCGCCGACCTCACCAGCAACCTCGCCGTGACGATCCTCGGGGTCGTCTACGTGGGGCTGCTGGGGTCCTTCGCAGCGCTGATCCTGCGCATCCCCGACCGCCAGGGCGTCGCCATCCTCCTCGGCGCCGTCGTCGCGGCCGTGGCCTACGACCTGGGTGGGTTCTTCGTAGGCCGGCGAGCCGGGCGGGCGCCACTGGCCCCGGCGATCAGCCCGGGCAAGACCTACGAGGGCCTGTTCGGGGGCATGGCCGCGGCGATCCTCGCCAGCGTGATCGTGCTCCACCTCAACCCGTGGGGTGTGCACCCGTGGGACCTGTCGAGCTCGCTGGCCCTCGGCGTGGTCGTCGCCGTGTTCGCCCCCCTCGGCGACCTGTGCGAGTCGATGATCAAGCGCGACCTCGGCATCAAGGACATGAGCAGCGTGCTGCCGGGGCACGGGGGCCTGCTCGACCGCTTCGACGCCATCCTGTTCGTGCTGCCGGCCACGTACTACCTCGTGCTGCTCATCGACCTCGTCTGAGCGGGTCACGTGGGCCGGGTTCGGGTCAGCGTCGTCGGGTCGACCGGCTCGATCGGCACGCAGACGCTCGAGGTCGTCGCCGCCGAGGCCGAGCGCTTCGAGGTGGTCGCCCTCGGCGCCGCCACCTCGGTCGACCTCCTCGCCGAGCAGGCCCGGAAGCTCCGGCCCGCCGTCGTGGCGCTGGCCGACGCCGGCCGGGCCGGCGAGCTCGCCCCCCGCCTCCCCGCGGGCACCGAGCTGCTGACCGGGCCCGACGCCCTCGGCGCGATCGCCGGCGAGGGCGACGTGGTGGTCAACGCCGTCGTCGGCTTCGCCGGCCTGCCGGTCACGGTCACGGCCCTGCGGGGCGGCCGGCGGCTGGCGCTGGCCAACAAGGAGTCGCTCATCGCGGGCGGCCCGGTCGTCGCCCGGGCCCGGGCGGAGGGTGCGGGCGAGATCGTCCCCGTCGACTCCGAACACGCCGCCATCCACCAGTGCCTGCGGGCGGGGCGGCCCGCCGAGGTGGCCCGCCTCGTCCTCACCGCCAGCGGCGGTCCGTTCCGGGGCCGCACCCGTGACGAGCTCGCCGGGGTCACCGTGGAGGACGCCCTCGCCCACCCCACCTGGCAGATGGGCCCCAAGATCACGGTGGACTCGTCGACCCTCATGAACAAGGGCCTCGAGGTCATCGAGGCCCACGAGCTGTTCGAGGTCGACTACGGACGCATCGAGGTGGTCGTGCACCCCCAGTCGATCGTGCACTCGATGGTCGAGTTCGTCGACGGCTCGACCATCGCCCAGCTCTCCGAGCCCGACATGCGCCTGCCCATCGGCTACGCCCTGGGCTGGCCCGAGCGGATCGACACGGCCTTCGGCGCGCTCGACTGGGCGCGCCTCGGCCGCCTCGACTTCGAGCCGCCCGACCACGAGGCCTTCCCGTGCCTCGGCCTCGCCTACGAGGCGGGCCGCAGCGGCGGGACGGCCCCGGCGTGGCTCAACGCCGCCAACGAGGAGGCCGTCGCCGCGTTCCTCGACGGGCGCCTGCGCTGGATCTCGATCCCGGAGGTTTTGATCGCGACGCTCTCCGAGCATGATGGAGCGGTCCCCGGCGACGTCGACGACGTCGTCGAGGCCGACCGGCGGGCCCGTGAGGTGGCCCGGCGGGCCATCGAGAGGAGCTCGAGAGCAGCGTGACCGACACCGAGCGCACCCCCGGAGCACCGGTCCCCTCGGCGCCCCCGCCGTCCGGCCGGCGCCGGCCTGCCGCGCCCGGCGAGCCGCCCGGCCCGGCCCGCAACAGCCGGCTGCGCGTGGCGCTGCTCCTCGCCGGCACCGTCCTGTTCGCCGTGTGGGCGTCGTGGTCGGTCCTGCTCCTCGTCCTGGCGCTGGTCGTGGTGATCTTCCTCCACGAGCTCGGCCACTACCTCACCGCCAAGTGGGCGGGGATGAAGGTGACCGAGTTCTTCATCGGCTTCGGTCCCCGCCTGTGGTCGTTCCGTCGGGGCGAGACCGAGTACGGCCTGAAGGCCATCCCGGCCGGTGCCTACGTGCGGATCATCGGCATGAGCAACCTCGAGGAGGTCCCGCCCGAGGAGGAGCACCGCACCTACCGGCAGAAGCCGTACTGGCGGCGCATGTCGGTCGCCCTGGCGGGCTCGACCATGCACTTCCTCATCGCCCTGGTGCTCATCTTCGTGCTGTTCGTCGGCTTCGGCGTGCCCCGCTTCGACAGCGACCGCTGGGTGGTCGGCGCCATCAGCGAGCTCGAGACCGGACCGAGCCCCGCCCGCGACGCCGGCATCGAGCTCGGCGACCGCATCGTGGCCATCGACGGCCAGCGGTTCGCCAGCTTCGCCGAGCTCACCGAGTACGTGCGGGCCCGGCCCGGCGAGGAGGTCGAGATCCTCGTCGACCGCGACGGGCAGCGGCTCACCTTGAGCACCACGCTCGCCAGCCGCCACCCCTCGGGCGACCGCATCGGCTTCCTCGGCATCGGCCCCGAGTACGAGCTGGTTCGCCGGAACCCGCTGGCCGGCGCCCGCGACGCCGTGGTGGAGACCGGTCGCACCACCTGGCTGTCGGTGCGGGCCCTCGGCGCCTTCTTCACGCCCGGCAACCTCGGGGACTACTTCTCGCGGGCCCTGTCACCGCCGTCTGAGCCCGTCCCCATCGAGGAGGAGGGCGGGCGGCTCATCTCGGTCGTCGGCGCGGTGCAGCTCGCCAGCAGCCAGGAGGCGGGGCTGCGGGGCGCCCTGTACTTCCTGTTCGCCATCAACATCTTCATCGGCATCTTCAACCTCATCCCGTTGCTGCCGCTCGACGGCGGTCACGTGGCCATCGCCACCTACGAGAAGATCCGCAGCCGGGGTGGCCGTCGCCACCACGCCGATGTCGCCCGCCTCCTGCCGCTCACCTACGCCGTCGTCGCCGCGCTCGTGCTCGTCGGGGTGACCGCCATCTACCTCGACATCACCCAACCGTTCCAGCTGCCGTGACCGTCACCACCTCGTACCCGCGGCGGCCCACCCGCCAGATCATGGTGGGCGACGTGCCGGTCGGCGGCGGGGCGCCGGTCACCGTGCAGTCGATGACGATCACCAAGACCGCCGACGTCGAGGGCACGCTCGCCCAGATCTACGCCCTGGCCGGCGCCGGCGCCGACATCGTGCGGTGCACCTGCAACGAGGTCGAGGCCGCCGAGGGGCTGGCCCGGATCGTGCCCCGCTCACCCGTGCCGATCGTCGCCGACATCCACTTCCAGTACCGACTCGCCCTCGCCGCCCTCGAGGCGGGCGTGCACTGCCTGCGCCTCAACCCGGGCAACATCCGCAAGCCCGAGCACATCAAGGCGGTGGCCACCGAGGCCAAGGACCGGGGCGTGCCCATCCGCATCGGCGTGAACGCCGGCAGCCTCGATCCCGACATCGAGGCGCGCCTCGGCGTCACCCCCGAGGCGCTGGTCGAGTCGGCCACGCGCGAGCTCGCCTACTTCCAGGAGGTCGGCTTCGACGACGTGAAGATCTCGGTGAAGGCCTCCAACGTGCCCCTGATGGTCGAGGCCTACCGGATGCTCGCCGACACCGTCGACCACCCCCTGCACCTGGGCGTCACCGAGGCCGGCCCGCCGCCCGGCGGCCTGGTGAAGGCCACGGCCGGCATCGCCACGCTGCTGCTCGAGGGCATCGGCGACACGCTGCGCTACTCGCTCACCGCCGACCCCGTCGAGGAGGCCCGGGCGGGCCGGCAGCTCCTCGAGGCCCTGGGCCTGCGCGAGCGCAAGGGCGTCGACCTCATCGCCTGCCCGTCCTGCGGCCGGGCCGAGGTCGACGTCATCAAGGTGGCGTCCGAGGCCCAGGCCGCCCTGGCCGAGCGGGAGCTGCCCATCCAGGTGGCCGTGATGGGCTGCGTCGTGAACGGCCCCGGCGAGGCCCGCTCGGCCGACCTGGGCATCGCCGCCGGCCGCCACCGGGGCCACCTGTTCATCCGGGGCGAGGTCGTGCGCGTGGTGCCCGAGGACGAGATGGTCGCCGCTCTGGTCGAGGAGGCCGAGCGCCTGGTGAAGGAGGGCGTCGAGGCCCGTCTCGCCGCCCGTGACGACTCGGCCGCCGCCGAGGCCGCGGCCGACCGGGCCGCCCTGCTCGACCAGCAGGGCCTCGACGCCAACCGGTCCGAGCAGCGCGTCGAGCTCATCCGCAAGCGCACCGGCGGCTGAACCCGTCGGACCGGCGGGGCCGGGCGCCGGTAGTGTCGCCCGCATGGCGAAGGCTCCCATCCTCACCCCGCAGGCGGAGGACTTTCCCCGCTGGTACCAGGACGCCGTGGCCAAGGCCGAGCTGGCCGACAACGGCCCGGTGCGGGGGACCATGGTCATCCGACCGTACGGATGGGCGATCTGGGAGCGCATGCAGGCCGAGGTCGACGAACGCATCAAGGCGACGGGCACGCAGAACGCCTACTTCCCCGTCCTGATCCCCGAGTCCTACATCGAGCGGGAGAAGGCCCACGTCGAGGGCTTCAGCCACGAGTTCTGGACCGTCACCCACGGCGGCGGCAAGGAGCTCGAGGAGCCCGTGGTCGTTCGGCCCACCAGCGAGACGGTGTTCGGCATCTACATGGCCAAGTGGGTGCAGAGCTACCGCGACCTGCCCCTGCTGTTGAACCAGTGGGCGAACGTCATGCGCTGGGAGCTGCGGCCCCGGCTGTTCCTGCGCACCAGCGAGTTCCTGTGGCAGGAGGGCCACACCGCGCACGCAACCGAGGCCGACGCCGCCGCGTTCGCGGCGCGGGTCCTGCACGACGTCTACGAGGACTTCATGGTCGACGTGCTCGCCATCCCTGTGCTGACCGGGCGCAAGACCAGCCGCGAGCGCTTCCCCGGCGCAACCAACACCATGACCCTCGAGGCCATGATGCGCGACGGCAAGGCCCTGCAGATGGGCACCAGCCACGAGCTGGGCCGGAACTTCGCCGAGGCGTTCGACATCCGGTACCTCGACGACAACGGCGACCAGCAGCTCTGCTGGACCACCTCGTGGGGGGTGTCGACCCGCATGGTGGGCGGGCTGATCATGACCCACGGCGACGACCGGGGCCTGCGCCTGCCGCCGCGGGTGGCGCCGGTGCAGGTGGTCGTGCTGGTGGTGCGCGACGAGCAGGGGGCGGGGGAGCGGGCCCGGCTGATCGTCGAGGAGCTGCGGGCCGCCGGCGTGCGGGCCGAGCTCGACGCCCGCGTCGACACCAGCTTCGGGCGCCGCGCCGTCGACTGGGAGCTGAAGGGCGTGCCCGTGCGGCTCGAGGTCGGTCCCCGCGACCTGGCCAACATGAGCCTGACGCTCGTGCGCCGTGATCACGAGGGGAAGGACACGATCCCCCTCGACGGCGTCGGCTCACGGGTCGCCGACCTGCTCGACGACATCCAGGCGTCGCTGCTGCACGAGGCCCGCCTGCGGCGGGACGGCGGCACCGCCGAGGTCACGAGCCTCGACGACGCCGTGGAGGCCGCCCGCACGGGCTTCGCCCGCATCCCGTGGTCCGCGGTGGGCGACGAGGGCGAGGACCGCCTCGCCGAGCACGGAGTCACCGTGCGCTGCCTCCAGCGCGCCGACGGTGGCCTGCCCGCGGCCGACGACGAGCCCGACCTGGTCGCCGTCGTGGCCCGCGCCTACTGACCGACCCCGCCGCCCGCCCCAGACGGTGCAGGCGACGACCCGATTGCCTATACTTGGAACGCCGATCCGTTCGATTTCTGAGTGTTTCCGTCGGAGCGTGGGCGTCGCCCACGCTTTTTGTTGGCCCCTTGACGACTGGAGGAGGTTCGATGAGCAGCCCGGTGCCCGACCGCGTGCGCCACCTCGTGGAACCGATCCTCGCCGACCTCGGCCTCGACCTGTACGACCTCGAGATGAAGGGCCGCACGCTGCGCGTGCTCGTCCACCGGGTGGGCGGGGTCGACCTGGCGGTGATCGAGGACGTCAGCCGGCGGCTGTCCGACGAGCTCGACGCTGTCGATCCGATCCCGGGCCGCTACACGCTCGAGGTCTCGAGCCCGGGCCTCGAGCGACCCCTGCGCACCCCGGCGCACTTCGCCGGGGCGGTCGGCGAGGCCGTGATCCTGCACGCGATCGACCCGACCGACCCCGACCGCCGCCTCCGCCACGAGGGCGAGCTCACGGCTGCCGACGAGCGGGGTGTCGAGGTGGCCACGGCCGGCGGGCCCGTCGCCCTGGCCTACGACGAGATCGAACGCGCCCGCACCCGCTTCGAGTGGGGCCCGGCCCCCAAGCCGGGATCCCCGGAGGCCAGGCGGGCCCACACATCGCGGTCCGACGAGAAGAGGAGCGCCCACCGATGAGCAACACCGGCAGCTTCGAGATGATGGAGGCCCTCCAGGCGCTCGCCTCGGAGAAGGGCATCTCGGTCGACACCCTGCTCGACGCCCTGGCCAACGCCCTGGTGTCGGCCTACAAGCGGATGCCCAACGCGGCCGAGGAGGCCGTCGTCACCATCGACCCGGAGACCTTCGACATCCGGGTCTACGGCCAGGAGCTCGACGACGAGGGCCACGTCGTGCGCGAGTGGGACGACACGCCCAAGGACTTCGGGCGCATCGCCGCCCAGACCGCCAAGCAGGTGATGCTCCAGCGGATCCGCGAGGCCGAGCGCGAGCAGAAGTACGAGGAGTACGCCGGCCGCGAGGGCGACATCGTCACCGGCATCATCCAGCAGACCGACAGCCGCTTCACCCTGCTCGACCTCGGCAAGGTCGAGGCCCTGCTGCCCCAGGCCGAGCAGGTCAGCTACGAGCGCCCGGAGCCCGGCACGCGGCTGAAGGCCTACATCGTCGAGGTCCGTCGCAACCCCCGCGGGCCTCAGATCGTCGTCAGCCGAACCCACCCCGGCCTGATCAAGCGGCTCTTCGAGCTCGAGGTCCCCGAGATCGCCGACGGCATCGTCGAGATCAAGGCCGTCGCCCGCGAGCCGGGGCACCGCACGAAGCTCGCCGTCTGGTCGAACGACCCCAACGTCGACCCGGTGGGCGCGTGCGTCGGCGCCCGGGGGTCGCGGGTGCGCATGGTCGTCAACGAGCTCCGCGGCGAGAAGATCGACATCGTCCCGTTCTCCGACGACCCGCAGGACTTCGTGATGAAGGCCCTGCAACCGGCGAAGGTCAAGGAGGTGCGGATCCACGAGGACACCGGCACCGCCGAGGTCATCGTGCCCGACTACCAGCTCTCGCTGGCGATCGGGAAGGAGGGCCAGAACGCCCGCCTGGCCGCCCGCCTCACCGGCTGGCGCGTCGACATCAAGAGCGAGACCCAGCTCGCCGAGGAGGAGGCCGGCTACGCGGGCGAGGAGTGGGCCGAGGGCGAGTGGGTCGAGAACGAAGCCGGCGAGATGGTGTGGCAGCCCGCCGAGGGCGGTCCCGCCGTCACGGCCGAGGAGTGGGCCGAGGGTGGCACCGACGAGGGCGGTGCCGGGGTGGTGGGTGCCGAGCCCGTTGTGACCGACGGGGCGGGCAGCGACCCTGCGGAACCCCGGGACGGCGCCGGGGCGGAGCCCGACGGCGGCTCGGACGACGGGAGCCGGCGCGACGAGGGAGCCACCCCATAGCCCCCCGCCGCACCTGCATCGGGTGCCGGCGCACGGCGACCCCCGACGACCTCCAGCGTGTGGTCCGCACGCCAGCCGGTAGCCTGGAGGTCGGGCGGAGCCTGCCCGGACGGGGCGCCTGGCTCTGTGTCGACTCGCCCGAGTGCCTCGAGCGGGCGGCCAGCCGCCGGGCGTTCAGCCGAGCGCTCCGCGCCCCCGTCGACGCCGACGCCATCGATTCGCTTCGTGCCCGGCTCACAGGTCGCGCGAGGATTGACCGGCTACCCGCCGGTGCACGAGGCACGAGAAGGGACTGAGCGCAAACACCGTGGCAGGAAAGGTTCGGGTCTATGAGCTCGCACGCGAGCTCGGCCTCAGCAACAAAGAGACGATCGACCTGTGCGAGGACCTCGGCATCGGGGTGAAGAGCCACTCGTCGAGCATCGTCGAGGCCCAGGCCGACCGCGTCCGCCGCAAGGCCGACGCCGAGGGGCTCCGGCGCCAGCCCGTCGAGGAGCCCGCCGAGCGCACGCCGGCGAAGGAGCCGGCCCGCACGGAGCAGCCGGCCGCGGCCCGCACGGAGCAGCCCGCGCCGACCCACGCGCCCGCTGCCCGGGCGACCCCACCCGCCCAGCCCGCGCGCGATCCCCGTCTCGTCACGAGCCGGCCCGCGAGCGAGCAGCCGGACGTGGCGGCGCGTGCGGCGCGCCCGCCGGCAGCGCCGCGTCAGGCGCCGGCGGCGGGGCGGCCCGCCGACGGCGCGCCCGCGGCTCGTTCCTCCCAGCCCACGCCAACCGAGCGCCCAGCCCCGCGCCCGCCGGCACCCGGCGGCAGCGCCCCGCCCGCGCCTCCGGGCCAGGCGCCGGCACCGCAGGGTCAGGCCCCCGCCCCGCCTCAGGGGCAGGCCCCCGGCGCGCCGCCGAAGGCTGGCCCGCCCCGGTCGGCCAGCGGCAAGCCCATCCCGCCGCCCCCCGGCCCGCCCCGGTCGGCCAGCGGCAAGCCCATCCCGCCGCCCCCCGGCGCGGGTGGACGCCGCCCGGCGCGCCCCGCCCCTGGCGGTGGGGCTGGTCGCAGCGGTGCGCCCTCGGGTCCGCCGGGCATGCGCCGCATGCCGTCGGTCCCGCGCGGCGCTGTCCCGGGCGCCGGCGGCCGCCCCGGCGGTGGACCCGGTGCCCCCGGCCGCGGCGGCCCGCCCCGCCGGCCGCGCCGGGCCAAGCGCCGGCGTCGGAGCATGGAGGAGCTGCAGCCGCAGGAGATCCCCACCTACACCCCTGAGGACGCGCCGGTCCCCGAGGGCGAGGTGATCATCGAGCGGGGCTCCACGCCGAAGGACGTCGGGCCCAAGCTCAACCGGTCGGCCGCCGACGTCGTCCGCTTCCTCATGCAGCAGGGTGAGATGGTCACCGCCACCCAGTCGCTGACCGACGACATGATCGAGCTCTTCGCCGCCGAGATCGGCGCCCAGGTGCGCCTGGTCGACCCCGGTGAGGAGCAGGAGGTCGAGCTCCAGGCCCTCCTCGAGATCCCCGACGACGAGGCCGCCGAGGGCGAGGACCTGCCGGTGCGGCCGCCGGTCATCACGGTGATGGGCCACGTCGACCACGGCAAGACGCTGCTGCTCGACCGGATCCGCGAGTCCAACGTGGTGGAGGGCGAGGCGGGTGGCATCACCCAGCACATCGGCGCCTACCAGGTCGACAAGGACGGGCGCCTCATCACCTTCATCGACACCCCCGGCCACGAGGCCTTCACCGCCATGCGGGCGCGAGGCGCCGAGGTCACCGACATCGTCGTGCTGGTCGTCGCCGCCGACGACGGCGTGATGCCCCAGACCATCGAGGCGCTCAACCACGCCAAGGCCGCCGAGGTGCCGATCGTGGTCGCCATCAACAAGGTCGACCGCGAGAACAGCGACCCCAACCGGGTCCGCCAGCAGCTCTCTGAGCACGACCTCGTGCCCGAGGAGTGGGGTGGCGACACCGTCATGGTCGAGGTGTCGGCCCTGACGGGTCAGGGCCTCGACGACCTGCTCGAGAACCTCCTCGTGGTCGCCGAGCTCGAGGACCTCCGGGCCGATCCCGACGGCCGCGCCACCGGCGTCGTGCTCGAGTCCCACCTCGACGTGGGGCGCGGCCCCGTGGCGACCGTCCTCGTGCAGCGGGGAACGCTCCGAGTCGGCGACCCGATGGTCGCCGGGCCGGCCTGGGGACGGGTGCGGGCGCTGCTCGACCACCGCGGCGAACCGGTGAAGGAGGCCGGTCCGTCCGTCCCCGTCCAGGTGCTCGGCCTGTCCGACGTGGCCGAGGCCGGCGACGACTTCGTGGTCGCCCCCGACGACCGGACCGCCCGCACCGTGGGCGAGCGGCGCGAGCACTACGCCCGGGTCGCTCGCACGGCGCGCGACGCCGCGGTCACCACCCAGGGCGGGGCCAAGCTCGAGGACATCTTCGAGCAGATCCAGCGGGGCGAGACCGCCACGCTGGCGCTCATCCTCAAAGCCGACGTGAACGGCTCGCTCGAGGCGCTCACCGAGTCCCTGCGCAAGCTCGAGCGTGACGACGTGAAGCTGGCGTTCGTGCACCGGGCGGTCGGGGGCATCACCGAGAACGACGTGCAGCTGGCCGCGACGTCGAACGCCACGATCATCGGCTTCAACGTGCGGCCCGACCGCAAGTCCCGCGAGCTCGCCGCCGCCGAAGGGGTCGAGATCCGGA
>SIRW01000091.1 GCA_004366205.1 Actinomycetota bacterium | reverse complement strand
AGCATCCTTCGCCGATGCTGCTGTACGCCGGGGCCTGCCTGGCCGGGCTGGTGGTGCTGACGAAGGCCGCCGACCAGTTCGTCATCGGCGCGGCCCGGCTCAGCGTCGCCCTGCGGATCTCGGCCGTCGTGATCGGCGCCGTGGTCATCGGCTTCGGGACGAGCACCCCCGAGCTGCTCGTCTCGGCGCTGGCCGCGGCCCAGGGCAGCATCGACATCGGCGTGGGCAACATCATCGGCTCGAACGTGGCCAACCTCACGCTGGTGCTGGGCGTGGCGGCCCTCATCACCCCGATCGGCATCGCCAGCGGCGTGCTGCGGCGCGAGGCGCCGATCAGCGCGGCCGCCGTGGTGCTGTTCGCCGTGCTCGTCCAGGGGGGGCTCCGGCGGGCCGAGGGGCTGATCCTCGTGGTCGGGCTCGTGCTCACGATCGGCTGGATCCTCCGCAGCGCCCGCTCCGGGGACGCCGACCCGCTCGAGTCCGAGATCGAGGAGTACGTGGAGGAGGGCGCACCGCTCAGCACGGCACGGGAGAGCGTGCGCACGCTGCTCGGGCTCATCGGCACCCTCGCCGGCGCCCAGGCCCTCGTCTACGGCGCGACCGGCATCGCCGCCGAGCTCGGCGTCGGGGAGGGCTTCATCGGCCTCACGCTGGTGGCCCTCGGCACGTCGCTGCCGGAGCTGGTGACGGCCATCCAGGCAGCCCGCCGCAGCGAGGTCGACCTCATCGTCGGCAACCTGCTGGGCAGCAACATGTTCAACAGCCTCGCCGTCGGCGCCGCTGCCGGTCTCGCCGGTCCCGGGCCCCTGGCCGACCCGACCCTCGCGGGGCTGGCCACGATCCTGATGGTCGGCGTGGCCCTCGGTGCCTGGCTGTTCATGGGGACGGGTCGCACGGTGGTCCGGTGGGAGGGCGGCGTGCTCCTTGGTGCCTACGTCGTGGTGGTCCCCCTGCTCGCCACGTGAGCGTTTGCTAGGAAGTCGGCATGCCGGTCCTCGACGAGCGCCACGACCTCGCCCACCCCGTGGAGGGTGACGGTGCGTGGAGCGAGTCGTACTACTTCAACGCCTACGACCCGGTCACCGACACCGGCCTGTTCAGCCGCATCGGGGTGCGGCCCAACGAGGGGACCATCGACGTGGGCATGGCCGTGTGGCTGCCCGGGAGCGAGCTGGCCGAGTACCGCTTCGTCCGTGAGCAGCGCGAGATGATCGACACGGTGCTCGCGGTCGGTGCCGTGCGCTACGAGATGCAGGCACTGATGAAGCAGTGGCGGATCACCGCCGACGCCGAGATGCTGGTGCGCACCCTGCCCGCCACCCGGGACGAAGCCGTGCCTGATCCCCGGACGGGACGGGTGGCGCTCGACCTCACCTTCGACGCGCTGATGCCCGCGGTCGGGGTCGACGGCCAGGGCCGCGCGGGAGCGGGTGCCAGCGCCGCCACCGGCCAGACCGTCGGCAAGGGCCACCTGGAGCAGGCCGGCCGCTGGACGGGCAGGATCACCGCCGGTGACACGACCTACGAGCTGGGCGAGGCCCGCGGCAACCGCGACAAGTCCTGGGGCCCCCGCCGGTGGGGCGGGCCCCGCATGTGGCGCTGGTTCTCGATCAACCTCGGCGACGACGTGCACTTCGGCGGCATCCGCATCGGCACCGACGCCGGTGACCTGCACCGGGGCTGGGTGTGGCGCGACGGCGAGCACACGTCGATCGCCGCCTGGGACGTCCGCACCGAGCTCGCCGCCGACGGCGTCACCCACCGGGTGACGGACGTGCGGGCCGCCGACAAGGCGGGCCGGGTCCACCGGCTGCGCGGCGACGTGCTGCGGGTGGCCCCCTCCGGGTCCGGGCGGCGAGGCACGCTCGTGAACGAGGGCCTGGCCCGCTGGACCTACGAGGGGATCGAGGGCGCCGGCGAGGCGCCGATCACGGGCCACGGCATCGCCGAGTACCTGCACCAGCTCGACCACGAGGGGCGACCGCTCGTGCCCATCGAGTAGGCACTCCGCCCGCACCCCACGACCGATCCGCACCCCCACCCCACCGAGGAGCGAGACCCGATGACCCAGCCCGAGATCCGCGAGGTCGCCAGCGGCCTCAAGTTCCCCGAGGGTCCGATCGCCATGCCCGACGGCTCGGTGCTGCTCGTGGAGATCGCCCGGGGCACCCTCAGCCGGGTGACGCCCGACGGCACGGTCGAGGTCGTCGCCGAGCCCGGCGGGGGACCCAACGGCGCCGCTATCGGCCCGGACGGCAAGGTCTACGTGTGCAACAACGGCGGCTGCTTCGACTGGCGGGACCTGGGCGGGCTCGTCATCCCCGGGCCGTTCGACCCCGCGAAGTACAGCGGCGGGCGCATCGAGCGCATCGACCTCGACACCGGCGAGGTCGAGGTCCTCTACACCGAGTGCGACGGCCGGCCCCTGCGGGCACCCAACGACCTCGTCTTCGACGAGCACGGCGGGTTCTGGTTCACCGACCACGGCATCCGTGAGGAGCGGGTCTCGGACCGCACCGGGGTGCTGTACGCCAAGGCCGACGGCTCCGAGATCCGCGAGGTGATCCACCCGCTCGACGCTCCCAACGGGATCGGCCTGTCACCGGCAGGCGACCGGGTGTACGTGGCCGAGACGCACACGGGCCGCATCTGGGGGTGGACGGTCACCGCCCCCGGCGTGGCCGCCACCGCCCCCGATCACACCGTCGGCGGCACGCTCATCGCCGGGCTGCCCGGTCTCCAGCTGCTCGACAGCCTCGCCGTGGACGGCGACGGCAACGTGTGCGTGGGGACGCTCGGCAACGGCGGCATCACCGTGGCCGCGCCGGACGGCAGCTCGGTCGAGCACATCCCGCTCCCGGATCCACTCGTCACGAACATCTGCTTCGGCGGCGACGATCTGCGCACGGCCTATGTCACCCTCTCGGCCACCGGCCGGCTGGCGGCCTTCGAGTGGCCCCGGCCCGGCCTGCGGCTCGCGAACCTGTGATCCCGGCGACGCCGCACGAGGCCTACGGCGCCCGGCGCGGCCGGCGCAACCCGGCGGTACGAGCGCGGTGAGCGTCCGCGTCGGAACGTCGCTGCGCAGCGGGTACGCCGTCGACGACCCGCGCGACGGAGCCCGCTGGATGATCGAGCGGGCGCGGGCCGCGTGGGACGCCGGGCTCGACTCGCTGTTCGTCGGCGACCACCACGGGGTGCCGGCGGCGTACTACCAGAACTCGCCGATCCTCGGCCGGCTGCTCGCGGAGTGGGGTCACCGGCCCGCCGGGGCCCTCTACCTGCTGCCGCTCTGGAACCCCGTGCTGGTCGCCGAGCAGGTCGCCACCCTGGCAGCCATCGCCGAGGGCCCGTTCATCCTGCAGTGCGCCATCGGCGCAGGTGCCGGTCAGTTCGCTGCGATGGGCGCCTCGCTGCGCACGCGGCCGTCCCGCTTCGAGGAGAACCTGGCCGTCGTCCGGGCGCTGCTCGCCGGCGAGACCGTCGAGCGCGATGGTCAGCCGGTGCGCATCGGGCCCACCCCGGCCGAGCCCGTGGCGGTGTGGATCGGCGGGCACGCCCCGGCTGCCGTCGACCGGGCCGCCCGGCTGGGCGACGGCTGGCTGGCCGGGCCCGACCTGGTGCCCGACGATGCCCGGCGCCTGCTGGCGGGGTACCGCCAGCGGTGCGAGGAGCACGGCCGCGAACCGGCGGCGGTCGCCATCCGGCGTGACGTCCATGTGGGCGCCGACGACACCGACGCCGAGCGCGTCGCCGGGCCCGTGCTCGCCCGCGGCTACCGGGGGTTCGACCCGGCGGCCGTCGTCTACGGCGGCCCCGACCGGGTCGCCGAGCGCTTCCGGGAGCTCGGCGACATGGGCTACACCGACGTGATCGTCCGCCACCTCGCCGACGATCAGCACGCCGTGCTCGACTCCATGGCGCGCCTCCGGCTGGTGCGGGACTCGCTCAGCTGACGGCGGGCGCTCAGCTTGCCGGCTCCGGCCTGAACCGCAGCGGCAGGCGCGCCGGTCCCCAGATGCCGAAGGTGGAGGGCTTCCACTCGACGGCGCCGTCGACCTGGAGGTCCGGCATGCGCCGGGCCAGGATCGGCAGGGCCTCCTGCAGCTCGGCCCGGGCGAGCCAGGCGCCCAGGCAGACGTGGATGCCCGAGCCGAACGTGAGCTGCGGGGAGCGCGACGGTTGGCGGGTGATGTCGAAGCGGTGCGGGTCGTCCCAGACGTCGGGGTCCCGGTTCGCCACGACGAAGTTCGTGGTGACGAAGGTCCCCTTGGGGAAGCGCACGCCTCGATAGTCGACGTCCTCGGCGGCGATGCGGGCCGTGCCCCGGACCGTGCCGAGGTAGCGCAGGACCTCCTCCGTCGCCCGGGCGGCGAGGTCGGGCCGTTCGGCGAGCAGGGCCCACTGGTCGGGGTGCTCGGCCAGCAGCGCCACGGCACACGCCAGCTGGTTGCGGGTGGTGTCGGTGCCGGCCAGCAGCATGGCCTCGACCATCATGATCAGCTCGGCGGTCGACAGCCGGTCACCCGCCTCCTCGACGGCGATCAGATCGCTGAGCAGGTCGGCGGCCGGCCGGGCCCGGCGCTCGGCGACCAGCGTCCCCACGTACTCGTCGAGCGCCCGCAGCGCCCGGACGATCAGCTCCTGGTCGTCCTCGGCCCCGCCGTTGAACACACGGAAGACGTCCGTCGCCCAGCGGGAGAACAGCGGCCAGTCGTCCTGGGGTGCGCCGACGAGCTCGCAGATGACCTTGATCGGGTACGGCTCGCAGACGTCCTCGACGAGCTCGCACCGGCCGGTGGGAGCCACGGGGTCGACCAGGTCGTCGACCACGGCGCGCATGAAGGGGCGCAGGCGGTCGGCGGCCCTCGGCGTGAACGCGGGAGCGACCAGGCGGCGGAGCCGGTCGTGCTCGGCGCCTTCGAGCCCGAGGATCGAACGCTGCCGTCGCGGGGTGTCGCCGCCGGCGGCAGATGGAGGGGCCTGCTGGGCGGCCAGCTCCGACATGAACGAGTGGAAGCGCCGGTCGCGCAGGATCGCCACGACGTCCTCGTACCGGGTGACGGCGTACCCCATGGGGATGCGCACCAGCCAGTGCTCCCGGCGGAGGCGTTCGTAGGTGGCGATCGCCTCGTCCCGATCGGCGGCCGCCAGGTCGAGCTCGGGCAGGTCGAGTTGGTCGACGGGAGTCGTCACGTGCGCACTCCATCGGCGGCGAACCCGATGGCCGAGAGCCAGATGCTGGTGAGCTCGTCTACTGACGAGTCCACGTCGACCGGTTCGGCGGGGATGCGGAGAACGAACGCGAAGTGGCAGTAGCGGTCCACCATGGCGTTGAGCGCGAGCGCTGTCCGGCCGGGGTCGAGATCGTTCCTGACGAGACCTTTGGCCTGGGCCCGCCGCAGCTGCCGTTCGATGCCCCTCACGTAGTACCGGGAGAGCTCGCGCCGCAGCTCCGCGAGCTCCGGCTCGGTCACGGTCACCTCTTCCCACACGGCCTGGAACGGGGTAGTGCTGGCGTACGCACGGACGAACGACGCGATGACCCTGCGCAGGCCCTCGGCTCCGGCTGAGAGGTCCCAGTGCATCTCATCACGACTGAGCGCGTCCAAGACGGCTTCGGCAACCAGGGTGCCCATGACGTCCTTGCGATCCCGGAAGTACTGATAGAAGGTGCCGAGGCTCACGCCGGCAGCTTCAGCGATGTCCGCCACGCTGGTGGACCGGTAGCCGCGTTCGACGAACCGGTCGTAGGCGGCAGCGAGGAGCGTTGCCCGGGTGCGCCGGGCCTTCGGTCCGAGCGGAAGCTCCCGATTGCCTTCCCGGCGGACACCGCGACGCGCCGCTCGGGCCGCGCGCAGCACCCGTTCGGCTTCCCGGCCGGCCTCGGACGCCGTCTCACCTCTCGCCGTCGCTCGTGTCGCCATCGGTCTCCCCGCCTGCACCTGCCAGCGGCTGGAAGCGTACACATGACACGGATGTCAGGTGGTTGTCAACGATTTCCAGCCGGTGGCAGGGACCGGGTGCAGGTCCGTCGAAACATGCTCGCAGGAATCTGAAGGAACCGTCAGGTCCTTGGCGCCGAGCGCGAGCGAGGTCGGGGGGTGGGGGCAGTGCTCCCGTTGAGGAAGGTACTGGAAAGCGCCGTCGAGGTCTTCATCGATGATCCGTCGTTTCGGAGCCGGATCCTCGGCGCGCTGCTCTGCCTGGTGCTCGTCGTCGGTGCGTTTGCGAGTGGGCTGGAGGTGCGCATCAGCATCGGGCGCTCGGCGAGCCCGGTAGCGGCGCCGGGGGGAGGGGTCGACGGCCCGCCCGACTCCGAGCCGCAGCCCGAACGAGCGATCGCAGCGGTCAATGGGTTGGTGGTGCCCGCTGCTCCCGGCGCTGACGGGGCGGCGCCAGGTCTCGTCAGGGGTGGCGAGCCGCCCGTGCCGACCGTGGTCGATGGCGACGCCGCGACTCGCGGCGGTGGTGGTCCGCTCGGAGGGGCTGACACCCAGCGAGCATCCGCGCCGGGCGTGGAGCCAGAGCCTGGACCGGGATGGGAAGACGAGTCCGGAGAGGGGGAGCCCCGGTGCGTCGTGACCGAGACCCTCGTGCTGGAGGAGCTCGAGAGCGTGCAGCTGGAGACGGCAGAGGAGGTCTGCGACGACGCGACCCGCGCCCTGGACGAGCTGCAGCCGGGCGCACGCTCGGCCCGCGCCTGGGGGGCAGGCGCTCTCGTTCTGCTTGTGTGGTGGGTTTGAAGGCGGTGGGGGTGCTGGATAGGTTCGCGCCGGACCTGATGAGCGCGTCAGGTGGAGGTCGTCAGGTGAGGGGGTGGGCGCCGTGTTGCCCATGCGTGTGATCATGCAGAACCTCGGACGAGCGTTCCGGGAGGACGTCGCCTTCCGGAACCGCATGCTGGGCTTCGTCGTGGCGACGACGCTCGTGGTGGGCGCGTTCGCCACAGGGTTCGAGCTGGAGCTCCGCTTCGGCCGAGACCGCGGCGCTGGGCTCGTCGCGGGTGAGGGGGTCGACGCCGCCAGCAACGGCAGCGGGGGAGGCGGCCGCGGCGGCGTCGCCTTCGGGGGCCAGCGTGAGCGTGCCGTTGGTGCGACCGAGGGGCTCGCCGCAGGCCGGTCGGGTTCAGCGGGCGCCGGCGCCTCTGTGTCCGGCCCCGACGACGGTCCAGCGATCGGCGGCACCGGCAACGGTGCAGTTGCGGCGGCTCGTCCCGAGTGCGCCGCGGCGAACCTGCAGGCTACTGATCAGGGCGTGAGCGAGGACACGATCAAGATCGGCGTGCTCAAGGCCGAGCTCGGCAACCTCTCAGAGCTCGGCTTCGCAGCCGGCGTCGCCGCGGATTACGAGCGCATCATGGACGCCTGGACGGCGCATGTGAACGCCCAGGGAGGCGTCGCCTGCCGGCAGGTCACCTACGTCGCGGAGCACTTCGACGTCCTGTCCGTCGACGACATGATCGCCAAGTGTCGGAGCATGACACAGGACCACAAGGTCTTCGCCGTGCTCACGTCGGGAGGCTACGACTCGGTCGGGCAGTTGTGCATCGCCCGTGACAACCAGACCCCGTTGATCAACACTGAGCCCCAGCCTCAGCACTGGTACCAGGAGGCCGCGCCCTATCTGTGGGCGACGCTGATGAACAAGGACCGTACCCACCGCAACCACGTGCGCTGGCTGGTCGAGCACGGCGAGATCGATCGCGGCACCCGCATCGGGGTCGTCTACCACGGCATCCCGAACGTGGGGCCCGCAGTCGAGCGCTCGCTGCTGGTGGAGCTCGCTCGTCACGGCATCGAGCCGGTGCGGGTCACCCGGCTGTCCGCCGACAGCGAGCAGGCGCTGGCGCAGATCTCACAAGTCGTCGTCGACTTCCAAGCACGCGGCGTGGAGTACGTGTTCATGCCGATGAACCTCATCTTCAAGACCCAGTTCATGACCCAGGCGGAGCAGCAGAACTACTTCCCCCGTTACACGGACTCGGACCACTACTTCGGATGCTTCGACTTCGTCACCGGGACCTATCCCGCTCGCTCATGGGACGGCACGACGTGCGTCACGGCATCGCAGGTGGCGGGTATGCGTCCTGCCGATCTCGAAGCCTTTGCCGACGCCCATCCCTGGCAGCAGCACGCGGACGCTGTTTACCTCGCCCACAATCCCGGCGGGTTCGGGGAAGGCGACAGTGGAGATGCGCAGCGTGCGATGAACTCCGTGATGGGAACGCTCTTCACGCTCTGGGCCGAGGCGGCCGACCGTGCTGGTCCCGATCTCACCCGAGCCAGTTGGGGTCGAGAGATGGGTAACACCGGCTCGTTCGACAAGCACACGGCACCGCACCCGCTGACCTTCTCGCATGACAAGTGGGACGGGCCCGACCACATCCATGCGGTGCGATGGCATGCCCAGGGCGGTGACGGCTACGAGCCGCGGATGTACCGGATGCTCACGGCACCGCAGCCCGCCTACTACTGACCCGAGCCGGCGACGCAGTGGCACACCGGAACGACACGCCTGCGGCCGACGGCTTCGACCGGCTCGCGGCGGGCCTCATCGCCGAGGAGCAGGACGGGAGCGCTGCCAACCTCGCCCACGAGGCGCTCGACGTCATCCCGGGGCTGCGGACGGAGGGGGATGGCGGTGCCCTTCGCACCCACCTGGCCCGCTGGGGTTCGGCGCCGCTGCTGACGCTCGGTGCGCTGAACGTCGTGGACGAGCTCGACCGCATCGCCTTCATCACCCTCGCTCCCGACATCCGCCGCAGCTTCGATCTCTCGGATGCTGCGCTGGGCGCGATCAACGGGCTCTCGGGGATCCTCGTGGTGCTCATGGCGCTTCCCTTTGCCGTCCTCGCCGACCGCAGTCGCCGACGGACCGTCCTGGCCGGGGCGGGTGCGCTGTTGTGGGCGACGTTTGCACTCGCGACCGGGCTGGCGCGCACGGCCTTCCAACTCGTGGTCGCTCGGTTCCTCTCGGGGCTCGGCAAGGCCACGATCGACCCGGTCCACGGCAGCCTGCTCGCCGACTACTACCCGGCCGAGGCGCGGGGTCGGGTCTACGCCGCACACCAGGCCGCCAACCCCATCGCCGGCGTCGTCGGGCCGCTCTTTGCTGGCGGCGTCGCCTTCGCCGTCGGGGGGGAGGAGGGATGGCGTTGGGCGTTCATCGCCGCTGTGCCGCTGAGCGTCATCGCCGCGCTCAGCGCGTTCAAGTTGCGGGAGCCGCAGCGGGGTGGGCACGAGCGGGACAGCGTCGGTGGCGATGCAGCACCGGGGCACACCGAGCTCGACGGCCGCGCCGACGACGCCGGTCCGAGGATCCCTCTGGGCACGGCGTTGCGTCGTCTCCTCGAGATCCGCTCGCTGCGCTACCTCTATCTCGGCATCGGCGTGATGGGCTTCGGGCTCGTGAGCGGTCCACTCCTGCTCAGCCTCCACTTCGAGGAGGCGCTCGGCATCAACGAGCTGGGTCGAGGCGTGATCTTCACTGTCCTTGCCGCCGCCGGCCTGGTCGGTCTGCCCTTCGGAGGCGTTGTAGCAGACAGGCTGTTCCGGCACGACCCGTCCTGGCCGCTGTTCCTCATCGGAGCCTTGGTGATCGCCTACACGGCAGTCACCGCCGTCGCGCTCTACCTACCGGGCGTGCTCGTTCCCGTCGGTGTGCTGTTCGTGGCCTCGGCGTCGGTGGCGGCGACGCCCGCAGCCGTGCGCCAGATGGTTGCGGCCACCTCACCACCCGCGGTGCGCTCGCTGAGCTTCGCCATGCTCGGCGTGTACATCCTGCTCTTCGGCGGGTTCCTCGGTGGGGCGCTCTTCGGTGCCATCTCCGACGCCACCAGCCCCCGCTTCGCCCTCACGCTGCTCGTGCTGCCGGGACTGGTGGCGGGGGCGCTCGTGGCTCACGGCTCTCGGTTCGTGGACGGAGACATCGGCATGGTCGTTGCCGACCTCCGTGAGGAACAGCGAGCAGCCACCCGGCGGCGTCAGGCCGTCACGAACCTGCTGGAGGTGCGCAACCTCGACTTCCGGTATGGGTCGGCACGCGTGCTGTTCGACGTATCCCTCGATGTGCCCGAAGGCGAGATCCTTGCCCTGCTCGGCACGAACGGCGCCGGCAAGTCCACCCTTCTGCGGGCCATCACGGGACTCGATCACCCTGTCCGGGGCTCGATCCGCTTCGACGGCCACGACGTCACCTACCTGGAGGCGGAGCAGCTGCTGCGCCTCGGCATCGCCCAGATGCCCGGCGGCAAGGCCACGTTCCCCAGCCTCACCGTCCTCGAGAACCTGCGTGTCGGCGCCTACACCTTTCGCCGGGATCAGCAGCGCGTCGAGCGCGAGATCCGTCAGGTCGAGGAGTGGTTTCCCGTCCTCGGCCAGCGCCGCAGCCAGGCTGCGGGAACCCTGTCGGGTGGCGAGCAGCAGATGCTCGCTCTCGGCAAGGCTTTCCTCACCCGTCCGAGGCTGCTCTGCATCGATGAGCTCTCGCTCGGACTTTCACCCTCCGTCACCGGGTCGCTGCTCGGGATCGTGCGCGAGATGCACGCCCGAGGCACGACCATCGTGATCGTCGAGCAGTCGCTCAACGTGGCACTCAGCTTGGCGAGCACCGCCGTGTTCATGGAGAAGGGTCAGGTCCGGTTCGCCGGGCCCGCCGCCGAGCTGCTCGAGCGGCCCGACCTGGCTCGTTCGGTGTTCCTCGAGGGAGCCGGGCGGTGAGGAGAGCCACGTGAACCTCGATGCGGTCGTTCTCGGCCTGATCCAAGGACTCTCCTACGGGATCTTCGCCATCGGCCTCGTGCTGATCTACAAGTCGGGCCGGTTCGTCAACTTCGCCCACGGCAACCTCGGAGCCCTTGCTGCCGTGTTGCTCGCCAAGCTGGTGATCGACGTTGGATTCCCGTACTGGGTGGCGTTCGCCATCGTGGTCGCCGGCGCCGGCGCGGTCGGTGCGATGATCGAGCTGACCATCGTGCGGCGGCTGTTCGAGGCTCCGCGCCTCGTGCTCGTCGTCGCCACCATCGCCCTGTCGCAGCTGTTTCTCTACCTCGCGTTCCAGGGGTGGGCTCGGGCGGACCAGCAGGCGCTCGTGCTCCAGGGATACCCGGTGCCGTTCGAAGCCAGCGTGCGCGTGGGCAACGTCGTGCTGCGCGCGCCGCACCTGGCAATCCTGGTGGTCATCCCGCTCGTGATGGTGGGCCTGGCGGCGTTCTTCCGCTTCACCGCCTACGGCCAGGCGATCCGGGCGGCGTCGGAGAACCCCGATGCAGCCCGCCTGGCCGGCATCTCCGTGCGACGGATGTCGACGCTCGTGTGGGTGCTCGCCGGCGTGGTCGCCGCCGTGACGCTGATCCTGCTTGCGCCCACCCGATCGGTCGTGGAGATCGGAGCCCTCGGGCCGAGCATGCTGGTTCGGGCGCTCGGCGCCGCCCTGATCGGTCGCATGGTGAACCTGCCCGTGGCGTTCGTCGCCGGTGTCGCCATCGGCGTGATCGAGTCGGTCACGTTCGCGACGTTCACCGAGGGCGGCATCACCGATCTGGTCATCTTCCTGGTGGTCATGGGTGCACTGCTCTGGCGGGCGCGGGAACTGAGCCAGAGCGTCCGCGACCCGCACGCCGGCGCCGTCTTCGGGGCCGACGAGCGGCCCCTGCCTGCGGACGTTGTCGCCAGTCCCGGTGTCCGACGGCTGCGAGCCGGCGCCGTCGTCGCCGTGCTCGGGCTCGCCGTCGCCCTCCCGGTGCTGCCCATTCTCGATCTCAACACGAGCTCGACCACCTTCGACCTCACGCGCATGCTCGGTTTCGCCCTCGTCGGGCTGTCGCTCACCGTGCTCACGGGCTGGGCGGGTCAGGTGTCGCTCGGCCAGTACGCCCTTGTCGGCGTCGGTGCCTTCGCCGCCGCTCGATGGGTGGACTGGCTGCCGCTGCCGCTGCTGCTCGTGGTCGCTGCCGTCTTCGGGGCGGCCGTCGCCATCGCGGTGGGGTTGCCCGCGGTGCGCATCCAAGGGCTCTTCCTCGCCGTGTCGACCCTGGCCTTCGCCGTGGTGGCATCGGGCTGGGCCTTCCAACAGCCGGCGCTCGTCGGTGACCCGTCCAATGTGTTCATGCCCCGGCCCGACTGGCTCGCCAGCGAGCGGGCCGTCTACTGGTTCGCCCTCGCCCTGCTGGCGGCCGCGGTGATCGGCGTACGCAACCTGCGGCGTTCGGGGCCGGGCCGGCTGCTGATCGCCGTGCGGGACAACGACAAGGCGGCGCAGTCGGCGGGGATCTCCGTCACGGGTACCCGCCTGCTCGCCTTCGCCCTGTCGGGCGCGATGGCCGGCGTGGCGGGGGTGGTGTTCGCCCTGGCCCGGCAGAACTTCACGGCGACGCAGTTCGACCCGGCAACCAGCCTGCAGGTGCTGCTGATGGTGATCATCGGTGGGCTCGGGTCGATCTCGGGAGCGATCCTCGGTGCCGTGTTCCTGTTCGGGCTGCCCGCGGTTCTCGGCGGCGGCGACTTGGTCCGCCTGCTCACCAGCGCCGTCGGCGTGCTGATCGTCCTGCTGTTCCTGCCCGGTGGCCTTGTCAGCGGGCTCCACGCGGTTCGTGATGTGCTCGTCGCCCGCATCGTGCGCCGGGAACGGGGCCTGCCTCCGCCGCCCGGAATCGTGCCTCCGCTCGGCGAGTTGTGGCGAGTCGCCCTCGGACGCCCCGCCGTCGAGCTGCCCGACAAGTCACCTGTCGAGGTGCGGTCGTGAGCGTCGTGTTGCCCGACCCACCCCTGCTGGCCGAAGGCGTCACGGTCCAGTTCGGTGGTCTGCGTGCGCTTGAGAGCGTGTCGATCACTGTCGGGCCCAGTGAGACCGTCGGCCTGATCGGCGGCAACGGAGCGGGCAAGACGACGTTCATGGATTGCGTGTCCGGATACGTACAGCCGGCGGAAGGGCGGATCCGGGCTTTCGGTCAGGACCTCGTGGGCGTGGCCCCCGCAATGCGGCCCTACCTGGGTGTTGGCCGCAGCTACCAGGACGCCCGGCTGTTCCCTGGGCTCAGCGTCACCGAGACGTTGCTGGTCGCCCACGAACGCCACCGGCCGAGCGGGCTGCTCGGCTCCCTTCTGGGGTCCGCCGGCACCGCTCGGTCCGAGCGGGCCAAGCGGGCGGCGGTGGACGAGCTCATCGAGACGATGGGACTCGTGCCCTACCGCGAGAAGCTGATCGGCGAGTTGTCGACCGGCACGCGCCGGGTCGTCGATCTGGCCACGATCGTCGCCCAGCGGCCCGGGCTGCTGCTCCTCGACGAGCCGACCTCCGGTCTCGCCCAGCGCGAGACCGAGGCCTTCGGCCCGCTGCTGCACCGGTTGCGGGAGCGTATCGGCTGCTCCGTCCTCCTGATCGAGCACGACATCGTGCTGGTCTCGAGCGTGTCGAACCGCGTGTACGCGCTCGAGTCAGGCAGGGTCATCGCCGAGGGCCGCCCCGACGACGTGCGGAACGACCCCACGGTCATCGCCAGCTATCTCGGCACCGACGAAGCCGCGATCCGACGGTCAGGCGCCTTGACGCCCGGACGGGGGCGCCGGAAGCGGGCCCGGGGGGTGAACGGCCAGCGGCGACGGGCTGCTGGGGATCCGGCTGGAAGGCGGTGCGAGGGCGCGGGCGCCGGCGGGTCGTCGGGACTGCGAGGGCTCACGCGGGACGAGCTGATGGCCCTGGCGGGCATCGCTGGCGTCAAGGGCCGGCACCGGATGCGCAAGGACGAGCTCGTGGCGGTGCTGGAAGGATCTCGCCGGTGAGCGACTGGTTCGACGGGGCGGGGCTGGGCCTGTTCGTCCACTGGGACCACGCCAGCCAGCAGGGCCTCGAGCTGTCGTGGCCGCTGGTGGGCGGCGTGCCGGCGCTGCCAAGCGTCGGCGACGTGCCGGTCGAGCAGTACCACTCGTCCGCCGCCACATTCGACCCGCAGCGTTGGGATCCGAAGGGTCTCGCTCGCCTCGCCAAGCAGGCCGGCATGCGGTACGCCGTGCTGACGACCAAGCACCACAGCGGCTGGTCGATGTTCCACACCAAGCTGTCCGACTTCTCGGTCGAGCACTCGCCCTACGGCGGCGACATCGTGGCCGAGTTCGCCGACGCCATGCGCGCCGAGGGCGTCCGGGTCGGCTTCTACTACTCGCTCAGCGACTGGCACCATCCCGACTACCCGGCGTTCACCGACGCCGACAAGCCCTACTCGTGGGGCACGCGCCGCCCGCCCCCCGAGGCGTGGGACCGCTACGTCGAGTTCCTGTTCGGCCAGGTCACCGAGCTGCTCACCAACTACGGGCCGGTGGACGTGATCTGGTTCGACGGCGGGTGGGAGCGCTCGGCTGAGGAGTGGCGCGCCGCCGAGCTCGAGGCCCTCATCCGCCGGCTGCAGCCTGCCATCCGCATCAACGACCGCCTGCCCGGCGCCGGTGACTACGACACGCCCGAGCAGTTCGTCCCGCCCGTCCCGCCCCGGCGCAAGTGGGAGACGTGCATGACGATGAACGAGAGCTGGGGCTACGTCCCGGCCGACACGCGCTACAAGTCGCCCCGCCGGTTGGTGCACACGCTCGCCGAGGTCGTCGGTCGGGGCGGCAACCTTCTCCTCAACGTGAGCCCAATGGGCGACGGCGCGCTGCCGCCCGAGCAGGTCGAGCGCCTCGAGGTCATCGGCCAGTGGGTGGCGCGCAACGGCGAGGCGGTGCACGACACCGTCCCCGGCCTCGAGCCCTGGCAGTTCTACGGCCCCGCCACCGCCCGCCCGGGCCGCCTCTACCTGCACCTGCTGTACCGGCCCTATTCGACGGTGACGCTGCGGGGTGTGCCCATCCGCCGGGTCACCGGTGTGCAGGTGCTGTCCACGGGCGCAGCGCTCGAGCACCACGGCCGGGCGTCGATCGCCGACCAGCTGATGAACCCCGATCCCCTCGGGGAGCTCACGATCCGCGTGCCCGAGCAGCACCTCGACCCGTACGCCACGGTCCTCGCCGTCAACATCGACGGCTGGGACCCGCCATCATCCTGAAGCGAGACCGCCAGACCGGAGGGACACCAATGGCCAAGGTTCGACTCGAGCCGCACGACGAGTACACGCATCCCGTCGAGGAGGCCGAGAACTTCAACGAGAGCATGTACTTCAACGTCTACGACCCCGCACGTCGGGTCGGCGGGTTCTTCCGGCTCGGCAACCGCCCCAACGAGGGCTACGCCGAGATGACGTGCTGCCTGTACCTGCCCGACGGGCGGGTGGGCTTCATGTTCGGGCGCCCGCCGATCGAGCACAACGACGCCTTCGACGCCGGGGGCATGCGGTTCGAGACGGTCACGCCCTTCGAGCGGCTGAACGTGAGCTACGAGGGCAAGGTGTGCGTGCTGAGCGACCCGCTCGAGATGGCCGATCCGAAGCAGGCGTTCACGTCGAACCCCCACGAGCCCGCCCGCGTCGAGCTCGCCTACCGGGGCGTGTCGCCCATGTACGGCGGCGAGCCCGTCGACGACGACGGCAACCCCGTCCAGCACGAAGGATCGGGCTTCGCCCGGGCGCACTACGAGCAGCACGTCGCCGCCGAGGGCACGATCACGGTCGGGGACGAGACCTGGGCGGTCGACGGCTACGGCCTGCGTGACCACTCGTGGGGCCCCCGCTTCTGGCAGGCGCCGTGGTGGTACCGCTGGCTCACCATGAACTTCGGCGAGGACTTCGGGATGATGGTGACCACGAGCGGCACCCGCGAGGGCGAGGTCCGCGCCTCGGGCATGGTGCTCGTCGACGGGCGCTACGACCTGATCCGCGAGGCCACCATCGAGACCGAGTGGACCGGCCCCGACCTGTACCACCAGAAGCTGCGGGTGTTCGCCCGCACCGACGACGCCGAGTACCACGTGGACGGCCAGGTCATCACGCTCATCCCCCTCCGCAACCGGCGCACGTCCCCCGAGGGCGAGCAGCTGCTCACCCGCATCAGCGAGGGCATGACCGAGTGGCGGACCAGCGACGGCCGGGTCGGCTACGGCCTGTCGGAGTACCTCGACCAGATCATCGACGGCCGACCCGTCGGCATCGACCACTGAACCGCCACCCGACCCGGGACCGCCGCCCCCGGCCCCGGGTCGGGTGGTCCCGGCTCGGGTGCGCCGCCGCAGGCCGTCAGGCGGAGGCGCTCGTCCTCGCCAGGTCGAGGTCGCGGACCCGCCCGGAGAGCTCCCGCAGGAGCGCCCGGGCGAGGGTGGGGACGTCCTCGAGGATGCCGTTGAACGCCCGGCTGTCGATGACGTAGGCCTGGGTGGGGGCCGTGGTGACCACCGTGGCCGACTGCGGCCGGTGGTCGAGCAGGCTCATCTCACCGACGCTGGAACCGGCGCCCACGGTCGCCACGCGGGCGCCGCCCACGAACACGTCCGCGCCGCCGTCGATCAGCACGTAGCACTGGCGGCCGACGCGGCCCTGGTCGGTGAGCACGGTGCCGGGCTCGAGGCTCAGGTGGTCGGTGATGCGGCCGAGCCGCTCGAGGTCGCGGCGGCTGCAGCTGCGGAACAGGCTGACGCCCGCCAGGCGGGCGATCTTCGGGTCGGGCTTGCGCATGGTGACACCCCCACTCGTGTTCGGGACGACGTCATCGTCCGCCGCAGGCCGCGCCGGAACCATGACCGGGATCACACAGCGCCGGTGACGTCGGTCACCCATCGGCCCGCGCCTCCAGGCCGGCCCGATCGACAAGGACGATGTGCCCGCGTCCGGTGGAGACGAGCCCGGCGCGACGCAGCTCGGCCAGCGCGCGGGCGGTGGCCTCGCGGGTGGCGCCGACCCACCCGGCGAGATCCTCCTGGGTGAGGGCGAGCACGGTCGCGGCGCCGCGGGCGACGGCGCTGGTGCGGGCCGGACCGTGCTCGATCTGCTGATCGGCGAGGTCGAGCAACCGCCGGGCGACGCGGGTGGGCGTGTCGGCCGAGGTTCGGTCGACCGCCCACGCACCGCTCCGGCGCACCTGGGCGGCGAGCGTGCGCAGGAGGCGCACGGCGAACCGGGGGTGCTCGTCGAGGAAGGCGTCGAAGGCTCCGGCCGGCACCACCACCGCCTCCACGACCTCGATCGCCGTCACCGTGGCGGATCGGCGGCGGCCGTCGATGGCGGCCAGCTCACCCACCAGCTCACCCCGGCCCTTCACGGCGAGCAGGAGGTCACGGCCGCCGGGCGTGGCGACCGACACCCGCACCCTCCCGGCTCGGAGCGCGTACACCGCGTCGCTCTCGTCACCCTCGCGGAACAGCGTCGACCCCTGCTCGAATCGACGCGCCGGACCCAGGGCCTCGAGGCTGGCCCACTCCTCGGATCTGAGGGCGTCGAGCTCCTCTGCCGGCCGGTCCACCTGTGATCGCCGTCCCTACTGCCAGTAGCGGCTCGCCCAGATGGCTCGTGGGTCCTCACCCTCGAGCGGCATCCGCCAGGTGGTGACCGTCGCCGGGTCGCACGGGATCGCCAGCAGGGCGCGGCGCACCGAGCGGGTGCCGCCCAGGTAGGCGTCGGCGGCCGCCGGCAGCAGGTAGCGCAGGACGATGTCGCGGTAGGTGTCGCGCCAGACGTCGTCGGCGCCCGGTTCGTACAGGACGTCGGCGGTCGCCTGCAGCACGACCTTGCGGTACGGCGGGTCGATCTCGTCGATGGTGAGCGCCACGCGGCGGTCGCCCTGCACATGGGGCCACCACGCCGAGCGCTCCCGGGGCGTGATCAGGATCCGCCCATCGCGGAAGAGGAACCAGGCGGGCACGACGTAGGGGGCGCCGTCGGCGTCGACGGTGGCCAGGCGCACCAGGTGGCCGGGCTCGGCGAGGAAGGCCGTCACCTCGTCGACGGTCATGGCGGGCACGCCGGGAACCTATCTGCCCCCGACGGTGCTCGCGAGGCCCGCGGCCGTCGAGGGCCGGCTCGGTCGGCGGCACCGCCCGCAACTAGCCTTGACCTGATGGTCAGGCGCTTCTGGGTCGAGACGCTCGGCTGCCCCAAGAACCAGGTCGACTCCGACAAGCTCACCGGCACACTGCTGGCCGACGGGCTCGTTCCCGCCGACGGGCCCGAGGCCGCCGACGTCGTCGTCGTGAACACCTGCGCGTTCGTCGAGGAGGCCCGCCAGGAGTCGATCGACACGATCCTGGCCCTGGCCGACGCTCGGCAGGACGGCGCCGACCTGGTCGTCACGGGTTGCCTGGCCGAGCGCTACGGCGACGAGCTGGCCGAGGCCCTGCCCGAGGTCGACCGCGTCGCCGGCTTCGGCGTCCCCGTCACCCCCGGCCCCCGGCCCCCGACCGGTTCTGGGTGGGTTCCGGTCCAGCTGAGCGGGACCAGGGCCGCCCGGAACGGCTCGGCCGGGGACGCCGGGCAACGCACCGGTGCGGCCACCGTGCCCGAGCTCGACCTGCTGAACCTTCCCCGGCCCGCGGCCTCCGTCCCGTGGGCGTACGTG
>SIRW01000090.1 GCA_004366205.1 Actinomycetota bacterium | reverse complement strand
CGGCGCCACGGCACGTGCCGTGTGCGAGGCGGGCGACGCGCGCGGCAGGCTGGGGGCATGGCAGCGCGCGTCGAGCGGTGGGCGGGCTCTCCGCCCGACCCGGACGACATCATCGACGGCCTCCGGACGGCCGGGCTCGAGCCGGTAACGGTGGAGCAACGGTCCGGGCGACACCTACGACTGGCACCGGCACGAGTACCACAAGGTGCTGTACTGCCTGTCGGGGAGCATCGTGTTCCACACCAAGGGCGACGCCGCCGAGGGCGGCGAGCAGCTCGACGACATCGAGCTGTACCCCGGCGACCGGCTCGACCTCGAGCCCGGCACCGACCACGCCGCCACGGTCGGCCCCGCCGGCGTCGAGTGCGTCGAGGCCGCCCGGTGAGCCCGGCGCCCCGCACCCTGCACCTGGCCGGCTCGGCGCTGCCGGTCGTCGGGCGGGCCCGCGTCTACGTGTGCGGCATCACGCCCTACGACACCACCCACCTCGGCCACGCGGCGACGTTCGTGTGGACCGACGTGCTCACCCGGGTGCTGCGCCACGGCGGCGTCGAGGTCGACGTGTGCCGGAACATCACCGACGTCGACGACGACATGCTCGAGCAGGCCAGCCGCCAGGGTGAGGACTGGCGCCGGCTGGCCACGCGCCAGACCTACCGGTTCGAGGAGGACATGCGCCTGCTGGGCGTGGCGGCGCCGACCTTCGAGCCGCAGGCCCACAACTACGTGGACGAGGTGATCGCCCTGGCCGCCGCGCTCCTCGAGGCGGGTGCCGCCTACGAGCGGGAAGGAACGGTCTGGTTCCGAGGGGCCGACGTCCCGGCCCGCGCCGGGCTCGAGCACGACGAGGCCCGTGTCCGCGCTGCGGCGGGCGGCGACCACCCCGACGACCCCGCCAAGGACGATCCTTTCGACGTGCCGGTCTGGCAGGCCGCCCGGCCCGGCGAGCCGTCGTGGCCCAGCCCCTGGGGCGACGGGCGGCCCGGCTGGCACGCCAGCTGCGCGGCCATGGCCCTGTCCACCCTGGGCGGCGGCATCGACGTGCACGCCGGCGGCGCCGACCTGGCGTTCCCGCACCACGCCTACGAGGGCGCCCAGGCCGAGGCGGCCACGGGCGTCCGGCCGTTCGCCCGGGCGTGGATGCACGTGGGCACCGTGCTCCACCACGGCGAGAAGATGGCCAAGTCCGCCGGCAACCTCGTCTTCCTGCACGACCTGCTCGAGGACTGGCCACCCGCGGCGATCCGGCTGCTGCTGATCGACCGGCCCTGGCGCGCGGACTGGGACTTCCACCTCGAGGACCTCGCCGGCGCCGCCGACCGGCTCCAGCGCCTGCGGGTGGCGACCAGCCGGGACCGCGACGACCCGGCCGCGCTCCACGCAGCCCTCGACGCGCTCCACGACGACCTCAACGTCGCCAGGGCGCTGCACGTGGCCGAGGAGGCCGGCGGGAAGCCGCTGCACGCCGTGGCCAACCTGCTCGGCCTGCTCTGACGTGCGGGCGGGCCGGCCGCCGATGAGGAATGCCGACTTTTCGGATCAGGTTTCGATCCTTTAGAATCCTGAGCTGTTCGGTCAACTTCTCGGAGGCCCCACCTCATGTCGCTCCAGCTCGTCGAAGTACCGCTCGACCCCGTCGGCCGGGACGAGGCGCTCGCCGCCATCGACACCGTCGCCACCGCCGCCGGCAAGGCCGGGGGCGCTCTCCTCGAGGCCCAGGTGACCGCCGACCACGGCCGGGTCTTCGCCGTGGCCGAGGTCGACGACGCCGGCGCCCTTGGTGAGGCCCTCGACGCCGCCGGCGTGGCCCACGAGGGACCCAGCGAGGTGCGCCTCGTCGGCGCCGACATCGAAGACGTCCGGGCCCGGGCGAGCACCGCCAACTACCTCGTCGAGTGGGACCTGCCCGCCGAGCTCACCATGGACGCCTACCTGGCGCGCAAGAAGGCGAACTCGCCGAAGTACGCCGAGGTGCCCGAGGTGGCGTTCCTCCGCACCTACGTGCGCGAGGACATGGACAAGTGCCTGTGCTTCTACGACGGGCCCGACGTCGACGCCGTGTGCCGGGCGCGCGACGCCGTGGGCGCCCCCATCGACCGCCTGCATGCCATCGAGCCGATCGACCGTGATTGACCTCGCCGTGGCCCGCCGGGGAAGCGCCGCCGGCCTGCACCCCGACGAGGCGGTCGCCGCCATCGCCGCCCGGGCGGCCGCCACCGACGCCTGCGAGCACGACGTGCGCACCGGCCTCGCCGAGCTCGGCGCAGCCGGGGTGCTCGACCTCGGCGCCCCCGCCAACCGCGACGGCGCCCTGGTCGACATGGCCGGCCTCATCGCCGCCGTGGCCCGAGGGTGCATGAGCACGGCGTTCAGCACGTGGGCGCACCGCATGGCCATCGAGTACCTCGCCTCCCACCCCACCACGTGGAGCGATGCGGGCGTGCTCGACGCCCTGCGCGCCGGCGCCCGGCCCGGGGCCACCGCCATGGCCCCCGCCTTCAAGGACCTGCTCGGCCTCGAGCCCCTGGGGGTCACGGCCGCGCCCGACGGCGACGACCTCGTCCTCGACGGGAGCGTGCCCTGGGCCTCGAACCTGTTCGACGAGGCGGTGGTCGTCCTGCCCGCCCGCACGGCCGCCGGGGGCCGGGTCGTGGTGGCCGTCGAGGTCGCCCAGCCCGGGTTCACCGTCGTCGAGCTCCCACCGCTGCTCGCCCTCGACAGCACCCGATCCGGTGCCATCCGCCTCGAGGGCGTGCGGGTCGCGCCCGACCGGGTCCTCAGCGATGACCTCGCCGGCTTCGTGGAACGGATCCGCCCCACCTTCCTGCTGCTGCAGACCGCCTTCGCCCTCGGCCTCGCCGCCGAGTGCGTCGCCCAGGCGGAGCGCAAGCTCCGCAACCTCACCACCGTGTTCCGGCCCGACGTCGAGACCGCCGCCCAGCGCCTCGCCGCCCTCGACGGCGACCTGCACCGCTACGCCCGCGCCGTGGCCGCCCCCGACCAGCCCGGGGTGCGCCAGCTGCTCCAGCTGCGCCTCGACGCCGCTGTCCTGGCCCAGGACGCCGCCGCCTTGGAGGCCAAGGTCGCAGGCGGCGCCGGCTACGTCGCCGCCGGGGCCACCGCCCGCCGCCTGCGCGAAGCGGCCTTCCTGCCCGTCCAGTCACCGACCGAAGGACAGCTCCGATGGGAACTGGCGCACTCCGCGTCGTAGGCGCGCACAAGACCTACGCCGGCCGCCGCGGCGACGTCACCGTCTTCACCGACCTCGACCTCGACGTCTACCGGGGCGAGGTCCTGGCGCTCGTCGGCCCCAGCGGGTGCGGCAAGTCGACGCTGCTGCGCGTGCTCGCCGGCCTCGAGCCCCTGACGGGTGGCCGGGTCGAGCGCGCCGGCGTCCGCACGGGGGTGGTGTTCCAGGAGCCGCTGCTGCTGCCGTGGCGGTCGGTGCGGGCCAACATCACCCTCGGCCTCAGCTACCGGGCCAACCGCAGCCGGGCGAGCGACGCCGACGTCGACGAGCTCATCACCCTGCTCGGCCTGGCCCCGATCGCCGATGCCTGGCCCGACCAGCTCTCGGGCGGGCAGGCCCAGCGCGTCGCCATCGCCCGCACGGTCGTGACCCGTCCCGACGTGCTGCTGCTCGACGAGCCCTTCGCCGCCCTCGACCCCGCCGCCCGCCTCGCCCTGCAGGACTGGCTGCTGGACCTGCGCGCCCTGCTGGGCCTGACCGTCGTCATCGTCACCCACGACATCGACGAGGCCCTGCGCGTCGGCGACCGCGTCGCCCTCATGGGCACCGGGGCCGCCGGCATCGAGCACACCTGGGAGGTCCGGGACGCCCGCACGCAGGACGTCAGCGCCGAGATCCGCAGCCGGTTCCGCACCGACGTCGGCGCCTCGCCGCAGCCGGTCACCGCCGGCTCGCTCGCCCACGAGCTGCTCGCGTGAACCCCCACCATCGGCTCACGACCGGCGGCATCGACCGTCGGCGCTTCCTGGGGCTCCTCGGCGCCACCGGCGTCGTCGCCGGCGCCGGTGGGCTGCTCGCCGCGTGCGGGGACGCCGGCACCGGCCCGGACACCGCCGGCGATCCCGGCACCACGCCCGCCGCCCAGCTGCGGGTGGGCTACCTGCCGATCACCGACGCCACCCCGCTGCTCGTCGCCCACGCCCAGGGCTACTACGAGGACGAGGGCCTGAGCGTGCCGGACCCGACCCTGTTCCGCGGCTGGCCGGACATCGCCGAGGCGTTCCAGGCCCGCCAGATCGACGTCATGCACGTGCTCATGCCGCTCGGGGTGCAGCTGCGCTTCGACCAGGGCGTGGCCGGCCGCATCGTCGCCTGGAACCACACCAACGGCTCGGCGTTGACCGTCGCCCCCGGCATCGAGACGGTCGAGGACCTGGCGGGCACGACCGTGGCGATCCCGTTCTTCTACTCGATCCACAACGTGGCTCTGCAGATCCTGCTGCGCGAGTCCGGCCTGCGGCCCGTCATCGACGGCGACGCGTCGGCCGCCGAGCGCACCGTCAAGCTCGTGGTGATGCCCCCGCCCGACATGCCTCCCGCCCTGGCCGGGGGCAGCATCGCCGGCTACATCGTGGCCGACCCCTTCAACGCCGCCGCCGAGGTGCAGGAGGTCGGCCGCATCCTGCGCTTCACCGGCGACCTGTGGCGCGACCACGCGTGCTGCGTGGTGATGGTGCGCGACGAGCTGGTCGAGGACCAGCCCGCGTCGGTGCAGTCGCTCGTGAACGCCGTCGTCACCGCCCAGGCGTTCGCGCGGGACAACCTGACCGAGGTCGCCTCGATCCTGGCCGAGGGCTACCTGCCCCAGCCGCTGCCGGCCATCGAGCGGGCCCTCACGTACTACGACGTGGAGCACTACGGTCCCACCGGCGCGATCCGCCACCCCGAGTGGGGGTCACGCCGGATCGGGTTCGCGCCGTTCCCGTTCCCCTCCTACACCGAGGAGCTCGTGCGCCGCATGCAGGAGACCGAGGTGGCCGGGGACCGCACGTTCCTCGACGAGCTCGTCCCTGCCGAGGTCCACGGCGAGCTGGTCGAGGACCGCTTCGTGCGTGCCGCCCTCGAGGTCGTCGGAACCGACACCTTCGGCCTACCCGGGGACCTGACCCGCACCGAGACGATCGAGGTCTGACGCGTGACCGACCTCACCGCTCCCGCCCGCGACGAGCGCACGGCCGGGCCCCGGCCCGTCGACGTCGGTGACCTGGGGGGCAGCCTCCCCGGCGGCGGGATCCGCCGGCGGCGAGCCGAGAGCGTCGCCGCCCGCGCGCGGACCGCCGGCCTCCAGCTCGCGACGGTGGCCGTGGTCATCGGGATCTGGCACCTGTGGACGTCGGTGCTCGTCGGGGACGGCACGCTGGCGGCCCGCTTCAACCCCGCCGACGGCTTCCGGGCCCTGTGGGAGCTGCTGACCGGCGGGCAGGCATGGCCCCACGTGCGGGCGAGCGTCTACCGGCTGGGAACCGGGCTCGGCGCCGCCGTGCTCGTCGGGGTCCCGCTCGGCCTGCTGCTCGGCGTCGTCGCCCTCGCCGAGCGGGCGTCGGCCCTGGTCGTGCAGTTCCTGCGCATGGTGTCGCCGCTGGCCTGGGCGCCGATCGCGGTGGCGGTCTTCGGCGTCGGCGACCGCCCCGTGCAGTTCATCGTGGCCGTCACGGCCGTCTGGCCGATCACCCTCAGCACCGCGGCGGGCGTGCGGGCCCTGGACAGCCGGCTCGTGCTCGTGGCCCGCTCGCTCGGGGCGACCCGGCGCGAGGTGCTGGCCTCGGTCATCGTGCCGGGCGTGCGCCAGCACGTGCTCACGGGCCTGCGCCTGGCCCTCGGCGTCAGCTGGATCGTGCTGGTGCCCGCCGAGATGCTCGGCGTGCAGTCCGGCCTCGGGTTCGCCGTCCTCAACGCCCGGGACCGCCTCGCCTACGACGAGCTCGTCGCCATCGTGCTGCTCGTCGGCTTCGTGGGCTTCCTCCTCGACGCCCTGGCTCGGACGCTGCTGCGCGAACGCCGGTAGCGTTGGCGCGTGAGCGTCCAGCCCCTCGGCATCCACCACGTCACGGCCGTCGCGGGCGAGCCCCAGCGCAACGTCGACTTCTACCGCGAGGTGCTCGGCCTGCGGATGATCAAGCAGACCGTCAACTTCGACGCGCCCGACACCTACCACCTGTACTACGGCGACGAGGTCGGCCACCCGGGCACGGTCCTCACGTTCTTCCCGTGGCCGGGCAGCCCGTCGGGCCGGCGGGGCACCGGCCAGGCCACCGCCACCGCCTTCACCGTCCCCCCCGGCTCGATCGGGTGGTGGCGCGACCGGCTCGCCGCCCTCGGCATCGGTGTGACCGAGCCGGTGACCCGGTTCGACGAGGAGGTCGTCGCCTTCGAGGATCCCGACGGCCTGCTGCTCGAGCTTGTCGCTCACAAGGGCGCGGTCGCCGAGCCGCCCCAGGACGGTCCCGTGCCCGGTGAGCACGCCGTCCGGGGCTTTCACGCCGTGACCATGACCGAGGAGGGGTTCGAGGCCACCGCCCACGTGCTCGCCGGCACGCTCGGGTTCCACGTGGTGGGCGAGGAGGCCGGCCGCACCCGGTTCGCCGTGGGCGATGGCGGCGCTGGGCAGCTGGTCGACGTGGTGCCCCACCCCGACGCGCCGCGCGGCCTGGTCGCGGCCGGCACCGTGCACCACGTGGCCTGGCGCGCCCCCGACGAGGAGACGCAAGCGGCGTGGCGCGAGGAGATCGCCGAGGCCGGCCTCGACGTCACCCCGGTCATCGACCGCAAGTACTTCCGCTCGATCTACTTCCGGGAGCCCGGCGGCGTGCTGTTCGAGATCGCCACCGACGCGCCCGGCTTCACCGTCGATGAGCCCGCCGAGCGCCTCGGCGAGACGCTGCAGCTGCCGCCCTGGCTCGAGCCCCGCCGCGCCGAGATCGCCGCGTCCCTCCCGCCCCTCGAGGTCACCTGACCGTCGCCACGCCCCGGGGCGCTGCGTCCGGGCCCCTGGCCACGACCGGCGCAGATGCGTACCCTTGAGCCAGGAGGGAGCACATGGCGGTGGTTCGATCGCTACCGCTGGGGGGGCGCCACCCCCGCACGGCCTTCGTGCTGGGTGGGGGCGGGAACCTCGGTGCCATGCAGGTGGGGATGCTGCGGGCCGCCCTCGAGCACGGGCTCGTGCCCGACCTGATCGTCGGGTGCTCGGCGGGGGCGCTCAACGGCGCCGCCATCGCCGCCGACCCGACGCTCGAAGGCGTCGAGCAGCTGGCCGAGCTGTGGCGGAGCCTCGACGACGGCGGCATCTGGCCGTCGGGCCGGCTGGCGGGACCGTGGCTGCTGCTGCGCAAGGGCAAGGCCCTGCACACGAACGACGGCCTCCGGGCGGTCCTCGAGGCGCACCTGCCCGAGCGGTTCGAGGACCTCCAGGTGCCGTTCCAGTGCGTGGCCGTGTCCCTCGCCCGCTCCGCCGAGCGCTGGTTCTGGTCGGGTCCGCTCGCGGCTCCGCTCCTCGCCTCGGCGGCGCTGCCCGCCGTGTTCCCGCCCGTCGCCATCGACGGTGAGGACTACATCGACGGGGGCGTGATCGACAACGTGCCGGTCAGCCGGGCCCTGGCGCTGGGTGCCGAGCGGCTGGTGGTGATGCACGTCGGCAACTTCTTCCGGCCCCGGCCCGAACCGAAGCGCCCGCTCGACGTGCTGCTCCAGGCGTTCTCGATCGGGCGCGGGTTCCGGTTTCACCTCGACATGCGGAACCTGCCGACCACGGTCGAAGCCGTCGTGCTGCCGGCCGTCGTGCCGCCCGCGAAGCTCCGCTACGACGACTTCAGCCGCTCCGAAGAGCTCATGACCCGGGCGCACGCCATGGCCAGCGACCACCTGCGGGCGCTGCGCGCCTCCGCCGGCGGCTGAGCGTCACCCCCGGTCCCGGCCTTCCCCGGCCCGGGCGCGGGCGTCGGTACACTGGCCGGGTGAATGCGCAGCCGGCACGCCCGGCGGGCGGCGGGGCTGGGGTCCTCGATGCCCTGCTGCGCCGCGGCCCCCGCAGCAGCGGCGGGGCCGCGACGGGGACCGTCGCCTCCTGGCACGAGCTCGTCGTCGCCGCCGCCCAGGAGGGCATCCTCGCCATCGAGCCCGACGGCCGTGTCGCCTTCGCCAACCCCGCGGCGGTCGAGCTGCTCGCGGGTGTCGGCGCCGAGCTGGTGGGCCTTCCGTTCGAGGAGCTGGTCGCCGAGAGCGACGGGTGCCCCGTGCGGGCCGCGCTCGACGGCGGCCAGGTGGTGCGGGCCGACCTGAAGCTGCAGCCCAAGGGCGGTGAGCCCTTCCCGGCGGAGCTCACGGCCGCGCCGGTGCGCGAGGGCGAGCGGATCGTCGGCGTCGTCGTGCTGTTCCGCGACGCCACCGAGCTGAAGCGCCTCGGCGAGTACGAGCTGCAGCTGTTCGCCGCCGAGGAGCGCGAGGCCTTCCAGCGCCTCGTCGTGGAGCAGCTGCAGGCCGCCGTCCGCCCGCCGCGCCCCGACGTGCCCGAGACCGATCTCGCCGTGCACTACCTCCCCGCGGATCCCGCCCAGGCCACGGGCGGCGACCTCTACGACTGGCAGGTGCTGCCCGACGGCGACCTCCACCTGTGCGTGGTCGACGTGCTGGGCAAGGGTGTGCAGGCCACCAAGCACGCCCTGGCCGTCGTGCACGCTCTGCGGATCCTGGCCCTCGACGGCTGTCCCGTGGAGCGGATGGTCGGCCGCACCCACGAGCTGCTCGCCGCCCACAACCCCGAGCTCGTCGCCACGCTCCTCGTCGGGCGCTACACCCCGAGCACCGGCCGGCTGCTCCTGGCGGGCGCCAGTCACCCTCCGGCGCTCGTCGTGCGGTCCGGCGGCGAGGTCGAGGAGCTCGCCGCCCCGGGGATCGCCGTCGGCTGGCCGCACGCCGGCAGCGAGGTGCTCGTCGAGCGGCACCTCGGGCGCTTCGACACGCTGATCCTCTACACCGACGGGCTGATCGAAGCGACCCGCAACATCGCCCGCGGCATCGAGGAGCTGAAGCAGGCGGCCGCCGAGACCGCCCGCTACCCGGCCCGGCACCTTCCCCGGGTGCTGGTGGAGCGGTCGCTCGCCGGCTCCGAGCGGCGCGACGACACGCTCGCGCTCGTGCTGCGCCGCCGGGTGCCGCCGCAGGAGGCCAGCTCGGCTGCGCCGGTCGGCGCCTTCGAGTACCGGTTCTCGCCCCGGCCGGTGTCGATCCCCCTCGTGCGGGCGTTCTTCTCGCTGTGGATGGCGTCGCAGCCCCTCGAGAGGAGCCAGGTCGACGACCTGCTGCTCGTCGCGTCCGAGCTGGCGACCAACGCGCTGCGGGCCTCCAGCGGTGCCGAGGGCTCGTGCTGCCTGCGGGCCTGGGTCGAGGGCGCCGACGTGGTCGTCGAGGCCGAGGACGACGGCGCCGGGCTGAGCGGGGAGCTCCCGCCGGCCGACGAGCTCCCGGCGCTCGAGGGCGAGCGGGGGCGGGGCCTGTTCATCGTGCGGGGCCTGGTCGACGACGTGGTGGTCGAGCGGCGCCACGGGGTGACGCTCGTCCGGGCGATCGTGCGCGGCGTGCTCCCGCTCGCCGACGCAGGAGGAATCGCATGAGCCCCACCGGGAACCCCCCGGCCTTCCGATGCGAGGTGACCGAGTCGGGATCGCGCGTGGAGGTCGAGCTCGCCGGCGAGCTCGACCTCTACACCAGCGAGGTGCTCCGCGCCCGCATCGAGGAGGTGGGTGACCTCGGCGGGCGCCACGTCGTCATCGACCTGGCCGGTGTGGCGTTCATCGACTCGAGCGGGCTGTCCGCGCTCGTCCACACGCTCAAGCACAGCAAGGAGAACCAGGGCGTCGTCACCTTGCGGCGCCCATCCGACCAGGTCCGCAAGCTCCTCGAGATCAGCGGGCTCTCCCGGCTGTTCACCATCGCCTGACGCGTGCCCGTCGTTTCGCGGACCCCGCCGTGGGATAGGGCAGGGGCATGAACTGGACCTGGAACCTCCGCAGCGGTGACGGCGGCATGAACGGCCTCGAGTTCGCCCGGTGCCTGACCGCAGGTGACCTCCGGCGGGTGCTGGTGCACGCCGCACCCGGCCAGCTCGAGATCGAGGTGGTCGCCGACGACGACACCGTCGTCGCCCGCGGCGCCGCCGAGCGCGAGGGGGAGTACTCGCCGATCACCGAGCTGGTCCTCGCCGGCGACGGCGTCGAGCGACGTGAGGTGTGGCCCGACGACAGCCACCTCGGGCTGCCGGTCCTGCTCCCCGGCGGCGAGGTCGGCGTGCTCACCGCCTGGCGCCACGCGGAGGACAAGAGCTGGTGGCAGTGGTCGGTGGAGTTCTCCAACCACAAGGAGCGCCCCGCCGACTGGGAGCCCCCCGACAGCAAGCTGCGCCGCTGATCGCACTCCTCCGCCGCAACGGCGAGTTCCGCCGGCTGTTCCTGGCACACTCGGTGTCGCGCGCGGGGGACGCCTTCAACACGGTCGCCCTGGTCGTGCTGGTGTTCCACCTGACGGGTTCAGGCCTGGGTGTCGCCGGCGCGGTGATGTTCGAGGTGGCGCCCGTGCTGCTGCTCGCGCCGGTCGCCGGGTTGGCGGCGGACCGGCTGCCCCGACGGCGGTTGATGATCGCCGCTGACCTGTTCCGGGCGGCGTGCGCCCTCGTGCTCGTCGCCGTCACCGACCAGGTCGGGGTGGCCTACGCCGTCGCCTTCGGCCTCTCCGCCGGCGCGGTGGTCTTCAACCCGGCCGCCGGGTCGCTGCTGCCGGAGGTGGTGAGCGACGAGGACGTCGTCACCGCCAACAGCACCCTGTGGAGCACCGCCGTCCTCGCCCAGGTCGCGCTGGCTCCGACGGCCGGCGTGGTCATCGTCGCGTACGGCGTCGAGGCCGCCTTTGCCGTGAACGCCGGAACCTTCATCGCCTCGGCGCTGCTCCTCGGGGGGCTCGGGGCGGGCCGCGCGCCGGCGGAGGTCACGGAGCGGGGTTGGGAAGCGGTGCTGGGCGGCGTCCGCTCCGTGCGCGCCGACGCGTTGCTCTCCCGGCTGGCCGTCGTCCAGGTGCTCGCCTCGCTCTCGGCTGGCGCCACCGGTGGCCTGCTGGTGGTGCTCGCCGAACGGTGGTTGGGCGTAGGGCCGGGTGGGTTCGGAACCCTGCTCGGCGCCATCGGCGCCGGTGCCGCACTGGGACCGGTGCTCTTCCGGCGCTGGATCCGGGCCGGGGACCGCCGGTGGCTGTTCGGCCCGTTCGCCGTGCGCGGGGGCGTCGACCTCACCCTGGCCGCGGTGCCGAACGCCGTCGTCGCCGGCGCCGGGCTCGTCGCCTACGGCATGTCCACCTCGACCGGCATGGTCGCATACCAGTCCACCCTGCAGACGTTGGTTCCTCCGGCGGCCCGGGGCCGCGTCTTCGCGTTCTACGACGTGACCTGGAACGCCAGTCGGCTCGTGTCGCTTGCCGCCGGCGGGCTCGTCGCCGACCTGCTGGGGATCCGGCTCGTCTACGTGCTCGGCGCTCTGCTGCTCTTCGCCGCAGCCGTCCTGGGTTTCACCACGGGCACCCGGCGGCGTGGCTGACGGGCCGGCGCCAGGGCGGACCCGGCACGCCGCGCCGCTGATGGGACCGCAGGGCCCTCGCGCTACACTCGCCCGGGTCACACCCGGCCCCCGGCCCCACCGCCTAGAGGCCTAGGACACCACCCTCTCAAGGTGGAGACACGGGTTCGAATCCCGTTGGGGCTGCTCCCCAAAACCGCAGGTCACAGGCCTGCGGTTTTGTCGTTGGTGGTCTCGACAAGGCGCCGCGTGCCCAATCCGTGCCCGATCGAACGGGCACGGACGGGCACGGACGGTCACTCCTGACCCCCGTCGCTCGGCTCGGAGGCCTCGTCGTCCGGCCGGGTGGTGGCCTTCCGGACAGCATGGATGACGGCACCGACGCATCGCCGGTACAGCCCGGAGTTCTAAGAGCGGGCCGCTCGGACGGTGCGCGGGGTTGCGCCGAGAGACGGGCCAGAAGCACGACACGATCCAGCGTGGTCAGGTCAGCAGCCGGATGGCGCACCGCGCTCCCGGAGCCTTGGCAAGCCGAGCGTCGCCCGTCAGTAGCTCGCACCCGAGGGTCTCTGCGAGGGCGATGTAGGAGGCGTCGTAGGCGGTGACGTTGTCACGGAGCTCGTATGCGCGTCGCATGAACGGAAGCGTGGGATACCGGTCGATGGGCAGAGCCTCCAGATCGTCAACGGCGGAGGCGAAGCGTCGAGCCGAAATCGTCTTCGCTAGCCATCGCTTCCGCAGGACGGCGACTGTCTCGACGTCGACCAAGTCGGGAGCGGCAACATCGCCGGCCTGTCGAAGCTCCGCGCGTGCTCGGTGGCCCTCCGCGCCGTCGTCAGCGACGACGTTCGCCAGCACCGAGGCGTCAACGACGATCAACGGCGCTCGCGCTCCTCGCCGAGGTCGGCGACGGCCTGTCGAAGTCCGACCGAGCCACCACGGCGCCGATCGATACGATCGAGAACCTCGTCGAGGCTCGGCCGATCCGCAAGTCGCTTCAGCTCCGATGACAGGTACTGCTGCAGCGACTGCCCGCGCTGTTCGGCTCTCCTCTGGAGCGCGGCGTGGACGTCTTCCGGGAGGTCTCGTACGAGGACGTTCGGCATGATTGCATTATGCTATCAGTCTTCGCCAGAGGGCAAGGGGTGGCGCTCGCGGGGCGGGCACGTCCGGGGCCGCAAGGCGCGGTGCCACGAAGAGCGCCAGAAGCGGTCCGCCGGGAGTGTCGTCAAGAAGCGGGCGGCAAAGAAGAGTGCAGCCAGCTCAGCGCCGCTCCCCACTCCAACGCGAAGCGCCGGCTTTGTCGTTGGGGAGCCTCGACCCTGCGTTCAGCTCACGGTCGGGCTCCGCTGACGCTGCGGGCTGAACGCTGAGCCGCTCGATGCGCAGCAGCATCGCGGCCGACGGTGTCACCTTCCCGTTCAGGTAGGTGCTGAGTCGGGACGCGCTCGTCCCGACCTGCTCGGCGAAGCGGGCCTTGCTCAGGCCCGACCGGCGTACGGCCTGGCGTACCCGCTCCGCGACCTCCTCCCGCTCCCGGCGCTCGGCGTCCGCCCGGGCCCGCTCGATGGCAAGTGACCGGCCCCCAGGGTGACCGGCGGATCCCGGCGAAGATCGGCTGCCAGTCCTGCACCAAGCCTCGACCAGGTCCGGCAGCACGTGATCGTGGTCGAAGGAGTCCCGGTGCCCGGCATGGAGCGCCGCCGCGGACTCGCCCACGAGGACAGCGTCGGGCACGGCCTCCTGCAGGCGGGCCGCCGAGGCGAGGAACCGTCGCAGCGTCGGCGGGATCCGCCACGACCGGAGACATCGGGTTGGCTCGTGGTGCAGCATGGGGCATGGTCTCGAACAGCTTCGGGGCTCGTGCTGATCTCCCGACCGAGGACGGGCCGCTGGAGATCTTCCGGCTCGACGCCCTCGGGGGTGACGCCGAGGGGTTGCCGTTCAGCCTGAAGGTCCTGCTCGAGAACCTCCTGCGCCACGAGGACGGCTCGACGGTCACCGCCGAGGACGTCGCCGCGCTGGCGGCGTGGCCTGGTGGCGGGGGCGAGGACCGGGAGATCGCGTTCATGCCGGCGCGGATCCTCATGCAGGACTTCACCGGGGTTCCGGCGGTGGTGGACCTGGCGGCGATGCGGGACGCGGTCGAAGCGCTGGGTGGTGACCCGTCGTCGGTGAACCCGTCGATCCCCACCGACCTCGTGATCGACCACTCGGTGAGCGTCGACGCCTTCGCGTCGGCGGACGCCTTCGCTCACAACGTGGCGATCGAGATGGAGCGCAACGCCGAGCGCTACCGGTTCCTCAAGTGGGGCCAGCAGGCCTTCCGGGGGTTCCGGGTGGTGCCGCCCGGCACGGGGATCTGCCACCAGGTGAACCTCGAGTACCTCGCCCGGGTGGTGTTCGTCGAGGGCGAGTCGGGCCGGGCGTACCCGGACTCGCTCGTCGGGACCGACAGCCACACGCCGATGGTCAACGGGCTGGGCGTGCTGGGTTGGGGGGTGGGGGGCATCGAGGCCGAGGCGGCGATGCTGGGCCAGCCGATCTCGATGCTGGTGCCCGCCGTGGTCGGCTTCCGGCTCTCCGGCGAGCTACCGGAGGGCGCCACCGCCACCGACCTCGTCCTGACGGTGACCCAGATGCTGCGGCGCCATGGCGTCGTGGGCAAGTTCGTCGAGTTCTACGGCCCGGGCGTGGCCCACGTGCCCCTCGAGAACCGGGCGACCATCGGGAACATGTCACCGGAGTACGGGTCGACGGCGACGATGTTCCCGATCGACGGCGAGACGTTGCGGTACCTGCGCTTCACCGGCCGCGAGCCGTCGCACGTCGCGCTCGTGGAGCGGTACGCCAAGGAGCAGGGGCTGTGGTTCGATCCCGAGGCCACGCCGCGCTTCTCCGAGACCCTCGAGCTCGACCTCTCGACCGTGGCGCCGAGCATCGCCGGGCCGGCGCGGCCCCAGGACCGGATCCCCCTCGATCAGGCCAAGGCCCGATTCGCCATCGACCTGCAGTCCTCGTTGCCCGAGCTCGAGCCGGGCTCTCCGGATGCGCTGTCGGTGCTGTCGTTCCCGGCGAGCGACCCGCCCAAGCCCCACCGGTGGGAGCCCGCGAAGGACGAGGTGGAGCCCGCGAAGGACGAGGTGGAGCCCGAACCGACCTCGCCGGCGCCCGCCGGCCCGCGACCCCGGGTCGAGGTGCCGGTGCGGCTGCCCGATGGGACCGAGGTGTCCCTCGACCACGGGCACGTCGTGATCGCCGCCATAACCAGCTGCACCAACACGTCCAACCCCACGGTGATGCTCGCTGCCGGCCTGCTGGCCCGCAACGCCGTCGAGCGGGGGCTCACCCGCCGGCCCTGGGTGAAGACGTCGCTCGCGCCGGGGTCGAAGGTCGTGATGGACTACTTCGACCGGGCGGGCCTCACCCCGTTTCTCGAGCAGCTCGGGTTCCACCTCGTGGCCTTCGGGTGCACCACCTGCATCGGGAACTCCGGACCGCTACCCGCCGCGATCTCCGACGCGGTCAACGCGCACGGCTTGGCCGTGGTGTCGGTGCTGTCCGGCAACCGGAACTTCGAGGGCCGCATCAACGGCGACGTGCGGATGAACTACCTCGCCTCACCGCCACTCGTCGTCGCCTACGCCCTCGCCGGGACCATGGACATCGACCTGTATCGCGAACCGCTCGGGACCGGCAGCGACGGTGAACCGGTCTACCTCCGTGACATCTGGCCGAGCGCGTCGGAGATCGCCGCGGTGCTCGACGATGCCGTCAGGTCGGAAATGTTCGCCGGTGCCTACGCATCGGTGTTCGAGGGCGGCGCGGAGTGGGCGGCGCTCGCCGCCGCGACCGGCGACCGCTACGTGTGGGACGGCGGGTCCACCTACGTCCGCAACCCGCCCTACTTCGACAGCATGGCCCGGCACCCGGATCCCCTGACCGACATCACCGGGGCGCGAGTGCTGGTCGCGCTCGGCGACAGCGTCACGACCGACCACATCTCACCTGCAGGCGCCATCCGACCGGACAGCCCGGCTGGCCAGTGGCTGATCGACCATGGTGTCGCGCCGAAGGACTTCAACTCCTACGGCTCACGGCGCGGGAACCACGAGGTGATGGTCCGCGGCACGTTCGCCAACCCGCGCCTGCGGAACCGGTTGGCGCAGGGCGTCGAGGGCGGCGTCACCGTCCACCTGCCGGATGGTGCCGAGATGTCGATCTACGACGCCGCCATGCGGTACCGCGACGAGGGCGTCCCACTCGTCGTGCTGGCCGGCAAGGAATACGGGGCGGGATCGTCGAGGGACTGGGCGGCCAAGGGAACCGCCCTGCTCGGGGTCCGGGCGGTCCTGGCGGAGAGCTTCGAGCGGATCCACCGCTCCAACCTCATCGGCATGGGGGTGCTCCCGCTCGAGTACCCTCCCGGCGCGTCGGCCGAGTCCGTCGGCCTCACGGGCCACGAGGAGCTCTCGATCCGGGGTCTCGAGGGCCGGGACCGCCCGCCGCCGGAGGTCACGGTGCACGCCGGCTCGAAGCAGTTCCGGGCCCGGGTGCGGATCGACACTCCCCGCGAGGCCGACTACTACCGTCACGGCGGGATCCTGCGGCACGTGCTCCGGCAGCTGGCGGCGGGGCCGGGAGCCGGCTGAGCGCCCGGGGGATCGCTGGCGAGCGCCCACCGCTCGCCGATCGAACTGAACGCCGCCGAGCAGCACGTCCCATGGCCTCGTCTGGTGTGGCAACGGCGGTTGCCGGGTACCAACCGGCCAGACCGGACAGGAGGAGCGGTGGCTGAGCTGGACGACGTTGCCGAGCACGCGGAGGCCGCGGCGGTTGACCAACGCCAGGTCGCGCGGCGGGTCCGGGTCATGAAGCGCCGCCGAGCGGCGGGCTGGTCGTGGGCGAAGATCCTCGAGCGTGAGCCGGTTCCGAGCGTGTTCGAGCTCGGTCGCAGAAGCGTGAAGCGCGCGGCCGACGCCCTGCGCACCCTGGCCAAGGTCGTGGCGGGCGGTCTCGCCGCCGAGGGCCAGTCGCGCCGTCAGATCGGCCGCTGGCTCGGCGTGACCCACCAGCGGGTGAGTGCCCTGCTGCGGAGCGGCCGGCGCCCGATCACGGATGGCTCCTAGCCGTGCAGATCGAGGTCGGGCTCTGTCTGCCGCAGGAGGCCGAGACCGTCACCCTGATCCGGTCGATCGTGAGCGACGCCCTCGAGAAGCTGGGGGTCACCGAGGACTGCGTCGACGACATCCGGCTGGCGCTGAGCGAGGCGTGCACCAACGTGATCGTCCACGCCGGCGCTGGTGACGAGTACGAGGTGCGGCTCGAGGTCGACGACGAGCGCTGCGAGATCCGGGTGGTCAACACCGGCAACGGCTTCGACGCCGCGGCGCTGTCCGGGGAGATGCCCGACGAGCGCTCGGCGCGCGGACGGGGCGTGGCGATCATGCAGGCGGTGATGGACGATGTGGCCTTCACGTCCGAGCCCGAAGCGGGCACGATCGTGCACCTCACCAAGGCCCTCTCGGTGACGCCCGGCGGCGCGCTCCACCGTCTCCGCCGCAGACGCTGAGGAGCTACCCGGCTACGTGCCCCTGGGCGGGGCGTTCGCCCCCGTCCCTATGGCGACCCCCGACGTTCACCGGGCGCTGACGGGCGCCGCCGTCACCGCCTGGGTCTGTACGACGTGGGCGACGCGCCGGCCCTCGGCGTCGCGGAGCTCGGTCTGGAGCACGATGGTCGTGCGTCCGACGTGCAACGGCGTCGTCCGCCCCTCGACGTGTCCGTCCCTGACGGCGCGCAGGAAGTTGGTCTTGGACTCGATCGTCGACGTGACCGCGCCGGCCGGCAGGTTCAGGAAGGCGCACACCGCGCCGAGGCTGTCGGCGAGCGTCATGAGGACGCCGCCGTGGAGAACGCCGGCGGTGGTGCAGCGCTCGGGCGCCCACGACAGCCGCCCCACCACCTCGTCAGGAGCGGCGGTGGTGATCTCGACGCCGCTCGCGGCGGCGAACGGCATCAGCTCCACCAGAGCGGCCGGGTCGTCCGGGATCTCGGTCATGTCGTCAGTGTCAGGCCGACCGGCGGCGCTCGTCCACTCTCTACTGATACAAGTACCATACAAGCATGGACGCTTCGGTGGTGCTGCTCGTCGGTCTCGCGGCTCTGGTGACCTCGGCGCTCACCGCCGTGCTGGGCTTCGGTGGCGGCATCGTGTTGCTCGCGGTGCTCGTGATCTGGCTCGAGCCCGTCGTGGCGATCCCCCTGCACGCCGCCATCCAGCTCGTGTCGAACGGCACCCGGGCGGCGATCCGGCGGCGGGACGTCGACCGGTCGGTCGTCATCCCGTTCTGCGTGTTGCTGCTGCCCGCCGGCGCCCTGGCCATGCCGTTGGTGGTCCGGGCGCCCGGCGCCGGGCTGCAGGTCGCCATTGCCGTGACGGTGCTCGCCGCCACGTGGATCCCCGAGGCGCTCGGGCGTTCCGTGCCTCGGCTGGGCCGGGCGGGATGGGTCGCCGTGGGCGGTGTCGTCGGCGCCCTGAACGTCGTGGTCGGGGCGACGGGGCCCCTCCAGGCGCCGCTGTTCCGGGCAGCGACGGCGACCCGTCAGGCGTTCGTCGGGACCTTCGCCGCCGGCCAGGTCGCCGGCCACCTGGCCAAGATCGCGCTGTACGGCGCCGCCGGCCTGGCACCCACGCGCTACGCCGTGCCGGCGCTGGCCGGCATCGCCGGTGTCGTAGTCGGCACGGCCGCCGGTAGCTGGACCCTCGACCGGCTCTCCGAGCGGTTCTTCCGGTCGATCTACCTGGTGGCCATCACGGGTGTCAGCGCGTACCTGATCGTGGACGCGGTGGCGTGAGGTCTTCGGGCCGCCTGTGATCAGCACGGCCCGAGGGTTGCCGAGGCCGTTCGGGCCGAGCCGCTGGAGCCCGGCCGCTCTGCCCGTCAGGCGGTGAGCACCAGAGGGTCCCCCCGGGTCACGACGACGGTGTGCTCCACCTGGGCGCTGAGGTGGCCCGGCGTCCTCAGCGTCCAGCCGTCGCCGGTCTCCTCGGCCCACGTCGCGCCCGTCGACAGGAAGGGTTCGATGGCGAGGACGAGGCCCTCCCACAGCACGGTGCCGTCGTCGGGATCCTCCCAGCCGGGCACGCTCGGCACCTCCCACAGCCCACCACCCGTGCCGTGCCCGCTCAGGTTGCGGATGACGCTGAAGCCGTGACGGCGCGCCCGGCGCTGGATCGCCCGGCCGATGTGGCGGACGGGACGCCCGGCGCGCGCCGCGGCGAGGCCGTCCCGGTTGGCGAGACGGGTGGCGTCGAGGAGGCGGCGGGCGCGCACAGGGACGGTGCCGACGGCGACGCTCGCTCCCGTGTCGGCCCAGTACGCGTCGACGCGGGCCGATACGTCGACGTTGACGAGATCGCCGGCCCGCAGCCGCCGGCCGGGTGAGGGGATCCCGTGTGCGACCTCCTCGTTGACGCTGACACAGGTCGCAGCCGGAAAGCCCACGGTCGGCGGCGCCGGCCGGGCACCGTGCCGCGCGAGCACATCGCGGCCGACGGCATCGAGGTCGCCGGTCGCGACGCCGGGTGCGACGGAAGCCAGCATGGCGTCGCGGGCCTCGGCGACCGCTCGCCCGGCACGCCGCAGGCCGGCGAGATCGTCCTCGTGGTCGATCGTCACGGCGGCTCACCGTAGCCCGCCCCGTTGGCGATGAACCGGGCGCGCCCGGGGCCACCTGGAGTGGATCGACCGGGGCCACGGCCCGCTCGGTGCCCTCGGCTTCGACGAGGACCGAGGGGTGCTGTTCGACGTGACCTTCACGCCCCGGGGCCCGTTCCGGCCCGCCGAGCCCGGTGGCTGGCGGCCGCAGCACCCGCCCGGTCGTTGACGTCGACCACCGGCGCTCGTCGGCCGCCGCGCTCGAGGGACTCGCCGAAGAAACGCCGGAGCTCGCCGATCATCACCGGCGGGACGCGCTCGTTCCGGTCGTCGGGCCCCTCGCGGGCGAAGAGCCCCGCGTGCAGGGCGACGGCCTGGCTCCAGCCGTGCAGGAGTTGCACCGAGCGCCACAGCCGGATCCGGGCCTCGTCGAGCGGCAACGCCGCTTCGTACGCGCGCCGGTAGGCACGGCCGAGGCGGGGACCCGCCAGGCGCGGGCGCCCCGTTCGTACTCAGCGGCGTTAGCGACGGCGGTACACGTCGCTTCGATGCTCGACTCTCACCACGACCACCTGGCGTTCGTGTTCGTCCAGTCGATAGATGATCCGGTACGAACAGCGAGAGCACCGGGGGCTCCCGTAGCCTAGTAATACACCTGTTCGGTATACATCGTCTCGATGTTCGTGGATGAGGCGTACCGGAGGGCGGAGGCGTACCACACGCCGGTGCCGCCCTCCCCCGAGGTCGTCGCCGAGGAGCAGGCCCGGCTGGCCTGCGAGCGGCGGTTGGTGGTGGCCGCGGGCCAGCTGAACGCCGCCTTCGCCCAGCTCGTCGACGCCATGGCCGAGGTGCTCGCGACCCGGGCGCCTGGGAGGGGCACGGCATCCGCTCGGCAGCGCACTGGCTGTCGTGGCAGGCGTCGATCTCGAGCGCCCGGGCCCGGGGGGTGGTGCGGGTCGCCGAGCGCATCGCCAAGCTGCCCAGAACCGCCGCGGCGCTGCGGGCGGGGGAGCTGTCGGAGTCCGCGGCGGTCGCCATCGCCCGGGTCGGCACACCCGAGAACGAGGGCGAGCTGCTGCACCTCGCCCGCTACGGCACGATCACCCAGCTCGAGACCACCTGCGCCACCTACCAGAAGGTCCTCACCCTCGACGAGCAGGAGCGGGAGCAGAAGCCGCCCCAGGCTCGAGCACTACGTGCGCTGGCACGTCGACGACCGCGACGGCGCCCTGGTTCTGCGGGCCCGCATGGACGGCGACGACGGCGCCGTGCTCCTCAAGGCCCTGGAGGCCGCCCGCCGGGACCTCGCCGACCGGGCCGGCGACGAGGACGGCGCTGACGCCGGCGACGGGGAGCACGGTGTGGCCCGGCGCCGGAGAGGGGCCGAGCCGTACCACGAGGAGCCGTACTGCCCGCTGGCCGAAGCGCTCGCCGAGCTGGCCCGCACGTCGCTCGACGCCCGCAACGACGGCCGGCGCCTGGCCGACCACCACCAGGTGATCCTCCACATCAGCCTCAAGGACCTCCTCGCCGGCACGATCACCGACGACGGCGCCTACCTGCTCGACGGCGCAGCGCTCAGCATCGAGACCGCCCGCCGGCTCACCTGCGACTCGGCGGTGCGGCTGCTGCTCGAGCACCAGGGCGAGCCGCTCGACATCGGCCGGCGCTCCCAGACCGTGCCCGACCCCATGCGCCGGGCGCTCGAACGGCGGTACCGGGGCCGCTGCCGCTACCCCGGGTGCGGCCAGCGCCACCGGCTGCACGCCCACCACGTGACCCACTGGGCGAAAGGCGGCCCGACGGCGCTGGGCAACCTCATCCTGTTGTGCCCCTACCACCACACGCTGGTGCACGAGGGCGGCTTCGACTGCCGGCACACACCCAACGGCGTGCGGTTCTACCGGCCCGGCGGCACCGAAGTGCCAGACCGGCCCGCCCCACCGGGCCAGCGCGGCGACCCACCACCACCCCCCTTGCCCGACGGCATCGACCACACCACAGCCGCCTGCCGCTGGGACGGCAGCCCCCTGCGCCTCGGCGACGCCGTCGCCATGCTCCTCGCCGCCGACGGCCGCCTCCACGACTGACGGCCCGACGCGTCATGCGCCTCAACCGGCAAGGCGACCTCCCGCTCCAGAACAGCAGGACGGTGGGCCCTGCGCACCCGGCGCACGACAGCAACAACGTGGGCGCGCGGGCGTGGCTGCTCTCGCTGCTCGACGGCGATGAGAACGATCTGCTCGGGGAGAGGTGCGTGAGACACGAGGGTCGGCAGCATCGAGCTGGTGATCCCGAAGCTGCTTCGGGGCAGCTACTTCCCGAACCGGCTGCTCGACCCCGCCGGGCGGAGAAGGCGCTCGTGGCGGTGGTGGCCGGCGACGGCGGCTGCCTGAGTCCCTCAGCGTCCAACGTCGTGGCCGATGACGACGTCGAGCTCGGAGGAACACTGACCGTGCTTGGCAACCGTGCGGACCGATGCCCGGTCCCGTAGCGTCGCGGCCGAGCCGCACACGTTGACGGGGAGGACAGCGCATGGCCGGCACGCAGGGTGACCGGGAGAGCTGGCGGGAGTTCGCCCAACGGACGGCTGAGCTGCTCGAGCGGCGCACCGGCCAGCACCTCAGGCAGTGGAACGATCGCGTCCGCGGATCGGGCGCCTCGAGCGAAGCCGAGCTGCGCGCCTGGCTCGAGCACCAGGGCGTCACGGGCTACCCCCAGACGCTGCTGGTGTGGGAGCGGTTCGGCTACCCCGAGTTCCTCATCGCCAGCGCCGAGGAGCTCATCGCCGCGCAGTACGAGGACCGGCCCCAGCTCCGGGCCGTGCTCGAACGAGTTCTGGCCGAGGCGGTGACGCTGCCCGGCACGCAGGTGCAGGCCCGCAAGACCTACGTCGGCCTCTCCACAGCGCGCCGCCAGTTCGCCGTCGTCCGCCCGACCACGAAGAAGCGGGTCGATCTCGGGCTACGCATCGACGGGCAGGCGCCAGAAGGACCGCTCCAGCCGGCGAAGAACCTCGGGAACGACACGATCAACCTGCGCATCCCGCTCGAGGAGCCCGATGACGTCGACGGCACCGTCGTCGAGTGGCTGCGGCGCGCCCATACCGCCAACGAGTGACGCTCACGCTTCCTCCCGCCGGGCGGCGGCCACTCCGCAGCAGGGCACTCACCCGCTGGTGGGTCACGCCGAGCCAGCGGCCGTCGCCACGCGGCGGGCAGCGACGAGCCGCGTAGCTGCACCAGGTGGATCGTGCTGTCGAAGCCCTCTTCGCGCGACGTAGCCGGTTCGGCCAGCGCGACGTCGTCGCCGTGGCGCGCCCGCACCCAGCCGAGGAAGGCCTCCACCTCGGGGTGCGCCCGGGCGTGCGGGGTCGCGGTCACGGCGGCAGTATCGCGAAGCCCCCGAGCGCCGGCGCGCCGTGGCAGGGTGTCGAGCGTGGAGGCCGGGGCGAGGGAGCTCGGTGTCGGGCGGGGGAAGGTGTTCCCCGCGGCGAAGGCCCGCTCGCTCCTGAACCCGCTGCGCCGGCTGATCCAGTCGCCCCGCCGCACCGTGGCCCGACTGGACCTCGCCGGCGCCACCCGTGTGCTCGAGATCGGTCCCGGCCCCGGCTACTTCAGCACCGAGCTGGCCCGAGCGGTCCCGTCAGGTCACGTGACGCTCCTCGACGTCCAGGTCGAGATGCTGGCGATGGCGCGCCGCCGCCTCGTACCAGCCCGCAACGTGGGCTTCGTGCAGGGGGATGGGGCGCGCCTGCCCTTCGCCTCAGCGAGCTTCGATGCTGCCCTGGTGGTGGCGGTGCTCGGTGAGATCCCCGACCCGGGCGGCTGCCTGGACGAGCTGGGGCGCGTCATCCGGGCCGGCGGCGTGGTCCTCTTCGCCGAGACCCGGCGCGACAGCGACTTCATCGCCCTGAGTGACCTGCGCAGGGACGTCGAACGGCGCGGCTTCGCGTACGTCGACCGGCGCGGCTTCCGCTGGGAGTACACGGCGCGCTTCCGCCGCACCGGCTGACCGGCGCCCGCCGCCGAGGACTCGCCGGATCACCCGGCGGATTCGGGAGGCCGGCCTCGGTCGGTCGGTCCCGGCGCCGCCGATGGAGCGGGAGCGCGCGATGGCCTCCTGTTGCAGCGGGTGCACGGTCATGAGACGGCTCCGGCGACAGGGGCCGGACGGGCCGGCCACCACGTGCCGCGGTGCCCGCAGTGGCACCGCCAGCGGACGCTCAAGCCGTCCGCGGTCGTGTCGATCGCCTCGATGTTGCGGGGCCACAGCAGGACCGTGGCACCGTGGGACTCGCAGTGGACCGTGAACATGGCCTCATCCTGCGAGGTGCCGGCGGCGGCGACGAGTGGCAGAAGAGACCCTGGGCGAAAGGATCCTGCCATTGGCAGGATCACTGCGGTATGTCATGATGCTGCCATGCCTGTTCGGCACCGGGTCGTGGCCCTGGCGCCACCGGACACCTCGATCTTCGAGCTGGCGGTGGCGTGCGAGGTCTTCGGCATCGATCGATCCGACCTCGGCGTGCCCTGGTACCGCTTCCGGGTCGCGAGCGTCGGGGACCGCCCGGTCCCGACGAGCACCCCAGGCATCGTCATCGACACGCCCCACGGCCCCGAGTCGCTGCGCTGGGCCGACACCGTCGTCGTGGCGCCGGGCGACGACCGGGCCTGCCCGCCTGCCGTGCTCGACGAGCTACGCCGCGCCCACCGCCGGGGAGCCCGGGTGCTGTCGTTGTGCTCCGGGGCCTTCGTGCTGGCCCGCGCCGGGCTGCTCGAGGGGCGCCGGGCCACCACCCACTGGATGCACGCCGCCGACCTGGCGGCGGAGCACCCGGGCGTCGACCTCGACCCCGACGTCCTGTACGTCGAGGACGGCAACGTGCTGACCTCGGCGGGCACGGCTGCCAGCGTCGACTTGTGCCTGCACGTCGTGCGCAGCGACTTCGGCGCCGAGATCGCCAACGCCGTGGCCCGGCGCATGGTCGTACCTCCCCACCGCGACGGTGGGCAGGCCCAGTTCATCGACCACGCCCTGCCGCCGCCGGCCCCCGACCTGTTCAGCGAGACGCTCTCGTGGCTCCAGGCCAACCTCCACGAGCAGCTCACCGTCGAGGACCTCGCCCACCGGGCGGCGATGAGCCCCCGCACGTTCGCCCGCCGCTTCCGGGCTGCCACCGGCACGACCCCGCTGCAATGGATCCTCCACCAGCGCGTCCTGCTGGCCCAACGGATGCTCGAGTCGACCGACGAGCCCGTCGAGCGCATCGCCGAGCGGTGCGGGTTCGGCTCCGCCGCCACCCTGCGCCAGCACTTCCAGCGGGTCGTCCGCACCTCCCCCCAGGCCTACCGCCGAACCTTCGGCCGCGCCGCCGTCAGCTGAGCTGCCGGCGCGCCGGTGACTTTCCGGGCGCTCGGCAACCGCATGGCACGTCGAGCGTCCCGAAAATAGGCCGACGGCGAGCGGGCGCCACGCTTACCGGACGCTGCCCGTCGACATGCGACGTCGACGGTCCGGAAAGTCGGCAGCTGGGCCCCACCCGCGGGGACGGGCGGCCGGGATGGCGGCAGCCCGGCGGCGCCTAGAAGAAGATCGTGAGCGAAGGCTGCCCGGCGAAGGCGGCCCGCAGCACGCCGAGGTCGGCCTCCGTGGGGTGACCGAGGCGGCCGGCGCGAGCGAGGCGGAGCGGGTCGCGGTGACCGCTGAACACCGACGCCAGGTCGGTGCTCGTGACCGCCACCCGGCCGTCCCCGCCCCGTTCGAGCGTTCCATGACCGTCGGCGACCGAGAACACCCAGTCGCCGCTGTTGGCGGGGCGGTGCGGATCGTCGACGGCCAGGGGCACCGCGCCGCTCACCCCGGCGGGGTAGCCCCGGGCGGCGATGGCCCCGGGGAGGTCGACGAAGGCGAGCATCCACGGCCAGGTGGAGTGCACCGACGTGCGCTGGGCGTGGGCCACGTGCAGCTCGAGCACGTCGACCGGCAGCGTGGTGCGGATCTCGTCGGCCGTGGTGCCGTGGGCGCCGAGGAGGGCCAGCCCGGCGCGCAGGGCGTGGCCGTCGACGGCGTGCACGTGCTCGACGTCGATGCGGTACATGGCCCGCTCCGAGCGGCCGTAGGCGTACTGCACCGAGGCCACGGCTTCGCCGTCTCGCTCCCCGACGTAGAGGTAGCGGTTCGTCTTGGTGTCCTGCCGGGCGTGCAGGGCCCGCCACCGCCAGAAGTCGGCGGGGGGGTCGATCCAGCCGTCGTGGTCGGGGGCCATGCGGTCGTAGAGGGCGACCGGTCGCTCGTCGTCGAGCTCGGCCCGCGCCCACGTGACCGTGCCGTCATCGCGCGGGAGCTCGCCGATGGGCACGCCTCGCTCCGTCCACCAGCCGGCCACCTCGAACCCCACGCTGCGGTACAGGGCGGCAGTGGTGGGGTAGAGGGCGGCGATCACCTCGCCGTCGCCGGCGGCGCGCTCGAGCGACTCGGTCACCAGGCGGCGGGCCAGGTTGCGGTTGCGGGCCTCGGGCGCGACGGCAACGCCGGAGATCCCGGCGCATGCCAAGCGGCGTCCGCCGAAGTACTGGCCGAACTCGTGGCGGCGCGTCTGACCGACGATGGCGCCGTCGAGGTACGCGGCGAGGTGGCGCTCCGGCGCGATGCGGGGCCGGGCAGGGTCGTAGGGGTCGGTGGCGTTGAAGGCCTGCTGGCCGAGCCGGTGCGCGGCCTCCTCGTCGCCGGGGCGCAACTCCTCGATCGTGATCACGGCGGCGACTGTAGGGGTCGAGCGCCGGTCCTGGAGGACCGGTTTCGCTCCGGCGGTCAGCCGTCGCGAGCGACCGTGCGGTTCGTCAACGTGCCGAGCCCCTCGATGGTGCTGACGACGGTCTGACCCGGTTCGAGAAAGCGCGGTGGGCGGCGGGCGACCCCCACCCCCGACGGCGTGCCGGTGAAGATCAGGTCGCCGGGCTCGAGCGTGCAGACGCCCGACAGGTAGCTCACCAGCTCGGGCACCGGGAAGATCAGGTCGCTCGTGCGGCTGTCCTGCACGACCTCGCCGTCCACCTCGCAGCGGATGGCGAGGTCGCCCGGGTCGGCGAGGGCGTCGAGCGACACCACCGCAGGCCCGATGGGCCCGAACGTGTCGTACGACTTGGCCAGGCTGAACTGGGGGCGGTCACCCGCCATCTGCAGGCGCCGCTCGGAGAAGTCCTGGCCCACGCAGAACCCGGCCACGTGGTCGAGGGCACGGCCCTCGGGGATGCGGCTGCCGCCCCGGCCGACGACGACCACGAGCTCGACCTCCCAGTCGACGAACGCCGACGGCAGGCGGACCTCGGCCGCCGGCCCGGTGAGGCAGCTCGGGAACTTGGTGAACACCGAGGGCTGCTCGGGGAGCGCCATGCCCGTCTCCTCGGCGTGCGTGCGGTAGTTGAGGGCGACGGCGAAGACCTTCGCGGGCCGCGGTACGCACGGACCCAGCTCCCGCGGGTCGAGGTCGTCCTCCGCTGCGCCCTGGTCCGCGTGAGCGGCGAACGCCGCCACGTCGTCCCAGTGGGCGAGCGCCGCCATGGGATCGGCCGGTAGGGCGCCGCCGGACGCCCGCTCGAGGTCGGCGACGCCCTCGCCGAGCAGCAGGCCCGCGCGACCCGCCCGGTTGACCAGCCGCACCGGCATCAGCGGCCTGCCTCGGCTGCCGGCGCTCCACCGGCGGCCTCCGCGAGCGGCTCGAGCGTGTGGCCGATGTTGGCGCGCGCGTCCCGCTCGCTCTTGGCCTTCACGCTGGGCACCGCGCGCAGGACGCGAAGCCAGGTGGGTATGGACACGACCTGGTACGACTCGGTGACCACGCACTCGCGGGACCAGCGGACGCCGTTCATGCGGTTGTGGCCGCGGAACCGGGCCCCGACCTCGGGTGCGGCGGGCTCACCCACCCACTCGCAGCGGTGGCACACCGGGCTCCACTCGCCCATCCGGGTGACCTCGGCGACCATCGACCAGACCTTCGCCGGCGGCGCGCCCACGACGACGCTGGCCTCGTGGTCCGGCCGGGTCAGCGCGCCGGTGGCAGGTGTCGACGGGTGATCGACCATGGCGGTCCATCCTGCCGGGCGGCGGGCCGGGCGTCGAGCGGGCGGGCCGGGTGCTCGACGCTGGACCGCCGTTCGCTGACGCGCCGCCCGGTTCGCCCCGGGGACCGGCTCGCCCGCGTGCCGGCGACGTAGCATCCCGACGATGAGCGACGAGGTGGAGCTACGGGATCTGCAGGCGGCGCTGGCCCGCTACGGCGCAGCCGCCTTCCTGGTCACCGTCGGCGACACCGGGACGCCGCACGTCGTGTCGGTGCCCGTGACCCTCGAGGGTGGGACGCTCGTCGCCCCCGCGGGGCGGACGACCGCGGCGAACGTGGCTGCCCGGTCCTCGGTCAGCCTGCTGTGGCCCGGCCCCGTCGAGGACTACTGCCTGATCGTCGACGGCCCCGCCGAGGTGGCCGGCCGCGGCGACGCCGCCCGCGTGATCGTCGAACCCGTCCGCGCCGTGCGGCACCGGCTCGCCGGTGGTGACCCGGCGCGGCCCAGCTGCATCACGCTCCTCGATCGCCGAGACGGCTGACGGGGGCGGGGCACCCGGACGGAGGAGCGGGGCGTGATCGACAGGCTGCGGGCGCGCAACGAGTGGCGGTTCTTCGGCGTGCTGCCGAAGGCGGCGCCCGGCCTCACCGTGGCGTGGTGGTCCATCCTGGTGGCTCGGGGCGCGCTTCCCGCGCTGTTCGCCGTGGCCATGGGGGTGCTCGTGGGTGCGGTCCAGCAGGGTGCGGGCCTGCGCGGGCCGCTCGCTTTGGTCGGCGTGGTGTTCGTGCTGCTGCAGGTCCTGTCGCCCCTGCACCAGGCGGTCGGCGCCAACCTCGGGAGCCGCACCGCAGCCTGGCTGTACGACGAGCTGACCACGACCTGCGTCGAGCCGCCGGGCATGGGGCACCTCGAGGACCCCGAGCTCACGAACGATCTGACCATGGCCAGGGACTTCGACCTCGGCCACGCCGGCCCGCCCCTGTCGATCTCGATGGACTTCATCGCCTCGGGCCTGGTCGAGTTCCTCGGCGGCGTGGGCGCGGCGATCGTGCTCGCCACCTACGCCTGGTGGGCGCCGCTGGTGCTGGCGGGGGCGTGGCTGGCGACGCACTGGCTGCTGCGGGAGAGCGGCGTGTGGAAGGACCGCAACACCGACCCTGTGCGCGAGGCGCAGCGCCACGCCGAGTACGCCTACCGCCTCGCCGTCGACCCGCCGGCGGCGAAGGAGCTGCGGCTGTTCGGGCTGGCGGACTGGACGCTCGAGCGCTTCGTCGACCGGCGGCGTCGCCTCTTCGACCTGCAGTGGGAGGCCACCCGGCTGCGCGAGCGGCCGGTGCTCGGCAGCGTCCTGCTGGTGACCGTCGCCAACGTCGTGGTGTTCTGGTCGCTGGCTGCGGCCGCGCTTGACGGCCGCCTCGACCTCGGGCAGGTGGTCGTGTACGCCCAGGTGGCGGTGGGCACGTCCATGATCGCCTTCGGCGGCTTGTCGTGGGCGCTCGACGGCGCGTCGGCACCGGCCGCGGCGGTCCTGCGGTTGCGGGAGTCGATGGCGCCGATCGGGGCGCTGGCGCCGGCGCCCGCCACGCCGGTCCCGGCGACGGGCATGCCGGCCGGGTCGGTGCGCTTCCGCGACGTCACCTTCGCCTACCCGACCACGGGCGAGGTCGTCCTCGACGGCCTCGACCTCGAGGTTCCCGCCGGTTCGAGCCTGGCCATCGTCGGGGTGAACGGCGCCGGCAAGACCACCCTCGCCAAGCTGCTGTGCCGCCTCTACGACCCGCAGGCCGGCAGCATCGAGGTCGACGGGGTCGACCTGCGCGAGCTCGATCTGACGTCGTGGCGGCGGCAGGAGGCGGCCGTGTTCCAGGACTTCATCCGATTCGAGCTCCCCCTGCGCGACAACGTTGCTCCGGCGGGGGCCCCGGACGACGTGGTGCTCGCCGCGCTGGAGGAGGCGGGAGCGGCCGGTCTCGCCGACCTCGGCACCGTGCTCGCGCGCGGCTACAGCGGCGGCACGGACCTGTCCGGCGGGCAGTGGCAGCGAGTGGCGCTGGCCCGGGCGCTGTGCGCCGTGCGCCAAGGCGCGCGCCTGGTGATCCTCGACGAACCGACGGCCCAGCTCGACGTGCGGGGTGAAGCCGAGATCTTCGACCGCATCCTCGCCGCCACGCGCCACGCCACCACCATCTTGATCTCGCACCGGTTCTCGACCGTGCGCCACGCCGATCGCATCTGCGTGCTCGAGGGCGGTCGGGTCGTCGAGCTGGGCACCCATGCCGAGCTGCTGGCGCGCGGCGGCCGCTACCGCACGATGTTCGACCTGCAGGCCAGCCGCTTCGGCGGCGAGGCCGAACCGGCGGGGGAGGTGGCGCTCGATGTCCTCGACTGACGACCTACCCCCGGCGATCCCCGCCATGTGGCGGATGGTCAAGCGGGGCTACGAGGCCGAGCCCCGCCTGCTCGTCGTGGCGTTCGGCCTGTCGCTGCTCGCCGCCTTGCCTGACGCCCTGCTGGCCCTGTGGCTGATGCTCCTCGCCGACGGGGTGCTCGAGGCGAACCGCACGATGGTCCACGTGGCCGCCCTGGGCCTGGGGGTCTCGGCCACCGCGACGTGGTTCCTGCGGGTGATGAGCGACCGCACGCAGCGGCGCTTCCGCGACCGGGTGACCATCGCGCTCGAGTCGCACGTCGCCCGGCTGCAGGCGTCGGTGTCGAGCATCGAGCACCACGAGCGGCCGGACCACTTGGACCGGCTTGCCGTGTTGCGCGACCAGGTCTTCGTGCTCGACCACCTGTACATGTCGCTGTTCACCACCGCGGGCTGGATCCTGCGTCTGAGCGTGACCATCGGTCTGCTGGTGTCGGTCCACCCCGCCCTGGCGCTGCTCGGTCTGTTCGCCGCGCCCACGGTGCTGTCCTCCACCTGGCGGCCGGGTGTCGAGCGGGCCGCCGAGGAGCGCGGCGCCCAGGCTGAGCGCCTCGCCCGGCACCTGTTCCAGACCGCCACGACCGCCGCGCCCGGCAAGGAGGTGCGCGTCACCGGCATCGGCGAGCGCCTCGTCGCCGACCGGCGCGCCGCCTGGGAGCGCTGGTACGCCCCGGTGGCGGCCGCCCGGTGGGGCAGCGCCGTGTCCCACACGGTGGCCTGGACCGTGTTCGGGCTGGCCTACGTCGGCGCCATCGTCTTCGTGTCGTCGGGGCACGATGCCTCACCCGGTGCCGTGCTCCTCGTGCTCGCCGCCGGCGCCCGGCTGTCCGCCTACATCGCGGCCACCGTCGGCGAGGTCGGCTTCCTGCGCGGAATCTGGCTCGACGGCTCCAAGCGGCTCGCCTGGCTGGAGGACTACGCAGCCGGCCTCGTCGTCGACGCCGATCAGCCCGCGCCGGACCGGCTGACCGAGGGCATCCAGCTCGAGGGCGTCTCGTTCGCCTATCCCGGCACCGACCGGCTCGTGCTCGAGGACGTCGACCTGCACCTCCCCGCCGGCGCGGTCGTCGCCGTCGTCGGTGAGAACGGGGCGGGGAAGACGACGCTCGTGAAGCTCCTCTGCCAGTACTACCGCCCGACCAGGGGTCGGATCACGGTCGACGGTGTCGACCTTTGCTCGATCCGTCCCGACGAGTGGCGTGCCCGGCTCGCCGGCGCCTTCCAGGACTTCTTCCGCTTCGAGCTCGTCGCCCGCCACACGATCGGCGTCGGCGACATCCCCCGCCTGAACGACGAGCCGGCGGTGGTCACGGCGGTGGGTCGGGCCGGCGCCGGCGACGTGGTGGAGCGCCTGACCGCCGGGCTGGCGACGCAGCTCGGTCCGACGTGGCCCGGCGGCGTGGAGGTGTCGTTCGGTCAGTGGCAGAAGCTCGCACTGGCCCGCGGCTTCATGCGGGACGCCCCGCTGCTCCTCGTGCTCGACGAGCCCACCGCGGCGCTCGACGCCGAGACGGAGCACGCCCTGTTCGAGCGCTACGCCGACGCCGCCAGGCGCGATCCCGGGGCCGGGACCAACGGCCGGATCACCGTGCTCGTCTCCCATCGGTTCTCGACCGTTCGGATGGCCGATCTCATCGTCGTGCTGGACGGCGCCCGCGTGGTCGAGGTCGGCACGCACGACGAGCTCCTCGCCGGGGGCGGTCGGTACGCCGAGCTCTACCGCATCCAGGCGGCCGCCTACCGCTGATCCGCGGGGCGGGTCGCCTTCAGGCGACGAGGTCGGCGTACTCGGGGTTGTCGTCGATGAACCGGGCCACGTACCAGCACGAGGGCACGACGCGCCGGCCCGTGCTCCGGACGTCGTCGAGGGCGTGGCGCACGAGCTGGGCGGCGAGGCCTTGCCCCCGGAGGGCGGGATCGACCTCGGTGTGGGGGAACACCACGGCGCCGTCCCGCACGCGGTAGTCGGCGACGCCGACGACCCGGCCGTCGTGGACCAGCTCGTAGCGGGACGCCTCGACGTTGTGCTGTACCTCGGCGCGCATGCGGATCCTCCCGGTGGACGCTACCGGCGGAGGTACCCGAACCCGCGGTGCCGCATGCCGGGTGACGCCCGGCCGGCCCGCCGATCACGTGGGTCGTGGCGCCGGTCAGCGGTCGAGGTCGAGCCGGGCGCGCACCTCGGGGCGCCGCAGCGGGGGGAGCGTCCTGCGAGGCTGGCGCCGGGCGGGCAGCGTGTCGAGCAGATCGGTGGTGGCGGCGGCGATGCGCCGCACCGCGAGCTCGAACGCCTCGCCGGTCGCCCCCGAGGGCTTGGCCACGCCGCTCACCTTCCGGACGTACTGCCGGGCGGCCGCCTCGATCTCCTCGCTGGTGGCGGGCGGCTCGAGCCCTCGGAGCGTCGTGATGTTCCGGCACATGGGCACCGAGCCTACGACGGCGCGCGACGATGGAGCGTGGCCGAGGCGCGCGTCGACCGGTGGCTCTGGGCGGTGCGGATCTACAAGACCCGCTCGGCCGCGACGGGCGCATGCCGGGGCGGCCACGTGCGCGTCAACGGCGCGCCCGCCAAGCCGGCGACGACCGTCCGGGTCGGCGACCGGGTGGAGGCGACCGTCCCCGGGCGCACCCGGGTGCTCGAGGTGCTCGACGCCATCGACAAGCGGGTCGGCGCACCGCGGGCCCTGGCCTGCTACCGGGATCACAGCCCGCCGGTCGTGCGGGACGATGCGCCCCCGGCGTTCGTGCGGGCCCGCGGCACCGGCCGGCCGACCAAGCGGGAGCGCCGCCAGCTCGACCGCTTCCGCGCCCGCCCCCGCTGACCGCCGCCCCGGGCGGCGCGAACTCGAGGCTGAGCGCGCCGGGTTCCGGTGCGCTGAGCCTCGAGAACCCCGGGCGGCGCGAACTCGAGGCTGAGCGCGCCGGGTTCCGGTGCGCTGAGCCTCGAGAACGGTCAAGGGTCGAGGGGTGGGATCCCCGACCGTGGCGGCCGGGCGCGGCTGCGATGATGGAACCGTGGACCCCGGCGCCACCGACCTCGCCCTGCTGCTGCTCCGACTGGCGGTCGGTGCCGTCATGATCGCCCACGGCTGGAACCACATCTTCGGAGGCGGGCGCATCGACGGCACCGCCGGGTGGTTCGCCAGCCTGGGGATGCGGCCGGCCCGCCTGCACGCCTGGCTCGCCAGCGTCACCGAGCTGGCCGCCGGCGCCCTGCTGCTTGCCGGCCTGCTGACCCCGCTGGCCGCAGCAGCCGTCGTCGGGGTCATGCTCGTCGCTTGGATCATCAACCACCGCGGCAACGGGTTCTTCATCTTCCGGCCCGGCGAGGGCTGGGAGTACGTCATGGTGCTCACCGTGCTGGGCGTCGCCCTCGGCGCGCTCGGCGCGGGGCGGATCAGCCTCGACCACCTCCTCGGCCTCGACGGGCTCGCCGGCTGGACCGGTCTCGCCATCGCCGCCGGGGCGGGCGGCGGGGGCGCCGCCTTCCTGCTCGGCGCGTGCTGGCGGCCGGGCCGGAGCTCGTGATGCGCCGCCGGCCGCCGGAGGTCATCACCTTCTGGCACGACGAGCGCACCGACGTGCTCGTCGCCATGGCCGAGGTGGCCGCCACCCGCGGCTGGCTGAACCTGCAACCGGGGTTGCCCGCCGAGCTCGCTCCGCCCGACGACCGCACCCTCGGCGTGTTCTCGGGCCGGGGGCCGTCGGTTCCGGTGTGCACCTGGATGCCCCACGAGCGCACCCGCAAGGGGGTCGAGCACGTGGCCCTCGGCATCCAGCACGGGGCGGGATCGCGAGCCGCCGCCCTGCTCGCCGAGCGGTCCCACCCGCTGCCGGGGCGCTGGGCCGTGCTCCAGGACAGCCCCCGGCACGGCCTCATCGTCGCCGCGCCGCCCGACACGCCGCACGCGGACACGCTCGACTGGCTCCTCCGGTCCGGTGAGCTGCTGAGCCCCCTGCCGCTCACCGGCGAGTGGCGGGCGCTCGTCTACCGGCGCTGAGGCCCAGGGGTTGCCCGCGTCCGCGCGGGGGAATGGTTCCGCCGTGCCGCCGAGCACACCGACCGCGCCGGACGGCGCGGCGCACACCGTCCGGACCCGCACGGTCCTCGTCCGGCGCGCCGCTGTCGTGCTGCTGGCGGTCTTCGTCGCCGCTGGCGCCACCGGCACCCTCGGCGTGCGGCGCCACGAGGTGCGGGCGGCCGGCGCCGGCCTCGAGGTCGCCGTCACCCACGCGTCGGTGACCCGGGGAAGCATGGATGCCTCGATCGAGGTCTCGGCCCGCCGCCGCGGCGGCCTGGGTGGTCGGCTCACCGTCGCCCTGCCCGCCGGGTACCTGGGCTCGTTCACCGGTGTCGATCCCGTGCCTGCGCCTGCGGCCGAGCAGGTCGACGGCGACCTCGTGCGGTGGCACTTCGCCGTTACCGGTGAGCAGGCCCGGGTGCGCATCGGGCTGCGAGCGGCGCCGGGCGCCGCGGGCCGTCAGCGGGCGACGGTCACCGTCGCCGACGCCGCGGGCGGGCAGGTCGAGCTGGAGCTGGCGACGTGGGTGCTGCCGTGAGGAGGGTCCCGTGGAGATCGTGATCCGGGCCAGCGTGCTGTTCCTGCTGCTCTGGGGTGTGACCCGGGCCATGGGCAAGCGGACGCTCTCGGAGATGAGCGCCTTCGAGCTGCTGCTGCTCGTGGTGCTCGGCGACCTGATCGAGAGCGCCGTCACCCTCGACGACAGCTCGGCGACGGGCGCCGTGCTGGCCGTGTCGACGATCGTGCTGTGGGTGCTTCTGTTCTCGTGGCTGGCGCTGCGCTCGAGGTTCCTGCGGCGGGGCATCGAGGGCACCCCGGTGGTGCTGGTGCACGACGGCCGGGTGAACGACGCGGCGCTGCGGCGCGAGCGGATCTCGGTCGACGACCTGCTCGGCAGCGCCCGGGAGCACGGCATCGCCGACCTGGCCGACGTCGCCTACGGCGTGCTGGAGGCGGAGGGGCGCATCTCGTTCGTGCTGCGGGAGGGCAGCACGAACCTGGACGGCGGCCCCGACGAGCACCGCACGGGGTGACCGCTTTCACGCCTTCTGCGCGGTTGCCCGGTCCTGGATGTGGGAAGGTGTCGGTCATGCGCACGCCGCACGCGCGCTCCGCGCGCCCTGGGGTCCTGGCGACGTTCCGGCGCCTGGGTGCCGTCATCCGCTGGCACGAGCCTCACGACGTCGAAGCCGGCGACCCGGACCCGCTGCTGCCCGCGACCTGAGCCCCGGGCCTGCTCACCCGCTGTCCAGGTGGCGGGTGAACCAGGCGGCGGTCAGCATCGCGACCTGATCGAGCGCTCCCGGCTCCTCGAAGAGGTGCCCGGCTCCCGGTACGACCTCCACCACGACCGGCGCCCTCAGGTGCGCGGCCGCCTGCCGGTTCAGGTCCAGCACGACACGGTCCTCCCCGCCGACGATGAGGAGGGTGGGGCAGCGCACGGCGGCCAGGGCACCACCGGCCAGGTCGGGGCGGCCGCCGCGCGAGACGACGGCCCTGACCACCTCGGGCCGCTCGGCCGCGGCGATGAGCGCGGCGGCGGCGCCGGTGCTTGCGCCGAAGCAGCCGACGGCGAGATCCCGGCAGCGGTCGTCGGTCCCCGCCCAGTCCACGGCCGCGACCAGCCGGCGGCCGAGCAGGGGGATGTCGAAGCGGTGCTCGCGGGTCCGCAGGTCGACCGCCTCTTCGTCCCGGGTGAGCAGGTCCATGAGCAGCGTGGCCAGGCCCGCGTCGTTCAGCGCCGCCGCCACTGACTTGTTGCGTCCGCTGTGGCGGCTGCTGCCGCTGCCGTGGGCGAAGATCACCAGCCCTTTGGCGCCTCCCGGGACGGTGAGGTCGCCGGCCACCACCGCGGGACCGTCGGCGATCTGCACGGGCTGCGGATCGGGTCGGTCCATGCCTCCGGTCTAGCGCCACCACCGGCACCCGCGCCGGGCCTCACCCGATCGGGCCACGTGTCCGTGGCGAGTTGTGCGGTTGTTGACTCACCAGGCTCACGGAGGGTGTCGAGAACGTCCCCATGGCACGGATCGTGAGGTTCCTGGGGATGACGATGCTGGCCGGCGCCGCCCTCGGGGTGGCCGGCGCCCCGCACGCCCACGCGTGCGACCTGGTGACCTCGGTCGTGGGCTCGTGCCGCCCGGAGGAGCCGCCCGAGGAGCAGGAGGCGCCGCCCGCGAGGCAGGGGGAGCAACCGCCGGATCCGGGGGTCGTACGGCAGGCGGCGGACCGGCTGCTCGAGCTGGTCAACCGCGACCGGGCGGCCGCCGGGCTGCCGGCGCTCGCCTGGCGCGACGACGTGCGGGTGATCGCCGAGGAGCACAGCGCCCGCATGGCCGACGCCGGCACGATCTGGCACAACGACGAGTACTTCACCGCCCAGACCCGCCAGCGCCTCGGTGCCCGCTCGCTCGGCGAGAACGTGGCGCTCAACCCCGACGTGGACGACGCCCACCGCCGGCTCATGGCCAGCGAAGGCCACCGGGCCAACATCCTGAGCCCCCGCTTCGACGCCGTGGGCATCGGGGTCGTCCGCGACAGCGACGGCCGGTACTTCGTGACCCAGGGCTTCCTCGAGTCGGCCGCGCCGGCGCCGGCCCCCTCGTCGGCGCCGGCCGCGCCGGCGGCGTCGTCCTCGCCCGCCACGGTGATGCCACCACCGCCCCAGGCGCCCGCCGCGGACGGGCGGGCTGGGAGCGACCCGGGCGCGACCCAGGAGCGGGCGGCGCCCGGCGCCCTCGCCGCGCGCGGCGTGACCCTGCGGCTTCCTGCCGACCCGCCGGCTGCCCGCAGCGGGACCGCCGGGGTCCGGCGCTCGACCGTCGCCACCGCCCCGGTGGGCGGCTCGGCGCTGGCGGCGGGGCTCGGCGTCGTCGCCCTGCTCGCGGCGGCCGGCATCGCCGCGACGCTGCAACGGCGGGCGCTCGCACCGGCGTAGCTGCCGGGAGCGGGGCCGGGACGGTCCTGCTGTGACGATGCAACGGCGGGCGCTCGCACCGGCGTAGCCTGCGCCCCGTATGGTGCAGCTGGGAGGCGCCGTGCTCGTGGTGGACGACCGCGCCGACGTCCGCAGCACCGTCGCCGACGTCCTGCGGCTCGAGGGCTTCGACGTCAGCGAGGCGGCCACCGCCTCCGCGGCCCGGGCGCACCTGGAGCGCGCCCGGCCGGACGTGGTGCTGCTCGACGTGGTGATGCCCGACGGCGACGGTCTCGAGCTACTCGGCCTGATCCGCTCCCGCTACGGGGTGCCCGTCATCCTGCTGACGGCGCGGGGTGAGGAGCACGAGCGCGTCGAGGGTCTCGACCTGGGCGCCGACGACTACGTGGTGAAGCCCTTTCCGCCGCGGGAGCTGGCGGCGCGGGTGCGGTCGGTGGTGCGCCGCCACCGGCCGGCAGGCCTGCTGCGCCACGGGGGCCTCGTGATCGACCGCGACGCCCGCACGGTGACCGTGGACGGGAGGCCCGTCGAGCTCACCGCCAAGGAGTTCGACCTGCTGGCCACGCTCGCCGGTACGCCGGGCCGGTCCTGGAGCCGGGCCGAGCTCCTCCGTGCGGTCTGGCGCTCGTCCCCGGAGTGGCAGAGCGAGTCCACCGTGACCGAGCACGTTCGCCGGCTGCGGCAGAAGCTGGACCGGGCCGGGACCGCGGGGATCACGACCGTCCGGGGAGCCGGCTACCGGTTCGACACCGCTCCCTGATCCCGGTCCCGCCAACTCAGGCGGCGACGAGCGGGCGGATCGCGTCGCCCCACCGGGCCAGGCTCGCCGGCTCGCCCTGCCAGGCCATGCCCGCGAAGTAGAGCACGACCCGGTCGGCCACCCCCTGGTACCGGTCGCGGAGCAGGCCCGCCAGCTCGTCCCACGTGCCCCGCACGACGAAGTGCTCGAGCAGCTCGTCAGGGACGGCGCCGGCCATGCCGGCCAGGTCGCCGGCCTTTTGCCGCTCCCGGATCCGCTCGGTGGTGCCCTCGTGGCCCACCTGCTCGAACACGAAGGCGTAGTTGGGGGTCGAGCCGTAGAACGCGACCTGCATGCGGGCCATCTCCCACCAGCGCGCCTGCTCCTCGTCGGTGTCGCCCACGGCGGTGAACGCCGGGACGATCAGCTGCACGTCGGCCGTCGATCGGCCTGCGGCCTCGGCGCCGGCGGCGACCTCGGGCCGAACGGTGGCTTCCAGGTAGGTCGGGGTGTTGAGCGGGTGCACGTGCACGCCGTCGGCGACCGCTCCGGCCATCCGCAGCATCCACGGGTTCACGGCGGCCACGTCGATCGGCGGGTCGGCGACGTCGATGGGACCCGGCGACCACTGCCTCGGCAGCAGCGAGAGCTGGTAGTACTCGCCGTCGAAGGCCAGCTTCTCGTCGCCACGGAACGCCCGGAACGCAGCCCGCACCGCCTCGACGTACTCGCGCAGCCGGGGCCCGGGCGGGTCGAAGGTGCTGGCGTAGCGGCGCTCCACGTGCGCCCGCACCTGCGTTCCGAGCCCCAACCGGAACCGTCCGCCCGACGTCTCCGCCAGCTCCCAGGCGATCTGGGCGGTGACCATGGGGCTGCGAGGAAAGGCCACGGCGATGCCCGTGGCCAGGTCGAGATCCGCGGCGAGGGCCGCGGCGGCGCACGACAGGTACGCGGTGCGGCCCGCCTCGGTGATCACCAGGCCCGAGAACCCGGCCGCCTCGGCGTCCCGAGCGAGCTGCTGGATGCGGCGCAGCGGGGCGCCGGTCGTCATCAGGTCGACCTTCATGGCCGCCTTCCTACCGGGCGAGGGCCGGAGCGGGCCAGCCCAGGCCCCGTCCTGCGGCCGGCGCGGGCGGGCCCCCGCCTGCGGCGGGGGCCCGAGGTGGGACCGGCGTCAGCGGTCGCCGGCGGCGCCGCTCAGCGGCCGTTGCCCTTGCCGGCGCCGTTGCCCTTGCCGGCGCCGCTGCCCTTGCCGGCGCCGTTGCCCTTGCCGGGGTGCGTGCCGCCGCTGCCGGCCGTGGCAACCTCGCCCTCACCGGTGTCGGCATCGGTCTCGCCGCCGGTATCGGCGGGGGCGTCGCCGCCGTTGCCGCGGGAGCAGCCGGGCTCGCCGGTGCGGGCCACGTGGGACACGAAGTCGCCGTGGTTCTGGCAGCCGTGCTCCTGCCAGGCGTCCTTGTCCCTGGCGGCCTCCGAGACCGTCTTGCCGTGGTTGTCCGGGCGGTCGCCCTCGTGCAGGCTCTGCACGTCGTCGCCGTCGCCGTCCTCGCCGCCCTCGATGGTGTCGACCGTGTCGCCGGCGCCGTCGTCGCCCTCGTTCCCGGCGCCGCCGTCGCCGCCGTCGTCGGTGCCGCCGTCCCCCTCGCCGTCGCCGGCGCCGCCGTCATCGGTACCGCCGTCGCCGTCCTGCCCGGCGCTGCTGTCCCCGGCGCCGCCGTCCCCGGCGCCGTCGTCGAGGATCTCCTCGGTGGCGTCGGGGTCGTCGAGCTCGTCGGTGTCGTCGGAGTCGGCGAGGGCCATGCCGCTCAGGCCGATCAGCGTGGCGGCGGCGACCAGGGCTGCGAGCTTGTTCTTCATCGGGGACTCCTTGTGCTGCGGGAGCTGCGGTCGGGTCGGGTGACCACGGAGCGTGGTGTCGAGAGGTGCTTCGGCTCGGTCCCACCCTCCACTTGAGCCATTTCCCCGACCGCCGGGACGGACTAGTCAGATGGCCCACTCGGGGTGGGTCGAACGACCCAGGGGTACGGTGCGACCGATGGCCTGCACATTCGTGATCTTCGGCGGCTACGGCGACCTCACCGGCCGGTTCCTCCTGCCCGCGGTGGCGCACCTCCGCCGCTCCGGCGACCTGCCCGACGGCTTCCGGGTGGTGGCCACCGCCCGCCGGGACAGCGACACCGACCGCTACCGCGAGTGGGTGGCGGAGCGCCTCGAACGGCACGCCGGCGACCTCGAGCCCAACGAGCGGGCCGCCACCGTCGAGCTCGTCTCGTTCGAGCCCGCCGACGCCGCCGATCCCGACGACGTCGCCCGGGTGCTCGCCGGGGCCGGCGACGACCTGATCGCCTACCTCGCCCTGCCACCGGCGGTGTACGGGCCTGCCATCGAGGCGCTCGAGCGGGCCGGGCTCCCGGCCGGCACCCGGCTCGTCGTGGAGAAGCCCTTCGGCGAGAGCGAGGACCACGCCCGCGAGCTCAACGCCCTGGTCCACCGGGCGCTGCCCGAGGAGGCCGTGTTCCGGGTGGACCACTTCCTCGGCAAGCAGACCGTGCAGAACCTCGTCGGCCTGCGCTTCGCGAACCGCATCCTCGAGCCCGTCTGGAACCGCGACCACATCGAGGCGGTCGACGTCGTGTGGGACGAGACCCTGGCCCTCGAGGGCCGGGCGTCCTACTACGACGGCGCCGGCGCGCTCGTCGACATGGTCCAGAACCACCTGCTGCAGCTGCTGGCGTTGCTCGCCATGGAGCCGCCGGCGACGCTCGACGAGCGGGACCTGCGCGACCGCAAGTACGACGTGCTGCGTGCCGTGGCGCACCTCGACGCCGGCGAGGTCGAGCGCAGCACCGTGCGCGGGCGCTACACGGCCGGGGAGGTCGACGGCCGGGCCGTCCCGGCCTACGTCGAGGAGGAGGGCGTCGATCCCGGCCGCGGCACCGAGACCTTCGCCCAGGTCCGGCTGACCGTCGAGAACTGGCGCTGGGCGGGGGTGCCGTTCACGCTCCGCACCGGAAAGGCGCTCGCCGCCGACCGCAGGGAGGTCGTCGTGCGGTTCCGGCCCGTGCCCCACCTGGCGTTCTGCGACCAGCAGCCGCACCCGAACGAGCTCCGCCTGCAGCTCGGCCCCGACCGGGTGGCGCTGCGGCTGACGGTCAACGGCCCCGGTGACCCGTTCAGCCTGCGCGACGCCGAGCTCGACACCGACCTCGGTGATCCGGGGCTCCCCGCCTACGCCACCGTGCTGCGCGAGGTGCTCGTCGGCAACCCCATCCTGTCGATCCGCGGCGACGAGGCCGAGGAGTCCTGGCGCATCGTCGAGCCGGTGCTGGCAGGCTGGCGGGCCGGGCGCGTGCCCTTGCAGGACGCCCCGGCGGGCTCGGCCGGGCCCGCCGCCGCCGGCTCGCTGTCAGGTCCGTGAGCGGCCCCGACTAGCCTCACCCCCGACCGAGTCCCGTCCCCGCCCCCGACCCCGCTGCCTCCCAGGCCCCCGGCATGCCCCTCACCCCCTCGACGCTGCTGGTCGTGGCCGTGGTGGTGTCGCCCGTGGCCGCGGTGCTCATCGGCCTCTCCCGCCGCTGGCCGAACCTGCGCGAGGGCTGGACGCTGCTCGCCGCCCTGGTGAAGCTCGCGGTCGTCCTGGCGCTGCTCGGACCCGTGCTCGACGGCGACGAGCCCGAGGTCACCCTCTTCCCGATCGTGGCGGGCGTGGACCTGGCGCTGCGCGCCGATGCCGCCGGCATGGTGTTCGCCCTGTCCGCCAGCGTGCTCTGGCTGATCACGTCGGTGTACTCGATCGGCTACGTGCGCAGCCTCGACGAGCGCCGCCAGACCCGCTACTTCGCGTCCTTCGCCCTGTGCCTGTCGGCGACGATCGGGCTCGCGCTCGCCGCCAACCTCGTCACGTTCTTCGTCTTCTACGAGCTGCTCACCGCCGCCACCTACTTCCTGGTCGCCCACGCCGAGACCGACGAGGCGCGCGCCGCCGGGCGCAAGTACCTCGGCTACCTGCTCGGCGGCGGGGTGGCCCTCCTCTTCGCCACCGCGGCCGTGCAGGCGCTCGCACCCGGGCACGACTTCACCCCTGGCGGCTTCCTCGCCGGTGAGGTCAGCTCGCCGGCGATCGTCGGGCTGGCGCTGCTCTTCGCTCTGGCGTTCGGCACCAAGGGGGCGGTGATGCCCCTGCACGGCTGGCTGCCCTCGGCCATGGTGGCGCCGACCCCCGTCAGCGCCCTGCTCCACGCCGTCGCCGTCGTGAAGGCCGGCGTGTTCGGATTCGCCCGGGCCATCGGCTGGGTGATCGGGCCCGAGACCCTGGTCGACGTCGGTGCCGCCACCGTGCTGGCCACCTTCGCCGCCGTCACGATCGTGGTGGCGTCGCTGCTGGCGTTCCGGCAGGACAACCTCAAGCGGCGGCTGGCCTACTCGACCGTCGCCCACCTGTCGATCATCGTGCTGGGCCTGTGCCTCGTCGCGCCCGACGCCTGGGCGGGAGCGTTCCTGCACATCACGAACCACGCCGCACTGAAGATCACCCTGTTCTTCTGCGCCGGGACCCTCCACGCTCACGCCCACCTCGACCACGTGAGCCAGCTCGACGGCGTGGGCCGGAGGATGCCGGTGACCATGGCGGCCTTCGCCGTGGCCTCGCTCGGCCTGGCCGGGGTGCCGCCGGTGGGCGGGTTCGTGAGCAAGTGGTTCCTGGGCGCGGGCGCCATCGACGCCGGCGAGTGGGCGTTCGCCGCCGTGCTGCTGGGCAGCGGCCTGCTGACCGCCGGCTACCTGCTGCCGATCGTGGTGCGCGCCTTTTACCGGAAGCCCCTCGAAGCCATGGCCCTGCCCGGAAACGGGCACGGGGCCGGCCACGACTCGGGTGACCACGACCACCACGGGCACCTCGAGTTCCCCGAGCGCGAGGCCCGCCCGCTGCTCGTCGTCCCGTTGGCGGTGACGGCCCTCCTCGCGCTGCTGCTCGGGTTCGGCGACCTGTTCGGCGTGGGCACCCTGGCCGACGCCGTCGCCGCGGCCGTCACCGGAGGCGGGCGGTGAGCCGCGCCGCGGTCGCCGGCCTCGTCGTGGCCGCTCTCGCCGGCGCCGGCCTGTTCGAGTGGCTGGTCACGGGGGTGAGCCTGCCGGGTGTCATCCCGGTGTTCGGGTTGGTGGGCTGCGCCGCCTACGCCATGGTCGGCAAGGTGTTCGGACGGCTCGGTCTGACCCGGTCCGACCCCGAGCCGCCCGCCGGTGCCTCCGCTCGGGCGGGAACCGCCGCCGCGGGCGTCGAACCGGCTGCGGGCCGAGGGGACGAGGGTCGTGCCTGAGCTGACGCCGGCGGTCGTGCTCCTGGCCGGCGCCCTCGTGGTCGCCGTGGCCCCGGCGCGCCTGCGGGCCGCGAGCTTCGTCGCTGTGCCGCTGCTCGCGGCGGTGGCCGTGTGGCAGGTCGAGCCCGGGACGTCCGTCACCTGGACGTTCTACGGCCTCGAGCTCGAGCCCCTGCGCGTCGACCGCCTGTCCCAGGCCTTCGCCTACGTGTTCGCCCTGGCGGCGATCCTGTTCGCCGTCTTCGGCCTGCGCATCACCGACCCGGCCCAGCAGGTCGCCGGCCTGCTCTACGCCGGCAGCGCCCTCGGCATCGTCTACGCGGGCGACCTGCTCACGCTCTTCGTGTTCTGGGAGCTCAAGGTGGTCACCTCGGTCGTGCTGATCTGGGCCCGGGGCACCGCCCGGTCGCAGAGCGCCGGCACCCGCTACCTCTTCGTGCACCTCACCGGCGGCATCGTCCTGCTCGGCGGGATCCTCTGGTGGTACGCCGGCACGGGCTCGCTGACCTTCGGAGCCTTCGAGATGGGCGGGGCGGCGGCGCTCGTCCTCGTCGGGTTCGTGCTGACCGCCGCCGTGCCGCCGCTGCACAGCTGGCTGGCCGACTCCTACCCCGAGGCCACGGTGGCGGGCACCGTGTTCCTGAGCGCCTTCACCACCAAGGCGGCCGTCTACGCGCTGGCCCGCGGGTTCCCGGGCACCGAGCTGCTCGTGTGGGCCGGCGTCGCCATGGCCCTCTACGGCGTCGTCTACGCCATGATGCAGAACGACATCCGGCGGCTGCTGGCGTACCACATCGTCAGCCAGGTCGGCTTCATGGTGGCCGCCATTGGCATCGGCACCGAGACGGCCGTGAACGCCGCCACGGCCCACGCCTTCGCCCACATCCTCTACAAAGGGCTGCTGCTGATGGGCACCGGCGCGGTGCTGCAGGCCACGGGTCGCAGCCGGCTCACCGACCTGGGTGGTCTGGCGCGGGCCATGCCCGTGGTGCTCGCCGTCTATGTGGTCGCGGCGTTCTCGATCTCGGGCGTGCCCCTGCTGAGCGGCTTCCCCAGCAAGGAGATGGTGGTGCACGCCGCCTACGAGGCCGACTACCAGGCGGTCGTGTGGCTGCTGAAGCTGGCGTCGATCGGCACGTTCCTGTCGACCGCGCTCAAGCTCCCGTACTACACGTGGTTCGGACCGCGGCCCGCCGGGCCCGATGTGCCCGTCCGGGCTTTGCCCACCAGCATGTACGTCGCCATGATCGTCCTCGCCGGCATCAACGTCGCCATCGGCCTCGCCCCCGGGCCGCTGCTGTACGACCACCTGCCCCACGAGGTGGTGTTCGAGCCCTACACGCTCGCCCGGGTCACCGACGCCGTGAACCTGCTCGCCTTCACCGCCGTCGGGTTCTGGCTGCTGCGCCCGCACCTGGCCGGGAAGGCCGTGGTCACCGTTGACACCGACTGGTTCTACCGGGACCTGCCGCCCCGCCTCGCCCGCCTGGCTCCCCGGCGCCGGATCGGCGCCGAGCCCGCCGGCTGGCGGCAGGTGGTCGAGCGGCTCCGGGCGCTGCCCGAGCGGCGACGGGTTGCCCGCACCGGCTCCGGTGCGGCCGCCCCCCGCGGCCTCACCCCGACGTGGGTGCTCGGCGCCGTCGTGCTGGGGACCTTCGTCGCCACCCTGACCGTGAGCCTGCTGCCGTGAGGTCCCCCGACGTCCGCCACCCCACCGCCATCCCCCTCCAGTTCCTCGCGCTGTTGGGGTTCTGGCTCCTGCTCTCCGGGCGGACCGACCCGTTGTTCGTCGCCATGGGCGTCATGGCGGCGGCCGTGTCGACCGCGCTGACCCTCGACATGACCACCGGCGTGATGCACCCCGCCGCCATCCCGGTCCGGCGCCTGCCGCGCTGCGCGTGGAACGCCGTGGCCTACCTGGGTTGGCTCATCACCCGGATCGTCGCCGCCAGCGTGCAGATCGCCGTCGTCGTGCTCAGCCCCACCATGCCCATCGAGCCGACCTCGGCCCGGGTGCGGGTGGGGCTCAAGAGCCCGATCGCCCGGACCATCGCCGCCAACACCATCACGCTCATCCCCGGCACGGTCACCATCGACGTCGAGGACGACGTGTTCACCTTCCACATGTTCTCGCCCCGCGCGGGCGCCGACGTGCTCAACGGCACGCTGTTCCGGCGGGTCGGCGCCATCTTCCTCGAAGAACCCGGCACGCCGGTCGTCATCGAGGCCCCCGAGGAGGGCACCGAGGAGGCCCCCGGGTGACCACGCTGCTCGTCGCCGTGGCGGCCGTCATCGCCGTCCTCGTGCTGGTCGCCCTCTCCCGGGCCGCCATCGGGCCGACCACGCCCGACCGCCTCCTCGGCGTCGCCCTGGCCGCCGCCAACAGCGTGGTGCTGCTGCTCGTGCTCGGGCTCGTCTATGACCGGGTCGACATGTTCGTCGACCTGGCCCTGGCCTACGCGCTCTTGGCGTTCCTGTTCCCGGTCGCCTTCGCCAAGCACCTTGAGGAGGAGGGCGGGGAGTGAGCACCGCCGTCGCCGCCGGTCTGCTCGTGGTGGGCACCGCCTTCCTCACCGTGAGCGCCATCGGGTCGATCCGCCTTCCCGACTTCTTCACCCGGGCCCACGCCGTGGCCAAGTCCGAGACCCTCGGGCTGTTCCTCGTCGTCCTCGGCTTGGCCGTGCACCACGGACTGGCCGCCGCAACGCCCCGCCTGCTGTTCATCGCCTTCTTCGCCCTGATCGCCAACGCCACCGCCATGCACGCCGTGGCCCGGGCTGCCATGCGGTCCGGGCACCGCCCGCTCTCGGAGACCCCGCCGTGATCTGGCAGGTCGACCTCCTCCTGCTCGTCGCCCTGCTGGCCAGCGCCGTGCTGGCGGTGAAGATCCGCGACCTCGTCGCGACCGTGGCCATGCTCGCCGTGTTCAGCCTCTTCGCCGCCCTGCTCTTCGCCGGGATGGGCGCGGTCGACGTGGCCTTCGTCGAGACCGTGCTCGGATCGGCGTTCGTCGGCGTCGTGCTGCTGGCGGCCGTCACGGTCACCGGCCGGGCCGGCGAAGGCATGAGCCGCCGCGCCGCGTGGGTCGCCTTCCCGCTGGTCGGCGCCTTCGTGCTGCTCATGCTGTTCGCCAGCAGCGACCTGCCCGACCGGGGCGACCCCGACGCCCCCGCCCACCAGCACGTCGCGCCCTACTACCTGGAGCGGTCGCTCGCCGACACCGAGACGCCCAACGTCGTCACCGCCGTGCTCGCCGACTACCGCTCGCTCGACACGCTGGGCGAGACCCTCGTCGTCGTGACCGCGGCGCTGGCCGTCGTCGTGGTGCTCGCCCGCCGGAGGCCCGAGTCGTGATCGGCCACCACGACAGCGTCGTCGTTCGGGTCATCGGCTCGCTCTTCGTGCCGTTCGTGCTCGTGTTCGGCATCTACGTGATCGCCCACGGCCACTACGGGCCCGGCGGCGGGTTCGCCGGTGGCGTCATCCTCACCGTCGGCGTCGCCCTGCTGCGCATCACCGTCGGCGAGGAGGAGAGCTACCGCCGCTTCCCGCTGCTCGTGGGGCCCGTCGCCATGCTCGTCGGGATGTTCGCCTTCGTGGCCCTGGGCCTGCTGCCGCTCGTCACCGGCGGCGCGTTCCTCGACTACGCGGCCGTCCCCGGGACCGACCTCGAACCCAGCCGGCTCCGCTACCTGGGCATCCTCGTCGCCGAGGTGGCCATCGGCCTCGCCGTGTTCGGGGCCCTGCTGTGGATCTTCGACTCGCTCGTGGGCCGGAGGCTGTAGTGCTCGAGCTCGTCGAGGCCCGCTACGTCTACCTGCTGGTCGTCGCCCTGCTCGCCGTCGGGCTCACCGCTGTGCTCGTCGAGCGCAACCTCGTGCAGAAGCTCATCGGGCTCGCCATCTTCAACACCGCCGTGTTCATCTTCTTCATCGAGGGCAGCGTCAAGGCCGACGGCACCGTGCCGGTGATCGACCCCGAGATCGGCGTCGAGGCCGCGGCGTACATGAACCCGCTCCCGCACCTGCTCATCCTCACCGCCATCGTCGTCACCGTCGCCGTGAAGGGCGTCGCGCTCGCCCTGCTCGTCTCCATCCACCGCACGCACGGCACCCTCGACGAGGAGGAGCTGGCCCGCCGGATGGACACCTAGGTGGACGACCTCCCGATCCTCCTCCCCGCGGGCATGCTGACCGCCGCCATGCTGGCGGCGCTCGGCGGGCTGTGGCGCCCGGCGGCGGCCCGGGCGGTCGCTCTCGTCGCCACCGCCGCCGCCACGGCGGTCGCTGCCGTCGCGCTGGTGCACGTGCTCGACGACGGCGGCGTCCGCCACCACGTGGGGGGGTGGGCGCCGCCGATCGGCATCGAGTTCGTGCTCGACCCTCTCTCGGCGTTCCTGGCGGTGGTGATCGCCTTCATCGGCCTGCTCGTCGTGCTCTACCCGCCGCGTGCCGGCTACGGCGAGGAGCCCGTGCGCGCCGTGCCCGTGCACGCGCTGACCCTGCTGCTGCTCACCGGCCTGTTCGGCGTGGCGATGACCGGCGACCTGTTCAACCTGTTCGTGTTCCTCGAGGTCTACGCCCTCGCGACCTACGGGCTCGTCGCCCTCGGCGGACCGAAGGCGGCGCTCGCCAGCTTCCGGTACCTGCTGTTCGCCACGATCGGCGGGGGCTTCTACCTGCTCGGCGTCGGGTTCGTGTACTTCACGACCGGCACGCTCAACATGGCCGACGCCGCCGAGCGCCTCCCGCCCATCGCCGGCTCGCCGACGGTCGTCGCCGCGGCCGTGCTGATCACCGTCGCGCTCGGCATCAAGATGGCGCTGTTCCCGCTGCACGTGTGGCTGCCGGACGCCCACAGCCACGCACCGCCCGCCGTCGCCGCCCTGCTCGCCGCCATCCAGGTGAAGGTGGCGGCCTACGCGCTCATCCGGGTGCTGCTCACCGTGTTCGGCATCGAGGTCGTGCTCGCCGACCTGCCGATCATGACGATCATCACTTGGTTCGGGGCGGCCGGGGTCGTGTTCGGCTCGGTGATGGCGATCCGCCAGGACGACTTCAAGCGGCTGCTCGCCTACAGCACCGTCGCCCAGATCGGCTACATCGGCCTCGGCATCGGGCTGGCCACGCCGCTGGCGCTCGCCGGCGCGCTGCTGCACGTGGTGAACCACGCCTTCATGAAGGCGTGCCTGTTCTTCGTGGCCGGCGGCGTCATCCAGCAGGCCGGGGTGAAGTCGATCAGGCGGTTCGCGGGCCTCGGCCGGCGCATGCCCTGGACGATGGCCGGGTTCACCGTCGCCACCCTGTCGATGATCGGCGTGCCCCCGACGGCGGGGTTCTTCAGCAAGTGGTACCTGGTGCTCGGCAGCCTCGAGGCGGACCAGTGGCTGCTCGCCGCTGTCATCGTCGTGAGCAGCCTGCTCACCCTCGGCTACTTCCTGCGCGTCTTCGAGCAGGTGCACGTGATCCCCGAGCCCGACCCCGCCGTCGCCAAGGCAACCGAGGCCGGCGCCGGCATCCTCACGCCCGTCCTCGTGCTCGCCGTGGGGCTCCTGGTGCTCGGCCTCGCCAACGTCGCCATCGTCGACCACGTCCTCGATCCCATCGCCACGCTCGTGCTCGACGGGTGACTCCCCGGGATGTCGGCGCCGTGGACATGCACGGTGGTGTGCGGGCGCTGGGTCAGATGGTCGTCAGATCGAGCTCTGGATCGAGTGCGCGGAGGTCGTCCGGATCGGACGTGACGACGCGCTGGCCAGCACGTCGAGCGCAGATCACCACGTGGGCGTCGACCACGTCCGTCGATCCGCTCGCAGCGAGCAGGCGTCCGATGCTGGTCGCATCGACCCGATCGAGCGCTCGAACGGAGGTGGCCGGCTGTCGGATCAGCCGGGCGAGCCGCACCTGCCGCTCCGGACGCCTGATCGCTTGGGCGAGCGCCGACGCCGGCACCGTCACCGGTGCCTTCGTCTCGGCCGCCCGGGCAAGAAGCGCCACCATGCGTCGGTGGTTGCGGTCGATGGCGATCAGCGCGCCGGCATCGAGCGTCACGCCCGCCATCAGGCGGCTGGGTGCTGATCGGCGGGGGCGGCGAGCAACCGGTCGGCCCAGGCGCGCTCGTCGTCGGTGAGCGGCCCGCCCGTCTCCTGCAGGGCCTTGGCGAGCATGGCGCCCCATCCCGCCACATCGTCGAGCGCGACCGCTACGGCGTGCTGGACGAACCCGGAGATGCTCGCGGCGGTGCCGGCGGCGACGAGGGCGCGGATCTGGTGAACCTGGTCTTCGTCGAGCGTGACCGTGACCTTCCGTGTTGCCATACCAAGCACCATACCAATGAGGGCAGGCGGGTCCCGCGCTGGGTGGATCAGGAAGGTGGCGGGCCGCCGCCGCCTTGGTGGCGGCGGACCTCGGCGAGCTCGTCGACGCTGGTGGCCGGGCTGAGCTCGGTGCCGGAGCGGTACGCGGCCCGGCCGATCATGTGGGCGGCGACCGGCGCGGTGATGAACTGCAGGGCGGCGACGAGCAGCAGCTTGGCGGCATCGCCGATGAAGTCGACCTGGAGCGCCGCGCCGAGCAGCACCATCACCAGGCCGAGGGTCACGGCCTTGGTGGCCGCGTGCATGCGGGCGAACACGTCGGGGAACCGCTGCAGGCCGATCCCGGCGACGAGGGCGAACCCGCAGCCGCCCAGCAGCAGGACGGCGGCGATCCAGTCGGTGGCGCTGTTCACCGGGCACCTCGCCGCTCGATGAAGCGCGACACCGTGAGGGCGGCCACGAAGCCCACGATCGCCGCGGTGACGAGCACGTTCAGGAAGTAGCCGCCGCCGAGGGCGGCGGTGTACACGCCGATGCCGATGACCACCATGAGCGTGATCGACTCGAGGGCGACCAGCCGGTCGGCGAGCGACGGGCCCCGCAGCAGCCGCACCAGGAACAGCAGGGCGGCGATGCCCAGCATCACGAAGCAGATCGTGGCGACGGTCTCCATCACGCCACCCCCTCGGCGAGGACTCGGTCGACGGCGGCGACACCCTCGGGCGTGCCGATGGCCCGCAGCACGTAGCGCTCGAGGACGAGCACGTCGCGGCGCACCTCCTCGATCGAGCGCAGGTGCAGGACGTGGACGTACAGCACGGTCGTCGGCCCTCGGTCGATGTCGAGGGTGAGCGTTCCGGGCGTGAGCGAGATGGCGTTGGCCAGCACGGTGATGACCGCGTCGGACGCGCTGACGATCGGCACGGCGACGACGCCTTCGTTGATGCCCTCCCCGGGGGTGAGCACCTCCCACGCCACGACGAGGTTCGACTGCACCAGCTTCCAGAGGAAGTAGGCGAGGAGCCCGAGCGCGGCGAGGGGCCGGAAGCGACCGGTGTCGGTCCGCGGTGCGCGGCTGGGGAACACCAGCACGAGCAGGACGGCGACGGCGAGCCCGCCGAGGACCGCAGCGGGGCGCACGTCCTCCCACAGCCCCAGCCACACGACGAGCAGCCACAGCACGAGCCCGATCCGAAGCCGCCGCCTCATTGTTCGAGCACCGCCTCGAGGTAGGCCGTGCGGTCGAGCAGCTCGCCCGCCGCCCGCTCGCTGAGCTCGTAGATCGGCTGGGCCGCCACGGCGACGAACAGCGTGACGCCGACCAGCCCGGCCGTTGCCCAGGTCATCAGCCGGGGGATCGGCCGGAGCGCACCGGGGCCGCCCTCGGGCGCAGCCGCGGCGCCACCGGTCGTGGCGACGGCGCCGGCGGCGTCGGCGGTCCGGGGCGCCGGGGCGGGTTCGGCGCGCTGCTCGCCCCAGAAGGCGCCCGCCCAGATCTTCGTCATCGAGAACAGGGTGAGGATGCTGACGAACAGGCTGACACCGGTGATCACCCACGCCTCGGCGGCGAGCCCGGCCTGCACCAGGGCGAGCTTGCCGAAGAACCCCGAGAACGGCGGCAGGCCCGCCAGGCTGAGCGCGCCGAGCAGGAACAGGGCAGCCGCCGCGGGCGCGGTGCGGATCAGGCCGCCGAGCCGGTTGAGCGCCGAGGTGCCGGTGCCGGTCTCAACCATGCCTCCCACGAGGAACAGCGCCGTCTTCACGGGTATCTGGTGGGCGACGAAGAAGATGGCGCCGGCCAGGCCGGCGACGGTGAAGAGCCCGAGCCCGAAGATCATGTAGCCGATCTGCGACACGATGTGGAAGCTCAGAATGCGCTTGATGTCGTCCTGGGCGATGGCGCCGAACACGCCCACGACCATGGTCAGCCCGGCGAGCACGAGGATCAGGGTGGAGGCGCGGTCGTGGGGGAACAGCAGGCCCTGGGTCCGGATGATCGTGTAGACGCCGACCTTGGTGAGCAACCCGGCGAACACGGCGGTCACGGCGGTGGGCGCCGTCGGGTACGAGTCGGGCAGCCAGAAGAACAGCGGGAAGATGGCGGCCTTGATGCCGAACGTCACCAGGAGCAGCACACCGAGCGAGGTGCGCACGGCGTCGGGCACGGCGTCGAGCCGCAGGGCGGCGTCGGCCATGTTCACGGTGCCGGTCGCCGCGTAGATCAGCCCGATCACCGTGACCAGCACGGTGGAGGCCAGCAGGTTGATGACCACGTAGGTCATGCCCGAGCGCACCTGGGACCGCCGGCCGCCGAGGGTGATCAGCACGTAGCTGGCCGAGAGCATGACCTCGATGGCGACGAACAGGTTGAACAGGTCGCCGGTGAGGAACGACGCCGCCACACCGGCGGTCAGGACCAGGTAGAGCGGGTGGAAGAAGCCCGACGCCTCGTCGGTGCCCCGCTGGCCGACGGCGTACACGAGCACCGCCAGCACCGTCGCCAGCGACACGACGAGGAGCAGGAGGGCGAGCAGGTCACCGACGAGCACGATGCCCCGGGGCGCCGGCCAGCCGCCCACGGCGACGGCGACGGGCCCGTGCCGCTCGACGCCCGCCAGCGCCGCACCGGCCGCGCCGAGGGCCCCGGTGACGGCCGCCACGGCGACGACCCGCTGGGCGGCGAGCGACCGCAGGGCGATGCACAGGCCGGCTCCGATGAGGGGCAGCACGATCGGCAGCGGCACGAGCACGTTCACGTCCGGTCCTCCTCCAGGTGCTCGCGGCCGTAGACCGTGCGGGCGATGTCGAGGTCCTCCTCGTGGCGGAGGTCCGTCGCCAGGCGGGCGATGCGGCGATCCTCGAGGTCGTCCTCGACCTCGTCGTCGTGGGTGAGCCGCCAGCTCCGGTACGCCAGGCCGAGCAGGAACGCCATGATCCCGAAGGTGATGACGATGGCGGTGAGGGCCATCGCCTGGGGGAGGGGGTCGGCGGCACCCGCGGGCGGGCCGTTCTCGATGAGCGGCGGCGGGCCCGCCCGACCCCCCGACATGAGCAGCAGGATGTTGGCGCCGTGGCCGAGCATGGCCAGCCCCATGACGATGCGCGTGAGCGTGCGCTGCAGCAGCAGGTAGGTGCCGACGGCGTAGAGCACGCCGACCACGATGGCGAGGACGAGGATCACGGCGCCGCTCCGGTTCCGGCGCCGGCCTCGCGCTCGGCGGCTGCCTGCTCCTCGGTCTCGGCGACGTCGCCGAGGCTCTCGAGCAGGGTGAGGACCAGCCCGGCGACGACGAGGAACACGCCGATGTCGAACGCGAGGGTGGAGGACGCGTGGACATCCCCGAGCACGGGGAGGTGCAGGTCGATCTTGCCGTGCTCGAGGAGCTCACCGCCCGCCAGCCACGATCCGACCCCGGTGAGCGCGGCCAGCACCACCCCGCTGCCCAGCAGCAGCTGCGGGCGAAACGGCGCCATGCGGTGGACCTCGTCGGCGCCGCCCGCCACGTACCGCAGCACGAAGGCGGCGCCGGCCACGAGGCCGCCCACGAACCCGCCGCCGGGCTGGTTGTGCCCGGAGAGCAGCAGGTAGAGCGACAGCAGCAGGATCGTGTGGAACACGGCGCGCACGCACGTGTCGAGGATCAGCGAGCGGTCCTCGGGCCTCACCGGGTGGCCTCCTCGCGCTCGCCCTCGTGGCCAGGGTGCACGGCGCTGGGCGTGCCGGTCCCGGCCTGCCCCCGGCGCCGGCGGATGCCGACCAGGCTCACGATGCCGACGGCGGCGACGGCCAGCACGGTGATCTCGCCGAGCGTGTCGAGGGCCCGGAAGTCGACCAGGATCACGTTGACGACGTTGCGGCCCCCAGCTTCCGGCAGCGACTGCTCCAGGTACGCCGCCGAGACGCTGGGCTCGGTGCGGGCGGCGGCGGCGAGCAGCGCGAAGCCGGCGACGAACACGCCGACGGCGGCGGACACCGCGACGCGGCTCGCGTCGACGGGCAGCCAGCGCACGTGGTGGAAGCGCTCGGGCAGGCTGCGCAGCACGAACACGAACAGCACCACGGCCAGGGTCTCGACGAGGAACTGGGTGAGCGCCAGGTCGGGCGCGCCCTGGACCACGAACAGCACGGCGACCCCGTAGCCCACGGCGCCGAGGAACAGCACGGCGGCGAAGCGGCGGCGGGCGACGGCCGTGGCCAGGGCCGCCACCACGACGAGCACCGCCACGCCCGCCTGGAGCGGGCGGTCCCACCACACGAGGCCCTCGGGCAGCGACGCCCGGGCCGCGAGCGGCACACCGGGCAGGATCAGGATCGTCAAGATGATGACGGTCAGGTACGTGGGCAGCGACCCGTTCTGGACAACGGCGGTGACCCGGGTCGCCAGGCGCATGACGCCGGCCACCGAGGCGTTGTAGCCGCCTTCGGCGCTCGGCAGGCCGGGCGCGCCCGCCTGCCAGCGCTCGATCCGGTCGCGCAACAGGAACAAGGTGGTGCCCACGGCCATGGTGACGGCCGACAGCAGCAACGCCGTGTTGAGCCCGTGCCAGAGGTAGAGGTTCGGCGGGTCGAGCGTCGGGTCGAGCGCCACCCCGGCCTGGCCCACGAGCGGGTTGAGGGGAGCGGGTAGCAGGCCCGTGACCGCGGTGAGCGCGGCGAGCAGGGCGGCCGGCGTCACGAACGTCCACGCCGGCCGGGGCACGGCGGGGCCGGTGAGCCCCTCGCCGGTGGCGGCGGGCTTGGTGGCGAAGGCACCCCAGAGGAAGCGGGCGGTGTAGGCGAACGTCAGCGCCGATCCGGCGACGACGGCGGCGATCACGAGGGTGCCGCCGGTCCCCAGCTCGAGGTGCAGGAGGCCCTCGAAGGCCGCCTCCTTGGCGATGAACCCGAACAGCGGCGGCAGGCCCGCCATCGACGCGCCTGCCACGACCGAGAGCACGGCCAGGCCCCGAAGCCGCCGGCCCAGCCCGGAGAGCTCCCGCAGGTCGCGCGTGTGGGCCTGATGGTCGATGACGCCCACCACCATGAACAGCGCCGCCTTGAACGCCCCGTGGGCGAGCAGCAGGGCGGCGCCGGCGAAGGTGGTGTCGGGACGGCCGGCGCCCAGCAGCACGACCATGAACCCCAGCTGGCTGACGGTGCCGTAGGCGAGCAGGAGCTTCAGGTCGCGCTGGCGGAGCGCCCGGTAGCCACCGACCAGCATCGTCGCGGCGCCGACCGTGAGCACGAGCGGCCGCCACAGCCCGGTCTCGGCGAACCCGGGCGCCATGCGGGCGATCAGGTACACGCCCGCCTTCACCATCGTGGCGGAGTGCAGGTACGCGCTCACCGGGGTGGGTGCGGCCATGGCGCCCGGCAGCCAGCTGTGGAACGGCGCCTGGGCCGACTTGGTGAAGGCGCCGAGCAGCACGAGCACCAGCGCGACCTCCACCGCGGTGCCACCGGGGGTGGCGGCGAGGATCTCCGACAGCTCGAAGGTCCCGGCCGCCTGGCCCAGGAGCACGAGGCCGCCCAGCAGGGCGAGGCCGCCCCCACCGGTGATCAGCATCGCCTGGAGGGCGGCGGCGCGGGCGGGGCCCTTGGTGTCCTCGAAGCCGATGAGCAGGTAGGACGTGATCGACGTCAGCTCCCAGAACACGAACAGCAGCAGGATGTTGTCGGCCAGGACGAGGCCGAGCATCGACCCCGCGAAGGCGACGAGCGTCGCCGCGAACCGGCCCAGGTGGGGCTGGTCGGAGAAGTAGGCGGCGGCGTAGGCGAAGATCAGCGTGCCGATGCCCGAGACGAGGGCGACCATGAGCAGGGCGAAGCCGTCGAGCCGGAACGTGGCCTCGACCCCGAGCGCCGGCACCCACGAGGCGCGCTGGGTGACGGCTGCGCCGTCGAGGACACCGGGGGCCTGCGCCGCCGCCCAGATCGACGTGGCGAGCGGGGCGAGCCCGCACACCAACAAGACGCGCCGACCCAGGCGCGGGCCGAGGGCCAGCGCGACGACGGCAGCAGCTGCGTGCAGGGAGACCAGGACGAGCAGGAGGGCCTCCAGGGGATGGAGTGGGCCGCGCGCTCCGGGTCGGCCCGGCCGCAGCGCGGCGACATGGTAGCCACCGGTGGGCGTCGCCCGGCAACGGGGCGGGGCGTGGGGCATCATGGGCGTCGTGGCGGCCGGCCGGACGGGCGGTCCCGCTGACGCGGGGCGCGGCGGGGAGGGGCGGGATCCCGTGCCGCCCACGTTCCGGAACCGGCCGCGGGCCATGCCCGACGTGGAAGGCGCCGACGTGGCCGAGGAGGCGCGGCGGCACCTGATCCTGGGTCGTCACAGCCACGACATCGTCACCGTGCTCGACGGGTCCGGCCGGATCCGGTACTCGGCCCTGTCGGGCCTGGACCTGCTGGGCTACCCGTTCGGCACGATGATCGGCCGCAACGCCGCCGAGCTCATCCACCCCGACGACGCCGACGCCGCCTGGTCGTACTTCGCCGAGGTCGTCGCCCGCCCGGGTCGGGCCGAGCAGCCCGTCACCTTCCGCCTCCGCCACCGCGACGGGCACTACCTCCACGTCGAGGCCGTGGCCAACAACCTGCTCGACGACCCCGAGGTGGAGGGCATCGTCGTCACGATCCGAGACGTGACCGACCGGGTGCGAGCCGAGCGCCGCGTCGACGGCCAGGCCCGGATCCTGCGGATGATCGCGACCGGTGCGCCCCTCGCCACGACGCTGTCGGCCATCGAGGGGTTCGTGGCGCACGAGCTCGAGCCGAATGAGCGCTGCGCCGTGCTCGTCGACCACGACGGCGCCGGCCGCGACGAGCGCAGCCGGGGCGTGCTCCCGGTGCTCTCGGCCGACGGCTCCCGCCGGCTCGGCTCGGTGATCGTCGAGCCCCCGACGCTCGGCGACCGGGAGGCGGTGGTCGTGGCCCGCGACCTGGCGGCCATCGCCATCGAGCGGGCCCAGGCCGAGGCCCGGCTGGCCCACCTCGCGCTCCACGACCCCCTCACCGGGCTGGCGAACCGCGCCCTGTTGCGGGACCGCCTCGACCTGGCGACGGCCCGTCTCGACCGCTCGGGCGGCATGCTGGGGCTGCTGTTCGCCGACCTCGACGGGTTCAAGGCCGTGAACGACACGTGGGGGCACCACGCCGGCGACCACGTGCTGGTGGTGCTGGCCCGCCGCCTCCGGGCAGCCGTCCGGGCCCAGGACACCGTGGCCCGGCTCGGGGGCGACGAGTTCGCCGTGCTCTGCGAGGGCCTCGAGGGCCCCGAGGAGCTCGAGGTGATCGCCGGGCGCATCCGCGGGGCCATCGCCGAGGAGGTCGAGCTCGCGAGCCTCGTGGGTGTCCCCGGCGTGGCCGCCCGGGTCACCGCCAGCATCGGGTGGGCGCTGGCCACCTCGCCGGAGCAGGCCTCGACGCTGCTGCAGCGAGCCGACAGCCGGATGTACGAGGCGAAGGCTGCCGCGCCCGGGAACCGGGAACCCGCCGACCGGGACTGACGTGGTCGGGGGCCGCTCGCCGGCGGCCCTGTGTCAGGCTTCGGCGGCGACGGCCACGCGCTGGGGTGCGCGCAGGGCCCGGCGGCGGGCGGCGGCCCGGCTGTCGTCGTTCTCGCCACCCCACCAACCCTGCTCCCGGTTCGTGCGGGCGTAGTCGCGGCACTCCAGCACGACGGGGCAGATCCGGCACACGGCGGCGGCCTTGGCCTCGCGGATCAGCCGGGCCTCTTCACGCTCGCCGTGCGGGGGGAAGAACAGGTGGGTCTGGCCCTTGCAGGCTGCGTGGGCCATCCAGTCCGTCTGGGGGGCGGGATGGAGGGAGACGACCTCTGCCATCGGGGAAGGCACCTCGGGCTTCGGGGACGGAAGGAGTATGCGCGATCGTTCACGATCTGTCTAATGGATTCGACAGATACGCGTCATCTCCTGCCGTGATCCGGCCGGTCGGGCTGTGACACACGTCGCACCTATCCTCCGGGCGTGACCCCAGACGACGTGCGCGCCGAGTTCGAACGGTTCATCAACGGGCTGCCCGGCGCCGAGCCCCGCCCCGGGCAGGTGGCCATGGCCGAGGCGGTCGCCCGGGCGATCGTCGACCGCCGCCACGTCATGGTGGAGGCAGGGACGGGCACCGGCAAGTCGTTCGCCTACCTCGTCCCCTGCGTCCTCCTGGGTAGTTCTGTCGTGGTGACCACGGCCACCAAGGCGCTCCAGGAGCAGCTCGTGCACGTCGACCTCCCCCTCCTCGAGCGCCACCTGGGGGTGCCCTTCGAGGCCGCGCTGCTGAAGGGCCGCTCGAACTACCTGTGTCGTGCCGCGCTCGCGGAGCTCACCGGCGAGGCGCGCCAGGGGACCCTCCTCGACGACGGCGGGCTGGGTGGGTCCCGGGTCCGGGAGCTGGCGGCGTGGGCGGCGACGACCGACACGGGCGACCGGGCCGATCTGCCCTGGGCGCTGTCCAACCCCGAATGGGGGGCGGTGTCGGTGGGCGTGGGGGAGTGCCCCGGGGCCCACCGCTGCCGGCACGGCGACGACTGCTTCGCCGAGGCCGCCCGTCACCGTGCCGCCGCCGCCGACATCGTCGTCGTCAACAGCCACCTCTACGGCGTGCACCTGGCCTCCGCTGGCTCGGTCCTGCCCGAGCACGACGTGGTGGTCGTCGACGAGGCCCACGCCTTCGAGGACGTCATGGCCGACAGCCTCGGCGCCGCCGTGGGCCCGGGCCGGTTCGCCAACCTGGCGCGGGGCTTCCGGGGCCTGTTCACGGCCGAGGAGCAGAGTCACGCCGCGCTCGACGCTGCCGGCCGGCGGGTGGGCGACGTGCTCGAATCCTTCACCGGCGAGCGGGTGGACCCGTCCGCCGACCCGATCACGGGGGTGCTCGCCGGGGCCGCCGAGACCGTCGCCACCGCCCAAGCGGCGGTGCGTTCCCTGGACGTCGACGGCGAGGGGGCCACGCGCAAGGAGCGCCTGCTGCAACTGAGCACCGGCCTGCTCGAGGACCTGCGCTCACTGGCGGAGCTCGACGCCGAGCGCGTCGCGTGGGTCGAGGCCGGCCCGCCCCTCCAGCTCCGGGTGGCGCCGGTGTCGGTGGCGGGCGACCTCGCCGCCGGCCTGTTCGGCCAGGCGACCGTCGTGCTCACCAGCGCCACCCTGCGGGTGGGCGGCAGCTTCGCACCCGTCGCCGAGCGCCTCGGGCTGGTCCCCGGGTCCGACCACGACACGCTCGACGTCGGCAGCCCGTTCGACTACGAGCACCAGGCCCTCCTCTACTGCGCCGCCCACCTGCCCGATCCCCGGGCCGCCGGCTATGAGGACGCCATGCGCGCCGAGCTCACCGAGCTCATCGCCGCAGCAGGGGGGCGGACGCTGGCGCTGTTCACCAGCCGCCGGGCGATGGAGGCGGCGGCCGAGCACGCCGACGGCCGCGCGCCCGGGCCGGTGCTGGTGCAGGACCGGATGCCCCGGCCGCTGCTGGTGTCGGAGTTCCTGGCGGACGAGTCGGCGTCGCTGTTCGCCACCATGGGGTTCTGGCAGGGCTTCGACGCCCCCGGACGCACGTGCTCGCTGGTCACGATCGACCGGTTGCCGTTCAGCCGGCCCGACGACCCCCTCGCCCAGGCCCGGCGCGAGGCCGCCACCCGGCAGCGCCGCAACGCCTTCGAGGCCGTCGACCTGCCCCGTGCCGCCATCCTCCTCGCCCAGGGCGCCGGCCGGCTCATCCGCTCGGCCAGCGACCGCGGCGTGGTGGCGGTGCTCGACCGCCGGCTCGCCAGCGCCGGCTACCGCTGGACGCTCGTGCGCAGCCTGCCCCCGATGCGCCGCACCAAGGACCCCGCCGAGGCCCGTGCCGTGCTCGCCGCCATCGCCGCCGAGGCCGAGTGCGAGGCGGCAACCGGCCGCACGGGCTGACGGGGCGGACAGCGGGCGCGAGCGGCGCGGGCCGCCCCGTGCGTGCCGCCGCGACAGGCGACGGTGCCGCCATACTGCACGTTCCGTCCGCAGACGACCGACGACGTGAACGACACGGCGACCCCCCACGACCCCCCGGCACCGGGCCCCGAGCCCAACGCGACGCTCGTCGCCGTCGCCGGCGCGCTCGTCGCCGCCACGCTGCTGATCGGACTCGTGACGCTGCTGCCGGGCTCCAACCTCGCCGGCCGGGCGGCGACGCCGCCGGATCCCGGGCCCGTCGCCGAGGCCGCCGAGGCGTGGCTGGCCGCGCTGGCGGCGCGCGACGAGGACGAGCTGACCCGGCTCAGCACCGGCGACCGGGAGGCCGTCGCTGCTGGCCTCGACGCGTTCGTCGCCGCCCTCGACGTGCGGTCGATGCGGTTCGAGGCCGGCGAGGCCCTGCGGGCGGAGGACCGGGGCCGGGTGCCCTTCACCGCCGAGCTCGACCTCGCCGGCTTGGGCACGTGGCGCTACTCCGGGCACCTCAACCTGGTGCGCACCGGTGCGCTCGACGGTGACGGCGTCGGCGAGACGGGGACCGAGTGGCTGGTGCGATGGTCGCCGGCCGCCCTGCACCCCGCCCTGGGCGAGGAGGGCGCCGCGCTCGGGCGGGAGCGGGCGTGGCCGGAGCGGGCGCCGCTGCTGGCGGCCGACGGCACCCCGATCTCGGGCACGGACTCGGCGGCGTCGGTCGTGGTTCGCAACCACGTCGTCGGCAGCGTCGGTGAGCTCGACGAGGAGGCCGCCGCTGCGCTCGGCGAGCCCTACCTGCCCGGAGACCGGGCCGGGCGCAGCGCCCTCCAGCGGGCGCTCGAGCGGCGCCTCGCCGGCCGTCCCGGGGGCGCCGTCCTGCTGCTCGCCGGCGACGCGCCGCCCATCACCCTGCACCGGTTCCCCGCCGAGGTGCCCGAGCCGGTCACGACCACGATCGACTTGCGGGTGCAAGCGGCGGCCGAGGCCGCGCTCGGCGGCGAGCGGGCCGCCTCGCTCGTCGCCGTCGAGGCCGGGACCGGCGCGGTCCGGGCCGTCGTCAGCCGGCCGACCGCCGGGTTCAACCGGGCCGTGCTGGGGCGCTACCCGCCGGGTTCCACCTTCAAGGTCGTGACCACCGCCGCCCTGCTGAGGAGCGGCGTCACCCCGGAGCAGGTCGTGCCGTGCCCGGCCACCACCACCGTGGGTGGCCGCCGGGTGAGCAACGCCGGCAGCACCGGGCACGGCGACGTCCCCTTCCGGGTCGCGTTCTCGGAGTCGTGCAACACGACCTTCGTGGAGCTGGCCGCCGAGCTCGGTGCCGAGGAGCTCGTCGCCGCCGCCGAGTCGTTCGGGTTCAACCACGGCGACCCGACAGGACTCGGAGGGCCCGGCGGGAGCTTCCCGGAGCCCGCTTCCGTCGTCGAGCAGGTCATGGCGGCCATCGGACAGGGCCGGGTCGAGACGAGCCCCCTGCACCTGGCCTCGGTGGCCGCCGCCGTCGCCGGTGGGGGCTGGAACCCGCCGACCTTCGTGACCGGCCAACCGCCGGCGGTGGAGGCGCAGCTGGCCCCGCTCGACCCTGCCACCATGCTCACGCTCGGCGCGTTGATGGTCGACGCGGTGGAGACCGGGACGGGGACCAGCGCCCGGATCCCCGGCCAGGTCGTCGCCGGCAAGACCGGCACGGCCGAGTTCGGCACGGCGGTGCCGCCCCGCACCCACGCCTGGTTCATCGGCTTCCGGGGTGACCTGGCCTTCGCCGTGGTCGTCGAGGACGCGGGGTTCGGCGGCGCCGTGGCGGCGCCGATCGCCCGGGACTTCCTCAGCCGGCTGTGACGGCCCGCCGGCCGAGGGGTCAGTGGGCGAGGCGGGCCGTCCCGCCGCCTGCAGGGTGGCGCCGGGGGAGGAGCAGGGCGAGCAGCAGCGCCAGGACAACGAGCTGGGCGACCTTCAATCCGACGCCCCACGGCTCGAAGGCCGGCACCCGCTCGGTCCCGACCAGGAGGTACAGGAGGATCATCACGACCTGCAGACCGGCGCCGCCCGCGAGCACGGCGCGCCGGTGCGAGACCAACAGGGCCGTCGCGAAGGTGCCGAGGAGGGCGGCAGCGACGATCGGCGGCACGGGGCTGGCGGTGGCCTGATCTTCCATCACCGTGATCACGTTCGTGGCGATGAGGACGTAGACGGCGGCCATCAGGGCGGCGCCTGCGGCGATGGCGTGCCGGACGAACGGTGCGTGCTCGGTCAGGTGCACGGGGCCTCCCGGTCAGTTGGGTGGACCCCAAGCGTCGCACCACGCTGCCCGCCGCAGTAGGGGCGAACGTCACGATGTGACCTAGGGCCCTGTCGGTCGGTTCGCCGGAGGCGCACCATGGGGACGGCAAGCGGCTCCGGGCAGCCACCGTGCGCGCCGGGGTCACGCGCTCCGGAGGTGGTCGGATGATCGATCCTGAGGTCGTCGAGGAGTTCCTGGCGCAGCGGCGCATCGCCGTGGTGGGCGTCGCGGACCGCAAGGACAGCTTCGGCCGCACGATCTACCAGGCCTTCCGTGACCGCGGGTACGACGCCGTCCCGGTCCATCCGACCGCCGGGACGATCGACGGCGTCCCGTGCCCCCCCGGCCTCGCCGCCGTCCCCGGGCCCCTGGACGGTGTCGTCGTCGTGGTCGGTCCGGACGCGGCGGTGGACGTCGTGCGGTCGTGCATCGAGCGAGGCGTCGAGCGCGTGTGGCTGTTCAAGGGCATCGGCGGCCCCGGTGCGCTCTCGCACGAAGCCGTGCGGCTGTGCGAGGCCGCCGGCGTGGCGGTCGTCCCGGGCGCCTGCCCGTTGATGTTCCTCCAGCCCGTCGGCTGGTTCCACCGCCTGCACCGCAAGGCGCGCCAGCTCAACGGCTCGCTGGCGAGGGTGGCGTGAGCACGGCGGCGGAGAGCGCCCCGGCCCTGCCCGAGCACCGGGACCACGAGCGGCTTCCCGCCCGGATCCGAGCGCTGGTCGGGCTCGAGGCGCTCCTCGCTGTCGGTGCGCTCGGCGGGGCCCTCGGTCTCCTGACGGGGTGGACCGACCTGGGCCCGTCGACGGCGGAGCTGCCTCTGGCCAGTCCCGTGCTCGCCGGGACGGCGCTCGGCGTGCTCATCGGCGTGCTGCCGGTCGCGGTCGCCCTCGGCGCCGCCGCCCGCCGGCCGTGGGCGGACGGCGGTCACCTCGTCGTGGGCGTGGTGCTGGTCGGCTGGATCGTGGTGCAGGTCGGCTTCATCGGGCTGGTGTCCTGGTTGCAGCCGCTCTTCGCGGCCTACGGACTCGCGATCGTGGCGCTGGCGGTGGGTTCGGGCCCCCGGCGCGCGTGACGGTGAGCGCCTGGTTCGCCATCGCCGTCGGCCTGCTCATGCTCGGGTGGTGGGCCGTCGAGCTGCGCGCCGGGGTGCTGCGCCGAGCGGACCGGGCGCCGGCGGAGATCGGGCTGCACATCACCGCCGAGCTGCTGGCGGCCGGGCTGCTCGTCGTCGCCGGCGGGGTCGTGCTCACCGGAGGGGGCCCGGAGCTGCTCCTCGTGGCGCTCGGGATGCTCCTGTACACGGTGATCCAGAGCCCCGGGTACTTCCTCGCCCGCCGGGAGGCCGGGCCGGCAGCCATGTTCGGCGTGCTCACCGTGCTCACGGTCGCGGCGCTGGTGGCCGTCGCCTGACGGGACGGCGCTCGCCGCTACAGCAGCTCGGCGGCGAGCGACGCCACTTCGCTGCGCTCGCAGGCCGTGAGCCGCACGTGCCCGAAGCACGCCTGCCCGGCGAAGGCGTCGATGAGCACCGAGATGGCGTTCGTCCGCTCAGAGACGTAGGGCGCGTCGATCTGGCTCGTGTCGCCGGTGAGCACGACCTTGGTGCCCTCACCGACCCGGGTGAGGATCGTCTTCAACGTGGTGGGCTCGAGGTTCTGGGCCTCGTCGACCAGGACGTAGGTGCCGAGCAGCGACCGGCCGCGCAAGAACGTCACCGCCTCCATCGTCAGCTTCCCCCGGCCGGTGAGCTCGTCGAGGGTGGCGAGCGCGTCGGCGTGGCTCCGGCGCTCGGTCATGGCGACCAGCGCGTCGGTGATCGCCGCCATCCACGGGTCGAGCTTCTCGGCGAGCGTGCCGGGCAGGTAGCCGAGCTCGGCCTTGCCGACGGGCACGACCGGCCGGTAGACGGCGACCTTGTCGTACACCGGGCGCTCCATCACCTGCTCGAGGCCCGCGGCCAAGGCCAGGATCGTCTTGCCGGTGCCGGCGAGCCCGTCGAGGGCGACGACCCGCACGTCAGGGTCGAGGAGCAGGTCGAGGGCGAACTGCTGCTCCTTGCCGCGGGGACGCAGGCCCCACGCCTCCGCGGACCGGCCCAAGGCGGTCAGGCACCCGTTGCGGCGGCGGGCGAGCGCGGACTGGCTGCCGGCCCGGAGCACGGCGTACTCGTTGGCCGCCAGCTCGGAGCAGGAGGCGGCGTCGCTGGCGGCCAGCTCGGCGATCGGGGCGGAGCCCGCCTCGTAGATCCGGTCGATGAGCGCGGAGCTCACCTCGAGGCTCGACCAGCCGGCGGCCGGCACGCCGGCTGGTCGGGCGGGACCCCGCTGGTGCTCCCGGGCCTCGATGCCGAGCTGGGCGGCTTTGATCCGCAGGGCTGCGTCGTTCGAGACGAGGGTGACGGTGCCGCCGCCGGCCGCGCCGAGGGCGGCGGCCAGGATTCGGTTGTCGGCCTTGGCGGGATCGAGCCCGTGCGCCCGGAGCTCGTCGAGGTGCAGGCCGCTGGTCTCGATCCGCAGGGTGCCGCCACCCGGCAGGGGGACCGCCCGGCGGATGTCGCCGCCGTGGGCGCACCGCAGCTCCTCGATCCGCCTGATGACCTCACGGGCGGCCCGCCCGACGTCGTCGACGCGGGTCTTGTGGTGGTCGAGCTCCTCCACGACGGTGAGGGGGATCACGGCCTCGTCACCGGGGAAGGCGAACAGCGCCTCGGGGTCGGAGATCAGCGCCGACGTGTCGAGCACGACGCGACGGCCGACCGGCGGTGCGACCTCCCCGGCGTCGTCGGTGACGGGACGGGACAGCTCGGGCACGGAACCCCCTCGCTCGACGCCCCTCGCCGGGCGCCGGTGGGTCGGTGGATGGCAGGGGTGGGGACCACCGCCGACCATGAAAGCCGTTCGCCGGTCGGGGGTGGGGGACCCCGCCCGCCGGGTTCAGCCGCGGCCGGGCTTCGGGGGCAGCACCAGCCGGGGATCCCGGGCGACGCCCTCCACGTGGGTCTCGAAGTGCAGGTGCGGGCCCGTCGAGACGCCGGTAGCGCCGACCGTTCCGATGCGCTCGCCCTGCTCGACGCGCTGGCCCTCGCTCACGAACAGCTCGTTCTGGTGGGCGTAGAGCGTGGCCGTCGCGCTGTCGTGGTCGATGATCGTCGTGACGCCGTAGCCCCGCATCCAGCCGGCGAAGCGGACGACGCCCCCGGACGAGGCGACGATCGGGGTCCCGATGTCGGCGGCGATGTCGATGCCGGCGTGCAGGCGGCCCCAGCGGTGCCCGAACTCCGAGGTGGTGACCCCTTCCGCCGGCCACACGAACTCGGGGGCCTCGTGGGCGGCGCCGGCAACCGCTGATGACTCGGCGCCGGCGCGCACCGTGCGGGCCCGCGCCGCAGCCGGGACGTCGACCGGTGGGCCGCCCCGACCCCGGCCCACGGCCAGCACCGTGCCCCGCGCCGCGGCCTCGGCCTCGAGCATCTCGATCTCGGCCAGCAGCTGCCGCGCCTCGAGGTCGATCTCATCGAGCAGGGCCGCCACCTGGGCGCGCTCGCGCGCGAGGGCCAGCCCGATGTCCTTGGCGGGGGGCGCCTCACCGCCGCCGGCGCGGGCGGGCACGGGATCGCCGAGGGGCTCGTGCGCCCACGCTGGTCGGGGCGCTGCGGGCAGCGCTCGGGCCAGGTCGGTGGCGGCGGCCTGGGCGGCGGTGAGCGCCGTGCGGGCCTCCACCGAGACGAGCTCGCCGGCGAGACGGACGCTGACCTGCTTCAGGTCGGCGAGCACCTCGCTCTTGTGCGAGGCGACGGTCGCCAGCTGGCGGTGGTGGTCTTCGACGGCGCCGGCGGCCGGCCAGCCGGTGGTGACGGCGACGGCCAGCGCGAGCGAGCCGAGGCGCAGGGGGAGGACGCGGGGCATCGAGGGGGGGTGCGAGGAGGCGGTGGGGCCGAGCCCCGGGGTTCGCCAAAGCGTAACCGGACCGCAACAAAACGAGCGCGGATCGACGAAAAAGGGCCTGGTTCGCGCCCCGGGTATCGTCGGCTCGTGGACCCGCTGACCGCCGAGGAGGTGCGCGTCGCCGGCTGCCTCGCGGAGAAGGCCGTGACCGTCCCCGAGACGTACCCGCTCACCCTCAACGCGCTGCGTGCCGCATGCAACCAGAGCTCGAGCCGCGACCCGGTGGTGGCCTACGACGACCGGACGGTCCTGGATGCCCTCGACGGGCTCAAGGCCAAGCGGCTGGTGCGCTTCGTGCATCCCTCCCACGGCGGCAGGACGATCCGCTACCGGCACGTGCTCGACGACGCGCTCGGACTCGGGCCCGACGAGCTGGCGCTGCTCACCGTCCTGATGCTCCGCGGTCCCCAGACCGCCGGCGAGCTGCGGCAACGGACCGAGCGCCTCTACCCGTTCGCGTCGATCGCCGACCTGGAGGCGACGCTGCGGTCGCTGGCGGGCCGGGAGCCTCCGCTCGCCGCCCTCGTCGGTCGCCGTCCCGGCCAGAAGGACGACCGCTGGACCCACCTCCTCGGCGCCGCCCCGAGCTCGGGCGCGGTCCCGCCGACCGGCACCGGTGCCGGCCAGGCCGTGGCCGGCCCTCCTGCCGGCGCGACCCCAGACCCAGGCGAGGCGGTCGAATGGGGCTCGTCGCCGTCGCCGGACGTCGGCGTCGGGTCCGCGAGGTCGGAGGCCCGGCTTGAGGAGCTGGCGGCGGAGGTGGCTCGCCTCCGACGGCTCGTGGAGCACCTCTACGCGGCGATGGGCGAGGAACCGCCGGCCGAGGCGTAGCGCCCGGGCCGGCCGGGTAGGCGCGGCCCATGAGCGACGCACGGGACGAGCGATCCGAGGTCCTCGACGACGACAGGTTGCCCGAGGAGTACCCGCCGGAGCGGCCGCTGGCGGTCGACGACTACGGCGTGACCGGCGCCGAGCAGGCCACGCCCGAGCCGCTGGAGGAGTACGTCGCGCGCGAGGTCCCCCACGTCACGACCGTTGACGTCGCCCGGGAACGGGCCCCCCGCCCCGCGGAGGAGGCCGCCATGGGCCTCACCGGCGAACCACCATTGGGCCCCGACGACGGCTACCTCGAGGGCTGACCGGCGCCGGCCGGCCGGCGGCCAGCCGGAGGGCGTCACCGACCAGAAGGAGCCCGATGCCGCCGAGGGCGAGGCGGAGGGTGGCGACGCCGGTGCCGGTCACGGGCAGCGCCGGCCGGGTCGTGCCCACCGAGGCCGGCACCCGCGCCGGCGGCGCGGGTGCCGCGATGCCGCCGGCCGGCGGTTCATCGGCCTGCGCGCCGCCGCGCTCGTCGCCCCCCGGGCCCCCGGCCACGCCTCCGCCGGCACCCCCCGCGGCGGCGCCGCCGGTGTCGCGTTCCGTGACGGCGCCGCTGTCGCTGCGCGGTTCGCCGCCGGTGTCGGGATCCGTGGCGGCGCCGCTGTCGCTGCCCGGTTCGCCGCCGGCGGCGCCTGCTGTGCCGGTGCCGTCCGTGCCGGTGCCGTCCGTGGCGTCGGGGCCGGCGGCGACGGCGCCGCTGGCCGCGGCCGCCTGGATCTCGAGGTCGCTCGAGAGGCGGGTGACCGCCGGCCGCACCACGCGCGACGCAGGCCGGCGGGTGGGCACGAACAGCTCGAGGCCGTCCGGCACCGTGGCGGCGACCCGGACCCTGGTGGTGCCCTCGAGCAGCTGGAGCGGGACCACAGCGGTCCCGCCGCCGGTCGTGACGGCGACCGCCCCCTCAGGACCGTTCCCGTGCTCGACCAGGACCTGGACGTCCACGCCCGCCAGGCCCCGGCCGGCGGCGTCCACGAGCCGCACCCGGACGTCACCGCCGTCACCGGCCGTCGCCGTGACGGGGGCGCCTTCAGCCGGTCCCGCCGTCGCCGTTGCCGCGACGCCATCGGGCGGGCCGGCATCGACGTCGGACACCTCGGCGGGAACCCAGCCGACCGTGAGCGTGAACGGCGGTTCCAGCAGGGCCCTGGTGAGGGCCTCGGCCCGCAGCGTCCGGGCCACCTCGAGGACCGCGCCCGCCGCTGCGTCGAAGCCGTCCACGTCGGCGGGCCCGAGGCGGTGGAGGTCGAGCGGTCCCGCGGGATAGGCCGCACCCGTGAGGTCGTGGAGGACGAGCCCCACCGCCGCCGCCGTGACCGGATCCTCCGTGGCCCCCGGTGTGGCGACCGCCCAGGCCAGCGCCCGGCGTACGACCGGCGGCAACGCTTCGGTGTCGGCCCCGGGGGCGGCCACGTAGCGGTGCGACCGGCGCGGTGCCCGCTCGGCGGGGTCGAGGCTCCACACCGGGCCGACACCGGCGATCTCGTGGCTGCCGTACCACGCCGAGCGGCCGAGCACCTCGGCGTGGAACCCGGCTGACCGCTCGGCGCCCGCCGGGCTGGCGAGGGAGGGGAGCCCGCTGACCAGGGCGACGGCCAGCAGCACGGCGCCCACGCCGGCGGGCCAGGCCCGGCGCGGGACGGAGGGACGGGTGGACGGCATGGCAGGACCTCGACGGGCTCGGCGGCGGCGGCCCGGCAGGCGGGCGAGGCGCGGCGACCGCCGGCAGGCGACGCAGGGCGTCGAGGTCCGGGACGGCCCGGTGGGCGCAGGCTACGCCGGGGGCCCCGTGCCGCACAAGGGGTCGTGCGTCGTACCATGCCCGGGCGATGGAGCGGGTGGAACGACTCACGAACCTCGTCGCCGTCCTGCTCGACACCCGCGTGCCGTTGACGATCACCGAGATCCTCGACCGCGTGCCCGGGTACCCCGCCGGCGAGGCCGCTCGCCAGGCTTTCGAGCGCGACAAGCGGGTGCTGCGCGAGGAGGGCGTCCCGGTCGAGACCGAGGCGATCGAGGGTCAGGACCAGGTCGGCTACCGCATCCCCCCCGACCGGTACTACCTGCCCGACCTCGACCTCAGCGAGGACGAGCGGATCGCGCTGCACCTGGCCCTCGCCGGGGTCCACCTGGAGGGGGGCGAGGGGCGAGGGGAGGCGCTGTGGAAGCTCGGCTCGGCGGCGCCGGTGGACGTCACGCCGCTCGCCGCCCTGCCGGCGCTCCCCGAGCTGGTGGCGCTGCACGACGCTCACCGCCGGCGCGCCACGGTGACGTTCGGCTACAAGGACAGCGGCCGCCGGCGCGTCGACCTCCACGGCCTCGTCTTCCGGGACGGGTTCTGGTACGCGATCGGCCACGCCCACGATCGGGGCGAGGTGCGCACCTTCCGGGTCGACCGGATGGTGCCGCCCATCGAGGTCGGTGAGCCCGGCTCCTACGAGGTGCCCGCCGGCGCGGACCCCGCCTCGGTGCTTCCCCGCCAACCGTGGGAGATCGGTGCCGGCGAGGCGGTCGTGGCCGAGGTGCTGGTCGACGCCGTGCTCGGGCCGCAGGTCCGCGCCGAGCTCGGGCCGGCGGCGGACGTGGAGGAGCGGGCAGACGGCGGGCTCGTCCTCCGCCTGCCGGTGGTGCACCGGCCGGGCTTTCGGTCGTGGGTGCTCGGGCTGCTCGACCACGCCGAGGTGGTCGGCCCCGACGACCTGCGTGAGGAGATCGTGGCGTGGCTCGAACAGGTCGCGGCCGCAGCCGGCGGAGCGGCGTCGTGAGCCCGCAGCTGGCGGCCGGGGACCGCCTCCGCCGCCTCCTCGCCATGATCCCCTGGCTGGCGGAACGGGGCTCGGCGACGTTCGACGAGATCGGCCAGCGCTTCGGCATGACCGAGGCCGAGATCGTCCGCGAGCTCGAGCTCGTCGCCATGTGCGGGCTCCCGCCGTACACGCCTGACCGCCTGATCGAGGTGCTCCTGCACGACGACGGGGTCGAGGCGCGCATCCCCGACTACTTCCGGCGGCCGATGCGGCTCACGCCCGCGGAGGGCTTCGCCGTGCTGGCCGCCGGGCGGGCGCTCCTCGCCGTGCCCGGAACCGAGTCCGGGGGGGCCCTCGACCGGGCCCTCCGGAAGCTGGAGGGGGCGCTCGGCGATCACGGATCGGTGGAGATCGAGCTCGACGCGCCCGTCCACCTCGCCGCCGTCCGCCAGGCGGCCGAGCGGCGGGAGCGCATCGAGATCGACTACTACTCGGCGAGCCGCGACGAGATGACGACCCGGGCCGTCGACCCCCACCAGGTGCTCTCCCTGGAGGGCCACTGGTACGTCGAGGCGTACTGCCACCGGGTCGAGGACCGGCGCCTGTTCCGCGTCGACCGGATACGCGAGGTGCGGCCCTCCGGCGACATCTTCACCCCCGGACCGGTACCCGACCGGCCCGGACCCGCCTTCCGCTCCAGCCCCGACACCCGGGCGGTCACCATCCGGGTGCCGCCCGACGGCACGTGGGTGGTCGAGACCTACCCCAACGAGGTGCTCGAGGAGCACGACGACGGCTCCCGCACGGTGCGCTTCGCCGTCGGGGGCCAGGCGTGGCTCGAGCGGCTCCTGCTGCGCCTCGGCCCCGAGGCGTGGGTGGTCGAGCCCGAGGCGGACCGCACCGCCGGCGCCGACGCCGCCCGCCGCATCCTCGCCCGCTACCGCTGAAGCGCGCCGTCAGCCTCCTCCCACCCGGGTCAGGCGGGGCGGAGGAGCGGGAGCGCGTGCGGTGCGGCGCGGTCGTCGGCGTAGGCGAGGGCGAGGTCCCAGCAGCGCCCGGCGAGCTCCACTGCCAGTCGGGCGTCGCTCGCCACGTAGGCCCGCAGCGTGGCGGCGTCGAGCTCGTGCAACCGCTCGCGGTCGACCTCCACCGGGCGCAGGCCCGCCGACCGGGCGACCGCCTTGAGCGCGCCGGTCACCCCCAGGGTGCGGGTCCACCGGCGGTAGACCTGGTACGCGTCGAGGTGCGTGTGCCCGTACCAGCGGCCGCGGTGGCCGACGAGCACGGCGTCGCGCCGGCTGCACGGGATGGCGGGGTCGGCGAGCACCTCGAGGCCGAGCGGCACGCCCCGGTGTCCCGCCCGGTGGGCGAGGAACGGCAGATCGAAGCACGCGCCGTTCCACGTCACGAGCACGCCGGGTTCGAGGGCCGCGAGGTGGTCGTCGAGCCGGGCCAGCAGCTCGGGCTCGTCGCCGGTGAGCACCGTGTCGCCGTCCGGCCCGGCGACGGCGACGGCGATCACGGTGGCGACCGCGGGGTCGAGCCCGTTCGCGCTCGTGTCGGTCTCGATGTCGAGGCCGTATCGGGGCCCGCCCCCGGATCGCATGCCAGCAGCGTAGGGACCAGGTGTGACAGCCAGGCGGATGCCCACCGGTCGGGCCTCTACGCTGCCGGAGCGTGACCGACGACGACGCCCCCCGCCAGTACCGCCAGCACCGATTCGCCCCGCCCCCGGGCGCCACCGAGCTGCTGCTCGTCCGCCACGGCGAGTCCGAGCCCGCCGTCGCCGGCGAGTCGTTCCCCCTCGTCGACGGCCACGGCGATCCGGCGCTCTCGACCACCGGCCAGGAGCAGGCCCGGCTCGTCTCCGAGCGCCTCGCCGGTGAGGGCGTCGACGCCATCTACGTGACGACGCTGCGGCGCACCGCGGAGACCGCCGCACCGCTCGTCGAGCGGCTCGGCATCGAGCCGGCGGTCGAGGCCGACCTGCGCGAGGTGCACCTCGGAGACTGGGAGGGCGGGCTCTACCGCCAGAAGGTCGCCGAGGGCGACCCCGTCGCGCTGCGCATGTGGTCCGAGGAGCGCTGGGACGTCATCCCCGGCGCCGAGCCCGCCGACCACTTCGCGGCGCGCGTGCGGGCCGGCGTGGAGCGCATCGCCGCCGCCCACCCCGACCAGCGGGTGGCGGTGTTCACGCATGGCGGCGTCATCGGTCAGATCATCCGCGAGGCCGCGGCGTCACGGCCGTTCGCCTTCATCGGCGCCGACAACGCCTCGATCAGCCACATCGTGGTCACGAAGGAGCGTTGGATCATCCGGCGCTTCAACGACACCACCCACCTCCGCTACGGCCTCACCGTCCACGCCGCCCCCCTCATCTGACCGGCGACCGGCCGTGCCGCTCAGCCGGCGGGCTCGCCCAGGTCCTCGAGCAGGCCGAGCAGGTCGTCGGCGTGCTCCTCCTCGGTGGCGAGGATCTCCTCGATGATGCGCCGGGTGGTCGGGTCCTTGTCGCCGAGCCACTGGGCGATCTCGTGGTACGAGGCGATGGCGATGCGCTCGGCCACCAGGTCCTCTTTGATCATGTCCACGAGGGACTCGCCCTCGACGTACTCGGCGTGGCTGCGCGTCACGAGGCCAGCCGGGTTGAAGTCGGGCTCGCCCTGGAGCTGGGTGATGCGCATGGCCGCCAGGTCGGCGTGCGCCAGCTCCTGGTTGGCGTGCTCGAGGAACTCGGCGGCGACGGGGGCGGCGTGGATGCCGGTGGCGGTGAAGTAGTGGCGCTTGTAGCGCAGGTAGCAGACGATCTCGGTGGCGAGCACCTCGTTGAGCACCTCGATCACCCGCTCACGGTCGGCGCCGTAGGCGTCGGTGATGGGGCCCTCGTCCATCTTCTCCCGGGCCCGGCGGCGGATCGTCTCGATGTCGGTGAGGAACTCGGCCATGGCCCGAGCCTACCGAGCGCCAAATCCCTAGTGACTTGGTCGGGAATTGCCTGTAAGGTGTGTACCGGCGAGCGCGCACGCCCCCACCACCTCTGCCCGATCCGTCAGGAGAGACCACCCATGCCCGCACATCCCGAATCGCTCGTCAGCACCGACTGGGTGCAGGAGCACCTCGACGACCCGAACGTGGTGATCGCCGAGGTCGACGAGGACGCCAGCAAGTACAACGAGAACCACATCCCCGGCGCCGTCGGCTTCGACTGGCAGCTCGACTTCCAGGACCCGCTTCGGCGCACCTTCCTGTCCAAGGAGGGCTTCGAGCAGCTGATGGACAGCCGGGGCATCACCAACGACCACCACGTCGTGCTCTACGGCGGCTCGAACAACTGGTTCGCCGCCTACGCCTTCTGGTACTTCAAGGTCTACGGCCACGAGAAGGTGAGCCTCATGGACGGCGGCCGCATCGCCTGGGAGAAGGAGGGCCGCGAGCTGACCTCCGAGGCGACCAAGGTGGAGCCCACGAGCGGGTACACCGCCAAGGAGGCCGACGAGTCGATCCGGGCCCGGCGCGATCAGGTGCTCGCCGAGTTCGTGGGGGCGCCGTCGGGCACCGGGCTCGTCGACGTGCGCTCGCCCGAGGAGTATCGCGGCGAGCGCCTCGCTCCGGACCACCTGCCCAACGAGGCCGCCATGGTCCCCGGCCACATCCCCGGCGCGCGGAACGTGCCATGGGGCAAGGCGGTCGACCCCGAGACCGGCCGCTTCCTCCCCGAGGACCAGCTGAAGGCCCTCTACGAGGGCGAGGACATCACGCCGGACAAGGAGATCGTCGCCTACTGCCGCATCGGCGAGCGCAGCGCCCACACGTGGTTCGTGCTCACCCAGATCCTCGGGTACGGCAACGTCCGCAACTACGACGGCTCCTGGACCGAGTACGGCTCGCTGATCGACGTCCCCATCGAGAGGTAGCCCGCCGCCGGGACCGGACCCGCCGCCGCTCCCGGGTGGCGGTGCGGTCCGGAGCCTGGTGGACCGCCGGCGGTCTCAGTCGATGCGCCGCAGCTGCTCGCGGTAGCGGCGGCCGTTCTCGACGTAGGTCTGCACGCCCCGGTCGAAGCGCCCGGGCTCGACGGCGCCCTCGCGGATGGTGGCCGGGATGCCGAGGGCCATGGCCCCGCCCGGGACCTCCATGCCGTTGGGGACGACGGCGTTGGCGCCGACCAGCGCGCCGCTTCGCACCACCGCCCGGTGCAGCACGACCGAGCCCGACCCCACGAGCGAGCCGTCCTCGATCGTGCAGCCCTCGAGGTGCGCGACGTGGCCGATCACGCAGTCGCGGCCGATGACCGTGGCCAGCTCGGCGGTGGCGTGGACGACCGTGCCGTCCTGCACCGACGTGCGCGCCCCCACCTCGATGCGGCCGTAGTCGCCCCGCAGCACCGCACCGGGCCAGACCGTGGCCTCGGCGCCGATGCGGACGTCACCGATCACGGTGGCGTCGGGGTGTACGTAGGCGTCGGGGTGGATGTCGGGCACGCGGTCGCCCAGGGCGTAGACAGCCATGACCTCCGACCGTACCCGCGGCGATGCGGACCACATCCGTCCGCATGGCGTGGGAGGCTCCGGTCATGCCGAGCGCGGCCTCGAGGAGGTCGACCGCGCCGAGCGCCACATCGTCGTCCGCCGCGGCGTCTGACCGCCGGGCGTTCCCACGCCGCCGGCACCGCCTCGCCGAATAGTGGGCGCGAGTGGCGCGCAGCGCGCCACTTCGGTCCGGTATTCGGCGGGTCAGGGGCGGGTGGGGGTGGCGAGGGTGGCGGCAGCGGGGGACGCGGTGGGGGACCAGGTGCCGAGGTCGAGGGCGGCGACGGCACCGATGACGATCGTGGCGGGGTTGGTCACGTCGGCGGCGCCCAACCCGGCCAGGGTGGTGCGCACGACGTGCTGCTCGGTCGAGGTGCCGGCCATGACCGCGCACACCGGGGTGGTGGGATCGAGGCCACCGCCGAGCAGACGTTCGGCGATGGCGGCCCGCTCGGCGACGCCCATGAGCACGACGATCGTGCCGCCCACGCGGGCGAGGGCTTCCCAGTCGACCGGGGGTTGCCCGGGCGCCCGGTTGCCGGTCACGACCGTGAACGAAGCCGCCACGCCCCGGTGGGTGACGGGAACCCCGGCCGCGGCGGGCACGGCGACCGCGGAGGTGATCCCCGGGACGACGGTGAACGGGACGCCGGCGGCCGCCAGCGCCATGGCCTCCTCGCCACCCCGACCGAACACGAACGGGTCGCCGCCCTTGAGCCGCACGACCTCGCCGCCCCCGCGGCCGAGCTCGACCAGGAGGGCGTTGATGAGCTCCTGGGAGCGCGACGCCCCGGGGGCCTTGCCCACGTCGATGCGCTCGGCCCCGGGCCGGGCCAGGGCGAGCACGCCGGGGCCCACGAGACGGTCGTGCACCACGACGTCGGCGGTGGCGATCAGCCGGGCGGCGCGCACGGTGAGCAACTCGGCGTCGCCGGGCCCGCAGCCCACGAGGTGCACGGTCACTGCTGGAGCCCCAGGGCGGCGATCCACTCGCCGGCGCGGCGGCGGGCGGCGCGCTCGTCGCCTCGGGCGTCGTCGCCGGCGAGGTCCTCGATCAGCGCGCGCCAGGGCAGGCCCTCGGTCGAGCGGCCGGCCGCGCGGACCGCCCCGCGGAGGTGCACGAGCGTGCGGGTCATGCGCCCGGCGGTCGCGAGCTCCGCGGCGCAGCGGTCGCGCAGCCACTGGGCGAGCGCGGGCGAGGCGCCGGCGGTGGACACCGCGAGCGTGACGTCGCCGGAGCGGGCGACGGCCGGCAGCGTGTACGAGCAGTTTGCCGGGTCATCCGCGGCGTTCACCCACACACGGGCGGCCTCGCCGTCGACGAACACGGCGTGGTTCACCGCCGGGTCGTCGGTGGCGGCGACCGCCAGCCAGTGGCCCGCCACCTCGCCCCGCTCGTAGGGCCGGCGCTCGAGGCGCACCCCCCACGCGGCGAGCGCCGCCGCCTCGGGGCCGATCTCCGGCGCCACGATCGTCACGGCCGCCCCGCACTCGAGCAGGCCCTCGGCCTTGCGGGCGGCGATGCGGCCGCCGCCGACGACGAGGCACGAGCGCCCCTCGAGGCGCAGGGCGACGGGGAACACGGGCGCCGCCACTATCCCTCCCCGCCATCGGCCGCGACCCGGCGGCGGCGCCGCTCGGGCTCGGGCACCAGCGTCGCGAGCGTCGCCACGCCGACCCGGTGGCAGAAGTCACCGAACGCCTCGCCGGGCTCGGCCTCGGCCCGGTAGCGCTCGAGGAGCGGCCCGAGGGCGGCGGGCAGGTGCTCGAGGGGTACGTCGGCGATGAGCCGCTCGGCGAGGCGCTCGCCGCCGGCGGACCCGCCCACGTACAGGTCGTACGTGCGCTTGGTGCGGCCCACCACGCCGATCTCGGCCGTGTAGGGACGGGCGCAGCCGTTCGGGCAGCCGGTCATGTTGACCCGCAGCGGGATGCCGGCGAGCCCAGCGGCCTCGGTGGCCTTGGTGAGGTCGTCGACGACACCGGGCAGGGCCCGCTCGGCCTCGGCCAGCGCCTGGCCGCAGGTGGGCAGGGCCGGGCACGCCATGGCGTGGCGGGCCACCCCGCCCAGCTGGTCGGCGAGCACCACGCCGTGCGACCGCAGCACCGCCTCGACCTCGGCGCGATCGACCGCGGCGATGCCGCACAGCAGCAGGTCCTGGCGGGGGGTGATGCGCACCTCGGGGACGACCGCGCCCACGAGGGCGCGGAGCGCCGCCCGCGGCCGAGCGCTGTCGCCGTCCCGCAGGCGGCCGGACTCCACCGGTACACCGAGCGTCCAACGGCCGTCGGACTGCTCGTGCCAGCCCAGGTGGTCGTCGCTGGTGGCCCAGGGGGGCAGCAGCGGGGCGCCGGCGAGCGGCCGGCCGAGGCGCCGCTCGACCTCGGCGCGGAACCACGCCTCGCCCCGGTCGTCGATCAGGTACTTGAGGCGCGCCCGCTGGCGGTCCTCGCGGTTGCCGTGGTCCCGTTGGGTCGTGACGATCGCCTCGCACACGTCGAGCAGCCCGTCGGGCTCGACCCAGCCGACGGGGGTCGCCAGCCGCGGGTAGGTGTCGTCCTCCCGGGCGTGGCTCATGCCCAGCCCGCCGCCCGCCAGCACCACGAAGCCCGTCACCTCGCCGGTCGTGCCCGCCGCCAGCGTGGGCACGATGCCGATGTCCTGGCTGTAGACGTCGACGCAGTTGTCGCCGGGCCAGGCCAACCCGATCTTGAACTTGCGGGGCAGGTACGTGTCGCCGTAGATCGGCTCGTCTTCGTCCTCGTCTGAGTGGTCGGGGTCCGGGCCCGCCTCGGCGGTGACGGCCCGCTCACCGTCGACCCACAGCTCCCAGTACGCCCGGGTGCGCGGCCGGAAGCGCTCGGCGATGGCCGCCGCCGTAGCCCCCAGCACGGCCCGGCCCGGCAGCACCGCCGGGCACCCCATGGTGTTGCGCACGACGTCGCCGCACGCCGCCAGCGTGGTGACGAGGTTGCGGTTGAGCGCGCCGATGAGCGGCCGCAGGCCGTCCTTGGCGACGAAGTGGTACTGCACGCCCTGGCGGGTGGTGAGCCGCAGGCTGCCGTCGCCGACCTCGTCGGCGACCCGGTCGACGGCGAGCCACTGCTCGGCCGGCAGCACACCACCGGGGACGGCGGCGCGCACCATGCAGGAGTACGCGAGCGGTAGGCGCCTGGCCGTCCGCTCCCGGCGGACGTCGCGGTCGTCCTGCTGGTAGATCCCGTGGAACTTGAGCACGGTGACGCCCTCGGCGCTGAAGTGGTCGGCGCCGTCGTCGAGCTCGGTGGCCAGGTCGCCGCGCAGATGGCGGCTGCCGGCCTTGACCGCCTCGACCTGCGCCCCGCCGCTCACCGCACACCCCGCAACAGTCCGGCACCGGCCGTGGCGTTGTCGACCTCGTCGATCACGACGAACCGCCCGGTCGCGGGGCTGAGCTCGTAGGGGTCGGCGACGAGCGGGTCGGCGGTGCGGAACCGCACCCGGCCGAGGTCGTTGCGCTCGAGGGCGGCGCCGGCCTCGGGGGTGAGCGCGTCGACGTCGAGGCGGTGCAGCACCGACTCGGCGATCGCCCGGGTGGTCCGGGTGCCGTGCTTGACCAGCCAGCGGCTGGTCGGGCCCAGCGGCCGGTCGCCCATCCAGCACACGTCCGCGTCGAAGGTCGCCGTGGGCGCGGGCGGCCGGCCGGCGGTGACGGCGATGGTGTCGCCCCGGCCGGCGTCGACGGCGTCGGCGAGCCGGACGGCCACCGCCTGGCCCGGCACGGCGCGGGCGAGCGGTGCGCCGCCGAGCTCGACCGCCGTCACCGTCGTCTCGGTCCCCGCGGGCAGGACCACGACCCGGTCGCCCGGGTGCAGCGGCCCGCCCGCCAGCTGGCCGGCGTAGGCCCGCTCGCTGCCCGTGCGGATCACCCACTGCACGGGCAGCCGGGCACCGACCTCCACGGCGCCCGCCCCGGGCTCGAGCGCCTCCAGCAGCTCCAGGAGGGCAGGGCCGCCGTACCAGCCGGCGGCGGGCGAGCGGTCGACCACGTTGTCGCCGTGCAGGGCCGACACCGGCACGCAGGTGACGGGGAGGGGGCGCTCGAGCCGGGAGGCGTGGTCGGCCAGGTCCTTGGCGACCACCCGGAAGACCTCCTCCGACCACCCGACCAGGTCCATCTTGTTCACGGCGACGACGAGGTGATCGAGCGCCAGCAGCCCGGCAACGGCCACGTGGCGGCGGGTCTGGGGCGACGCACCGTGGCGGGCGTCGACGAGCACCACGGCCACGTCGGCGGCCGACAGGCCCGTCACGGTGTTGCGGGTGTACTGGGCGTGCCCCGGCGTGTCGACGAGGATGAACGAGCGGGCCGGCGTGGAGAAGTAGCGCCACGCCACGTCGATGGTGATGCCCTGCTCGCGCTCGGCCCGCAGGCCGTCGGTGAGCAGCGCCAGGTCGGTGCGGTGGTCGCCCCGGCGGGCGCTGGCCCGCGCGACGGCGGCGAGCTGGTCGTCGAGCACGGCGCCGGTGTCGTGCAGCAACCGGCCGATCAGCGTCGACTTCCCGTCGTCCACCGACCCGCAGGTCGCCACCCGCAGCGGCGTGCGCTCGGCCGTGTCGACGGCCGGGCGTGCCGGCTCGGTGATCGTCATCAGAAGTAGCCCTCCCGCTTGCGGTCCTCCATGGCGGCGTCGCTCACGGCGTCGTCGGCGCGGGTGGCGCCCCGCTCGCTGACGCGGCTGGCGACGGTCTCGGCGATCACCTCGGCGACGGTGGCGGCCGCGGAGGGCACGGCGCCGGTGCAGCTCATGTCGCCGACCGTGCGGTACCGCACGGTCTCGACGAACGGCACCTCGCCGGGCCGGACCACGACCGGTCCGCCCGTGGCGAGCAGCATCCCGTCGCGCTCGACCACCTCGCGCCGGTGCCGGAAGTAGAGCGACGGCAGCTCGATCCGCTCGCGCTCGACGTAGCGCCACACGTCGAGCTCGGTCCAGTTCGAGATGGGGAACGCCCGCAGGTGCTCGCCGGGGCGGACCCGCCCGTTGAGCACGCCCCAGGGCTCGGGGCGCTGGTTGCGGGGGTCCCACCCCCCGAAGGCGTCCCGGAAGCTGAGCACCCGCTCCTTGGCCCGGGCCCGGTCCTCGTCGCGGCGGGCGCCTCCGAAGGCGGCGTCGACGCGGTGCTCGGCGATGGCGTCGAGCAGCGTCACGCTCTGGAGGCGGTTGCGGCTGCCCGTGGGGCCGGGGTCGGGGACCCGGCCGCGCTCGATCGAGTCCTGCACCGAGGCGACGATGAGGCGGGCGTCGAGCTCGGCGACCCGCTGGTCGCGGAACTCGATGGCCTCCGGGAAGTTGTGGCCGGTGTCGACGTGTAGCACCGGGAACGGCAGGGGTCCGGGCCGGAAGGCCTTCGCGGCCAGGTGCAGCAGCACGGCGGAGTCCTTGCCGCCGGAGAAGAGCAGGACGGGTCGCTCGCACTCGGCCGTGACCTCGCGCAGGATCGTGATGGCCTCGGCTTCGAGGGCGTCGAGATGGCCGAGGCGGCTGGTCGGGGTGCTCACGACGCTCACGTGTGCAGCCCGCACTCGGTCTTGGCGTGGCCGGCCCAGCGGCCCGCCCGCCGGTCCTCACCCGGGGCCACCGGGCGGGTGCACGGCCAGCAGCCGATCGACGGGTAGCCCCGTTCGGTGAGGGGGTGGGCGGGGAGGTCGTGCACCAAGGCGTAGGTGGCCAGGTCGTCGTCGGTCCACGTTGCCAGCGGGTTGACCTTCACGACGTCACGGGCGATGTCGTAGGAGACGATGGGAGCGGTCGCCCGGGTGGGCCCGTCCGCCCGGCGGATGCCGGTGAGCCACGCGGTCTTCCCGGCCAGCGCCCGGGCGAGCGGCTCGACCTTGCGCACGCCGCAGCAGCCCTCGACGTCGGTCTGCCAGCGGTTGTCGGGCTCCACGCCGGGTGCGGGTCCGACGATGCGCAGGTTCAGCCCGTAGCGCCGCCGGAGCTCCTCGGCGTACCAGAGCGTCTCGGCGAAGTGGTACTGCGTGTCGAGCAGCACGACCTCGGTGGTGGGCGCCGTGCGGGCGACGACGTCGATCAGCACGGCGTCCTCGAAGCTCGACGTGAGGACGAGGCCCTCGCCGAAGCGGCCGGCGGCCCAGGCGACGATGGCGGCCGGATCCGCCGTCTCGAAGCTGGCCGACACCTCGGCGAGCTCGGCGGCGGTGGGTCGGGTGCTGGTCACGGATCGGGTTCCTCCGGGTTGCGGAGCGGTGCGGCGAAGGGCAGTGTTGCAAAACCTGACTTTCTCGATCAAGTTTTACAGGAATCGAGCTGCCCAGTCCCGACCTGCCCTGTCCCGACCCGAGCGACCCGAGGAACCAGTGGACCGAATCACCCGTCGAGCGAGGCCGTCGTCACCGGTCTGGCTGCTCCTGGCGCTGGCGATCGTGGCCGGCACGGCACCGGCCTGCGGGGGTGCGGCGCGGGCCGGTGCTGGGGGCGACACCGTGCGGATCGGCTACTTCGCGACCCTCACGCACGCGCCGGCCCTGGTTGGGCTGGCCGAGGGCGACCTGGCCCGGGGGCTCGGCGAGGTGGGGGCCGGCCTCGAACCGGTGCTGTTCGCCAGCGGACCGGCCGTCGTCGAGGCGCTCTTCAGCGGGTCGATCGACGCCGCGCTCGTCGGTCCCAACCCGGCGGTGAACGCCTATGCCCGCTCAGGTGGCGACGCCGTCCGGGTGGTCGCCGGCGTGACGTCGGGCGGCGCCGCGCTCGTCGTGCGCCCAGGCATCCGCGGTGCCGCCGACCTCCGGGGCCGAAGCCTCGCCACGCCCGCCCTCGGCAACACCCAGGACGTGGCGCTGCGCTGGTGGCTCGCCGGCCACGGCCTGGACGCCGACCGGGCCGGTGGGGGCGACGTTTCGATCCGGCCGCTGCCCGGCGCCGAGGCCCTCGACGCCTACCGGCAGAGGCTCATCGACGGCGCGTGGCTGCCCGAGCCCTGGGTGTCGCGGCTAGTGCTCGAGGCCGGTGCCGAGGTGCTCGTCGACGAGCGCGACCTGTGGGCGGGCGGCCGCTTCGTGACGACCCAGCTGGTGGTACGCCGCGCCGTCCTGGGCAGCCACCCCGAGCGGGTCCGGGCCCTCATCGAGGGCCTGGTGACGGCGATCGAGCGGATCGCCGCCGACCCGCAGGGGGCGCGCGGCCTGGTCGGGTCGGAGATCGAGCGCATCACGACCAAGGCCCTGCCGCCGGCGGTGATCGACCGGGCCTGGTCGACGCTCACGTTCACGTGGGACCCGCTCGCCCCCACCCTGCACGAGGCCGCGGCCCACGCCGTCGCCGTCGACCTGCTCCGGCCGGCCGACCTGGCCGGCATCCACGACCTGCGCCTGCTGAACGACGTCCTGCGGGCGCGCGGCCACCCGGAGGTGTCCCCATGACCCCTGCCCCCCGCCCCACCGTCGCGCCGGTCGTCGCCGGCCCGGCCGTCGCCGTGCGCGCACCGGCAGGGCCCGAGCCGAGCGACGCCGCCTTCGTGCTCGCCGGCGTGACCAAGGTCCACGGCCGAGGTCGGGACGCCGTGGTCGCCCTCGAGGGGATCGACCTCACCGCCGGGCGGGGCGCCCTGGTGTGCGTGGTGGGGGCGTCGGGCTGCGGCAAGACGACGCTGCTCCACCTCCTCGCCGGCCTGGATCACCCGACGCGGGGCCGGGTGGCGACCAGCAGCCGGGCTGCGCTCATGTTCCAGGAGGCGGCGCTGTTCCCGTGGCTCACCGTCGCCCGCAACGTCGAGCTGGCCCTGCGGTTGCGGGGCGTGGTGCGGCGCGAACGCCGCGAGCGGGCCCGGGCCCTGCTGCGCATGGTGCACCTCGAGGGCTTCGCCGCCAAGCGGCCGCACGAGCTGTCGGGCGGCATGCGCCAGCGGGCGGCGCTGGCCCGGGCCCTCGCCCAGGACGCCGACCTGCTGCTGATGGACGAGCCCTTCGGAGCGCTCGACGCCATGACCCGCGACCTGCTCCACGACGAGCTCGAGTCGTTGTGGCGCGACCGGGCCCTCACGGTCGTGTTCGTCACCCACAACGTGCGCGAGGCAGCCCGCCTGGCCGACCGCGTCGTCGTGCTGTCCAGCCGGCCGGGTCGGGTCGTCGCCGACCTGCCCGTCACGATCGAGCGGCCCCGACGGATCGAGTCGCCCGAGGTCGGCGAGCTGGCGGCCGAGGTCACCGACCTGCTGCGGGCGGAGGTGCGGCGCCATGCCCACGACTGACGCCGAGCGCCTGGGCGAGGAGCTCGCCGGGCTCGACGCCCTCGAGCTGGCGCCCCCGACCGGTTCGGGTGCCGCCCGGCGACTCTGGTCGGCGGCGTGGCCCAAGGCGACGGCCGCGGCGCTGGCGGTCGCGCTGTGGCAGGCCGTCGTGTGGTCCGGGTGGAAGCCCGAGTACGTGCTGCCCGGCCCGGCTGCCGTCGCCGGCGAGCTGGCTCGGCTCGCGGCGGACGGCACGCTGCTGCAGGCCACCTCGATCACCCTGCGCCGGGCGGCGGTGGGCTTCGCCCTCGCGGTGGTGATCGGGGTGGCGGTCGGGTGCGTCGTGGCGCGGGTCCGGCTCGCCCGCGCGGCGGTCGGGTCGCTCGTGACCGGCGTGTTGACCATGCCGTCGATCGCCTGGTTCCCCCTCGCCATCCTGCTGTTCGAGCTGTCCGAGCAGGCGATCCTGTTCGTCGTCGTCCTGGGCGCGGCGCCGGCGATCGCCAACGGGTTGATCTCGGGCGCCGACCACGTTGCGCCGCTGCTGGTGCGCGCCGGCCGGGTGCTCGGCGCTCGCGGGTGGGCGGCCTACCGCCACGTGGTGCTGCCCGCGTCGACGCCGGCCCTTCTCGGCGGGCTCAAGCAGGGGTGGGCGTTCGCCTGGCGCAGCCTCATGGCCGGCGAGCTCCTGGTCGTGATCGCCGGTCAGCCGTCGATCGGGTTCCTCCTGCAGGTCAACCGCGAGCTCGCCGACGCGCCCGGCCTGCTGGCCACGATGACGGTGATCCTCGGCATCGGCATCGTCGTGGACACCCTGTTCGCCACGGCCGAACGGCGCGTCCGCCGCCGCCACGGCCTCGTCGCCCCCGACCTCACCTGAGCCACCCACCCCACAGCCACCCACCCACCCGCCCCCCCTCGCCGTTCTGGGGGGCGCTGGTTTCGCGTGGGTGGAACCTGGGCCCCCCAGAACGGGGGAGGTGGGGGGTGTGGCGGGGGTGTCCCGGCCCGCCGGCGCTACGCCGGTCCGAGGCGGGCGAGGATGGCGGCGCAGAAGGCGTCGAGGTCCTTCGGTGAGCGCGAGGTGATGAGGTTGCCGTCCTCGACGACCTCCTCGTCGACCCACGTGGCGCCGGCGTTCTCGAGGTCGGTGCGGATCGACGCCCACGACGTCATGCGCTTGCCGTCAACCAGCCGGGCCTCGATCAGCAGGCTACCGGCGTGGCAGATGGCGGCGATGGGCTTGGAGGCCCCGAACTTGGCGACGAAGCCGACGATGCCCTCGTGGGTGCGCAGCTTGTCGGGGGCGAACCCACCCGGGATCACGAGGGCGTCGAAGTCGCCGGCGTCGACCTCCTCGGGCGTGACCTCGATCGTGAACGACCCCTTCCCCTGCTTGCCGGTGACCTCGGCTCTCTCCATGCCCACGACGGTGACGTCGTGGCCGGCCTCACGGATGCGGTCGTAGGGGACCCGGAACTCGGAGTCCTCGAACATGTCGGCCAGTACGAAGGCGACCTTCGCCATGGCGCTCACCTCCCGGTGATCTACGGCGTGGTGTCCTGTTCGTCCTTCCCGGTGCCGCTGGATGCCGAACCCTCACCGGCGCCGGGGCTCAGGGGCGCCGAGGACGCGGCCTCGACCCGGGCGAGCCGGGGTCGCACCCGCGTGAGCACCCACACCCCGGCGGCGAACACGGCGATCATCGCCCACTGGGCGCCGGTGAGGCCGAGGGCAGTGCGGTCGAACGCCCGCAGGAAGTCGGTGCCGAAGCGGGCGGCGCCGTACCAGACGAGGAACACCCCCATGGCGGTGGAGGGGACCGCCCGCCGCCACAGCATCAGCGCCACGAGGACGGCGGCAAGGACCGTGAGGTGGAGGATCTCGTACAGCGACGTGTTGTGGATGGCCTGGCCCAGCCACTGCTGCACGGGCTCGCGGGTCGTGCCGCCGTCGTAGCGTGTCGCGAGGAAGAACGACGTGGGCTCGCCGAGGTGCTCGCCCACCGAGTAGCAGCCGATGCGGCCGATCGCGAGGCCGACGGTGAGGGCCAGCGCCATGCCGTCGAGCATCCGCCAGCGGGTGAGCTGGGCCCACTTCCGGAACGTCGGGATGCCGGCCAGCACGCCGCCGATGAACCCGCCGGTGAACTGCAGGCCGCCCTCCCACACGGCGATGACGTCGATCGGTGACTCGATGCGGTCCCAGTGCGTGAGCACCCACGTGAGGCGCGAGGCGATGATCCCGACGATCACCATGCGGGTCGCGACCCGGATCATCTCGTCGGACGGGATGCCCCAGCGCTCGGCCCAGCGGGCGGCGATCGTGGCGCCGGCCAGCACGCCGAGCGCCACCATCACCCCGAAGGTGCGCAGCGAGATGAACCCCAGGTCGATCTGGGGGAACGTCGTGTAGGGGATGGCGGCCAGCACGCGGCTGCCATGATTGCACCCGACCGGCGCGTCGCCGGGATCGGGGGTGCGGGTGGCCGACGACTGCGTGTTCTGCCGGATCGTCGGGGGCACCGAGCCCGCCCACGTAGTGCTCGACGAGGACGGCGCCCTCGCCTTCCTCGACACGCGCCCGCTGTTCCCCGGCCACAGCCTGCTGGTGCCCCGCGCCCACCACGAGACGCTCCTGGACCTGCCGGCCGGCGAGCTCGCCCCGTTCTTCGGCGCCGCGCAACGCCTGGCCGCGGCCGTGGAGTCGGCGTGCGGCGCGACCGGCACGTTCGTGGCGTTGAACAACCGGGTGAGCCAGAGCGTCCCGCACTTGCACGTGCACGTCGTCCCCCGACGCCCGAAGGACGGCCTGCGGGGGTTCTTCTGGCCCCGACAGCGCTACGACGACGAGGCCCACATGGCGGCCGTGGCGCGCCGCATCAGGTCGACGCTGGCGCCACCGGCGCCGTAGGCCTCGCCGGTGCCGCGACCCCGAACAGCTCGAGGTACGGCCCGAGCCCTTCGATGACGATGTCGTCGCGGCGCCGCGCCTCCCAGTCGTCGCGTTCGATCACGAGCAGCACCTCACGCCGGGGCTCGCCCTCGACCACGTGCCAGCGGTCGCCGTTCTCGCGGTAGCCGAGCTTGCGGGACACGGCCGCCGAGGCGGCGTTGCCGTCGAGGTAGCCGCTCTCGCAGCGCCGCGCCCCGAGGCCGGCGAACGCCAGGTGGAGGATGGCGGCCCGCATCTCGGTGCCGATGCCGCGGCCCTGATGGCGCTGACCGATCCACGAGCCCGTGGCGCCCACGCCGAGCCGGGCGAAGT
>SIRW01000089.1 GCA_004366205.1 Actinomycetota bacterium | reverse complement strand
CAGCCCAGCCGCCGATGGCCGGCGGACAGCAGCCCAGCCGCCGATGGCCGGCGGACAGCAGCCCAGCCGCCGATGGCCGGCGGACAGCAGCCCAGCCGCCGATGGCCGGCGGACAGCAGCCCAGCCGCCGATGGCCGGCGGACAGCAGCCCAGCCGCCGATGGCCGGCGGACAGCAGCCCAGCCGCCGATGGCCGGCGGACAGCAGCCCAGCCGCCGATGGCCGGCGGACAGCAGCCCAGCCGTGACGGGAGCCGAGGGTGGAGCGGTAGCCTGCGCGCGGACGCGACCCCGGGAGTGTTGTTGGCCGTCATCGACGTGCCCGGCTTCGTAGCCGAGCTGAAGGATCACGCCGTGGACCACGGGTTCCACGTGCACGACGAGCGTCACTTCGTCGAGACGTACTCGCTGCGGCAGGTGTGGGAGGTCGACCTCCATCCCGAGGAGGCGTGCGGCGGCCCGCTCGACCTGCACCTCGCGCTCGAGGCCGAGCCCCGGGTGCTGCTCGCGTTCGAGGACGAGGTCATCGGCTTGGGCGAGCTCGACGATCCGCCCGACCGGTTCTTCTTCCCGCTGTCGTTCACGTGGGCGCTCCCGCCGTTGCCGTACGGCCCCGACCTCCTGCTGCTCGCGACCGAGCTGGCCGGTGTCGGCGGTCCCGACCTGCCGCTCGACGTGTCGGCCATCGACTCGTTCGGCGCCGTCACCGACGCGCCCGAGCGCAGCTTGACCATCGTCGCCCGGGTGCAGGTCTCGCTCGCCAGGATCCTCGGCGGGGAGGAGCTGCTCTGCGAGACGCTCGACGCCTGCCTGGCCGTGAGCCGGTACCTGCTCGACCGGGCGCCGGCGTGGCTCGGCGACACCCCCTAGCGAACAGCAGTTCGACAGCGTAGCCTTGGAGGCATGACGGAGCTCGCGCTCCAGCCCTCGCTGTTCGCCACCGGCGGCCCGTCGTTCGACCCGGCGCTCACCGGCGTCGTCCGCCACGAGCTGGCCGACGGCGCGTGGGTGGACCACCTCCCGGAGTGGCTCGCCGGCAGCGACGACCTGTTCGCAGCGCTCGTTGAGGCGCTCGACTGGCGGCAGCGGTCGATGCGCATGTACGACCGCGTGGTCGACCAACCCCGGCTGACCGTGCCTCTCGCCCGGGACGAGCCCGCGCCGGCGCCGCTCGTCGAGGTGCGGACGGCCCTCGAGCGCCGCTACGGCACCCGGCTGGGCGACGCCTGGTGCAACCTGTACCGCACCGGTCGCGACAGCGTCGCCTGGCACGGCGACCGGGTGCTCCGTGATCAGGAGACGGGCCTCGTGTGCATCCTGTCGCTCGGCGAGCGCCGGCCCTTCCTGCTGCGCCCGGCCGGCGGCGGCTCGTCGACCCGGTTCGAGCTCGGCCGGGGCGACCTCCTCGTGATGGGCGGCACCTGCCAGCGCACCTGGCGCCACTCGGTCCCCAAGGTCGCCCGCGCCGGACCCCGCATCAGCGTCACCTGGCGGCCCATCCAGACCGGATGAGCGTTGCACCCGGCACCCGATGGGCTGCCCCAAGGTGTGCTACTGCTGCTCGAGGACGCATCGGGCGGTGATGGGATCGGTGCGCGCGCTGCTATCGTCGACCGCCTATTCCGGGGTAGCTCAGTTGGCAGAGCACGCGACTGTTAATCGTGTTGTCGAGGGTTCGAGCCCCTCCCCCGGAGCCACTTCTCGGCCGCAGTAGCCTCGACCCGCCGGGCCCGTAGCTCAGTGGTCAGAGCGGGCGACTCATAATCGCTTGGTCGCAGGTTCGATCCCTGCCGGGCCCACCCTGGCGCACCGGCAGCCCCATCCGGCCCCCGCCTGGCTCGACCCTCGGGCCGCACCGCCTCGTCGACGAGCCAGGGCGATCAGCGGCCGAGGCGGTCGAGCTCGGCGCGCGACTCGTTGGCGGCGGCGGCATAGATGCCCTTGGCCATGAGCGACAGCTCCTGGTCGCGCCGCTGCTGGTAGACGGCCGCTCGCACCTCGTGGACACCCGCGTCGTCGGGCGCGGCGCGGGCCGCCAGCTCGGCGAGGTGGCAGGCCAGCCGCAGGTCACCGGAACCGGCCAGCTCGGTTGCCCGGGCCGCCAGCCGCTCGGCGCCGCCGGCGAGCGCCGCCACCTCGGCGGCCAGCACCGCCGCCGGAGCAGGCTTCAGCGACGCGGGGTCGCCGTCCCACCAACCCCCGTAGAGGCGCCACACGTTGCGGACGACGAACTCGGGCTCGTCGTACAGCGGTCGCAGCCAGGGGCGCTCGAGCACCTCGGGCGCGACCTGCACCCCGTGGACGATCTCGTCGAGGGTCGCGCCGTCGTTCATGAACCGCAGCGTGTCCTCGACCAGGGTCTCGAGCGCCTCGGCCACCTCGGTGAGCACGAGGGCGATGCGGTCGGCCGCGGCGATCGGCAGACCGTGGGCCGGGATCAGCAGCTCAGGACCGGCGGCGACCATCTCGCGGAGGGCGGCGGCCCACTCGAGGGGGTAGCGCTGCACCTTCTGCGGGTTGCCGGCGTTGGGGAAGTTCCAGATGAGGAAGTCACCCGAGCAGATCGTGCGGGTCGCCGGGAACCACGCCCACAGGTGGTCGTCGGTCTCGCCCCGGCCGTGACGCAGCTCGGCGTGCAGGTCGCCGGCGTCGAGGACGTGCGTGTCGTCGAAGGTCTCGGTGGGCTCGGCCACGTCGTCGGGCACGAACCGGGCCTGACCGCCGATGCCGAGCCCCGCCCGCGGGGACACCCCGCCGAACTGCCGGACGTTGATGGCGGTGTTCCAGCCCTCGGTGCGGCGGTACCGCTCGAGGCGCCGGGGGACGCCGGCGTGGGCGACCACCCGCAACGGCCCGCACCCGCGCTGCTCGGCGTCGGCGACGAACGCCCCGCTACCGCCCACGTGGTCGACGTGACCGTGGGTGTACACGAGCGTGCGGACCGGCAGGTCGCGCCAGGCCCGGATCGCCCCGACGACCGCGGCGCCGGTGCGGGCGCCGCTGGCGTCGAAGACGACCAGCTCGCCCCCGGCGTCGACGGCCACCGAGTGGGAGAACGACTCAACGATCGCCACGCCGTCGGCCAGCTCGGACAGCTCCTGGGTGACCCGGTTGACGGGCTCGTCCGCCCGACCCTCGTCCACGATCCTCGACGACAGCGCCAGCAGGTCGGCCATGGCGGGACCCTACGCCACCCACCCGGCACGGTCGGCCGGGTTCCCTGCGCCACCCTCCCCCGCGAACTCGAGGCACAGCGCACCGGAACCCGGTGCACCCGTCCTCGAGAACGGGACCGCCCGCGAACTCGAGGCACAGCGCACCGGAACCCGGTGCACCCGTCCTCGAGAACGGGGGGCGGGCGGGAGAACGAGGGGGCGGGCGGAAGCGGGCGGTCAGAGGACGGCGCCGTCCTCGCCGACGACGTCGAGCTCGACCCGGCCGCGGCCGCTCTGCTTCGCCCGGTACATGGCGGCGTCGGCCAGGGCGATGAGGCGGTCAGCCGAGACGTCGGGGTCCTTCGTCGTGGCGACTCCGATGCTGGCCCCGGCGGCCACCAGCTCGTCATCGATCTGGTACGGGATCGACAGCTGCTCGAACACCCGGCGGGCCAGGCCCCGTGCGGCGTCGACCCCGGTCGTCTCGGCGAGGATGACGAACTCGTCGCCCCCGACCCGGGCCACGGTGTCGGCCGAGCGGGTGGTGGCGGCCAGCCGGCGCGCCGCCTCTCGCAGGAGCTCGTCGCCCGCCTCGTGGCCGTACCGGTCGTTGACCGACTTGAACACGTCGAGGTCGATGTACACGACCGTGAGGGAGTCGGGCTGGCGGCGCATGCTCTCGGTCGCCGCCTCGGCCTTCTCGAACAACAGGCGCCGGTTGGCGACCCCGGTGAGCGGGTCGTGCGAGGCCTGGTGGGTGAGGGCGTCCTGCACCTCCTGGCGCAGCGCCACCTCCCGGGCGAGGCGGGCCGACTGGCGCATCGAGAACACGACGATGGCGACGGCCGCCAGCGCGGCGATGAGCAGCAGGTCGTCGAGCTGCCACACGTCGAGGACCTCGACGACCTCCCGCAGGTGCGTCGTGACCTCGTACCGGGTGACGAGGGCGATGGCGAGGGCCAGGGCGACGGCGATGACGCAGGAGTCGCGCCGGGCGGCGGCGTCCGCGTCGGAGACGTGCCGGTCGAGGTTGCGGCGCGCGCCCGACGAGGCCTTCTCCCCCTTGTCGTGGTCTCGCCGCATCGACCCCTCCCTGCTGGTGACGCTTGGTTCGTCGGCGTGCCCCGACGGCGGGTTGAGCCGGAAAATCGCGCGCAGCGCGCGCACCTCCGACCCTCCACGTGACGCGGCAGGAACGGTCCCCTACGATGCCGGGAGCACTCGAACGCCACGAAAGGGAACAAGATGCGCCGTCACCTGCTGCTCCTCCTCGCCGTGCTGGCCCTGCTCGCCGGGGCCTGCGGCACCGACGAGGCGGCCGACGGCGTCGACGAGCGCCCTGACGCCCAGGCGGCGCCCGATCCCGACGAGGCCGGTGCCGATGCCGCGGCCACGCTGGCGGCGGCGTCCCGGGCCACCGCCGACGCCGGCAGCGCGGCGATGTGGACCGAGCTGCGCATCGACGGGATGCCCGGCCCCGACGGCCAGCCGCAGACCGTGGCGATGGTGAGCGAGGGCGTGTTCGACTTCGACGCCGAGCGCGGGCACATGACGATGGACATGAGCGAGCTGTTCACGGGCCTGCCCGACTTCGACCCCGCGGACGCCGCCATGGAGGTCATCAACGACGGGATGGTCATGTGGATGCGGGCCCCGCTCTTCACCGAGATGCTGGGCGTGCCGACGCCGTGGCTGCGCATGGACCTCGACGAGCTGGCCCGCCAGGAGGCCGGCGTCGACCTGGGCGAGCTCCAGCAGCTGAGCCAGCAGTCGGACCCGACGCAGTTCCTCGCGTTCCTCCAGGGTGCGACCGACGACGTGACCGCGCTGGGTGAGGAAGACGTCCGGGGCGTGACGACCGTGCGCTACGACGCCACGGTCGACGTCCGGCGCGTCTACGAGGACGCCGACCTGATCCGCGACCGCGAGCCGTTCGAGGCGTTCATCGCAGAGCTCGGCGTGACCACCATGGAGGTGTCGGTCTGGATCGACGGCGACGGCCTCGTGCGGCGCCAGCAGTTCGACCTCCCCATGCCCGACCTGCCCACGGGCGCCACCGCGACCATGACGATCGAGCTGTTCGACTACGGCATCGACGTCGACGTCACGCCGCCGCCGGACGACCAGGTGACCGACCTGATCGAGCTGATGGCGAGCCTCGAGCAGTAGGCGCGGCACCCGGTCCCAGGCATGCCGGTCGGCCGGACCGGCTACAAATGGTGACATGCGATTCCGGTTGGGACTCATCATCGGCTTCGGCGTCGGCTACTACCTCGGCGCCATGGCCGGACGCGAGCGCTACGAGCAGATCAACCGCTGGATCGACCGGGCCAAGCGCTCCGACGCCTTCGACACCGCCACCGAGAAGGCCAAGGCCGTCGTCGACCTCGGTGTCGAGCGCGCCCGGGACCTGGTCGGTGACGACAACGGCTCGAGCCACGTGGGCAGCCTGAGCACGACCCCGCCCGTCCAGTCGTAGCGGCCCGAGCGGCCGAAGCGGGGGGTACCGACGGGACCGGGGTCAGTCGCCGTCGAGGTAGTCGCGCAGCTTCTGGCTGCGCTGCGGGTGGCGGAGCTTAGCGAGCGTCTTCGACTCGATCTGGCGGATCCGCTCCCGGGTGACGCCGAACTCCCGGCCGACCTCCTCGAGCGTGCGGGCCTGGCCGTCGTCGAGGCCGAATCGCATCCGCACCACCTGACGCTCGCGCTCGTTCAGCTCGTCGAGGGCTGCGGTGACGGCGCTGTTCAACAGCGCCCGGGCCGCCGCCGCGGCCGGCGCTTCGGCCTGCGGGTCCTCGATGAAGTCGCCGAGGTTGCTCTCGTCCTCCTCCCCCACGGGCGAGTCGAGCGAAAGCGGGTCCTGGGCGATGCGCTGGATCTCGCGCACCCGGCCGGGGCTCATGTCGACCCGCAGGGCCAGCTCCTCGACGGTGGGCTCGCGCTCGAGCTCCTGCACCATCTGGCGCTGGATGCGCATCACCTTGTTGATGGTCTCGACCATGTGCACGGGGATCCGGATGGTGCGGGCCTGGTCGGCGATGGCTCGCGTGATGGCCTGGCGGATCCACCACGTGGCGTAGGTCGAGAACTTGAAGCCCTTGGTGTGGTCGAACTTGTCGACCGCCCGCATGAGCCCGAGGTTGCCTTCCTGGATGAGGTCGAGGAAGAGCATCCCCCGCCCCAGGTAGCGCTTGGCGATGGACACGACGAGTCGCAGGTTGGCCTGGATGAGCGCCTGCTTGGCGGCTTCGCCGTCGGCGATCAGGGCCCGCAGCTCGACGGCCTCGTCGTCGGGCACGAGCCCGAGGTTGGCTTCCTCGAGCTCGCCGAGCCGTTCGGCGGCGGCCACGCCCAGCTCGATGCGCTTCGCCAGCCGCACCTCGTCCTCGGCGGTCAGGAGCGGCACCCGGCCGATCTCCTTCAGGTACATGCGGACCGGGTCGGCCGCCGAGCCCCCCCGGTCGGTCATGGCACCCGACCGGGTGTCGGCGGCGGCCCGCTCGGCGGTGCGCAGCCGGGCGGCTCGTCGCCGCTGGGCGCCCTCGACCCGGCTGGCCCCGAGCGCCGAGCCGTCGACGGACCGCTGGCGCCGGCCTCCGTCGCCCGACAGGTCACCGCCGGCGGTGTCGTCGCCGTTCTCGGGAAGGTCGTCGACGCCCTCGTCGAGGGCGATGCCGAGCCCGCTCAACCAGGTCCGCACATCGGTGATCAGCTCGGGGGTGATCTCCACCGCGGTGAGCACGCGCATCACCTCGTCGTGCGTGAGGACCCCCTCGGTCCTGCCCCTGCTGACCAGACGATCGACGTCCTCGGCTGGCACCCCGCTCAACGACGGGGGGATGGGGCCGCTCCGCGTCATCAGCCCTCCTCGGCCCGGTCCGCCAGCCAGGCTACCAACTGCTCGAGCGACCCGGCGCACATGTCGGGGTCCCGCAGCTCCTCCACGCGGCGCTTGAGCCAGCCGATCAGCTCCGCCGCGTGGGCGAAGGCCTCGGGGTCGTCGGCGAGCCGGCCGGCGGCGGCCTCGAGCGCGGCGATCTCGCGGGAGGCGGCGTCGGCGGCGAGCAGGGCGACGACGTCGAGGGGTTCGGCGTCGACCTCCTCCACGGCCAGGCGCTGCAGCAGCTCGGCCGCCCGGGGATCGGCGTGCTCCAGCGCCTCGTTGAACGTGACGGCGCGGGCCAGGGCCCGGTAGGCCGCCAGGCGCAGGTCGTCGTCGAACAGGGCCTCATCGAGCAGGTGGGCCACGGACTCGGGCTCCTGCACGGCGAGCGCCAGCGCCAGGTCGGCTGGGCCGACCCGGCTGGGCGACCGGGTGACGGCCTCGACCCGGATCGGGGTCCGCCCGCGCCGCTCGACAGCGGTCACCAGTTGCTCCACGGGGAGGTCGCAGCGGGCCGCCACCTCGCCGGCGTACTGGCGCCGGACGATCTCGCTCGGGTGCTCCCGCACCATCTCCAACGCCGCCTCCGCGGCCCGGGCCCGGCCCTCGGGCGTGCGCAGGTCGGCCCGGGCGAGCGACCGGTCGATGCGGAACCCGAGGAACGGCTTGGCTTCCGCGACCGCCGCCCGCAGCGCGTCGGGGTCGGCGCGGCCGAGGTCGCCGGGGTCGCTCCCGGCGGGCAGGGCCGCCACCGCCACGTCGACCTCGTGGGTGCGCTCCCACTCGTACAGCCGCTCGGCGGCGCCCTGCCCGGCAGCGTCGGCGTCGAATGCCAGCACGAGCCGGCGGGCGAAGCGCCGTAGCACGGTCACGTGCTGCTCGGTGAGGGCTGTGCCGCACGTGGCGACGGCCCGCCCCACCCCCGCTTGGGCGAAGCCGATGACGTCGGTGTACCCCTCGCAGATCACGACCTCGTCGCGCTCGACGATCTCGCCCTTGGCCCAGTTGAGCCCGTAGAGGACGCGGCTCTTGTCGTAGATGGGGGTCTGGGGGGAGTTCTTGTACTTCGGACCGTCGGCGCCGGGCAGGATCCGGCCCCCGAACGCCACGGGTACGCCCTGGGCGTCGAAGATCGGGAACAGCACCCGGGCCCGGAACGCGTCCTGCACCCGGTTGCGCTTGTTGACGAAGCCGAGCCCGGTGTCGCGCAGCACGTCGGTGGGCAGCCGCAGCGCCCGGGTGAGGGCGTCCCACTCGTCGGGCGCCCAGCCGAGCTGGTAGCGCCGCACCAGCTCGCCGTCGTAGCCACGCCGGCGCAGGTAGCCGCGGGCGGCGGCGGCATCGGGCGCGGAAAGCAACCGCTCGTGGTACCAGGCGACGGCCCGGCCCATGGCCTCGGCCAGGACCTTGCGCCGGCCCCGCTCGGCCTGCTCGCGGCCCGAGTCGTAGCTGACCTGGATCCCGGCCCGGCCCGCCAGCTGCTCGACCGCCCCCACGAAGTCGAGCTGCTGGGTCTCGCGCAGGAACGTGATGGCGTCGCCGCTGGCCTTGCACCCGAAGCAGTGGTACACGCCGAGCTCGGGGTTGACCGAGAACGACGGTGTCTTCTCGGCGTGGAACGGGCACAGCCCCTGCCAGCGCCGGCCCACCCGGCGCAACGGGACGTGCTCGCTGATGAGGGCGACGATGTCGGTGGCGGCCCGGACCCGTTCGACGTCCTCAGCGGGGATGCCCACGCCCTGGGGCGCGCCACGCGCCTCAGCGCGTGTCGCCGGCGCCCTCCGCGGCGCCCAGCACGGCTTGGGCGGCGGCCAGCCGGGCCACGGGGACCCGGAACGGCGAGCACGACACGTAGTCGAGCCCCGCCCGGTAGAACAGCGCGATCGACTCGGGGTCGCCGCCGTGCTCGCCGCACACGCCGAGCTTGATCGACGGGTTGGCCGCTCGGCCCTGCTCGGCCGACCGGGTGACCAGCTCGCCGACCGCCTCGACGTCGATGGTCTCGAACGGGTTGCGCTTCAGCAGCCCCTGCTCGATGTAGATGGGCATGAGACGCGCCTCGACGTCGTCGCGGCTGAACCCGAACACGAGCTGGGTCAGGTCGTTGGTGCCGTACGAGAAGAAGTCGGCGACCTCGGCGAGCTCGTCGGAGCGCACGGCGGCGCGCGGCGTCTCGATCATCGTGCCGATCGAGATCTCCATCTTGTTGGCGGCCTTGCCGGCGGCCTCGGCGATGGCGTCCTCGACCCAGGAGCGGGCGAGGGCCAGCTCGGGCCGGTTGACGGTGAGCGGGATCATGATCTCGACCACGGGGTTGCCGCCGGCCTCGACCCGCTCGGCGGCCGCCTCGAGCAGGGCTCGCACCTGCATGGCGTACAGGCCGGGCTTGATGATCCCCAGGCGCACCCCGCGGGTGCCGATCATGGGGTTCTGCTCGCGCCACGCCCGAGCGGCCTCGTAGAGCTTGGTCTCCTCGTCGGTGAGCCCGGAGGTCATCTGCTTCACCTCGAGCTCGTGAAGGTCAGGGAGGAACTCGTGCAGCGGCGGGTCGAGGAGGCGCACGGTGACGGGCAGTCCGTCCATGGCCTCGAGGATCGAGTAGAAGTCGTCCTTCTGGGCGACCCGCAGCTTCTCGAGGGCGGCCTCCTCGGCTTCCTCGTTGTCGGCCAGGATCATCTCGCGCACGACGGGGAGCCGGTCCTCGGCGAGGAACATGTGCTCGGTGCGGCACAGGCCGATGCCCTCGGCGCCGAACTCGCGCGCCCGGGCGGCGTCGGGACCGGTGTCGGCGTTGGCGCGCACGGCGAGGCCCCGCACGCCCTTGCGCCCGGCGCGGATCTCGTCGGCCCACTCGAGGATGGTCTCGAGGTTCTCCGACGCCTCCGGCGGCTTCAGGGGGACCTCGTCGGCCACCACGATGCCGGTCGTGCCCGACAGCGAGATGACGTCACCCTCGGCGACGAGCGTGTCGCCCACAGCGAACGAGCGGCCCCGGATGCGGACCTCCTCGGCGCCGACCACTGCCGGCTTGCCCCAGCCGCGAGCCACGACGGCGGCGTGGCTGGCCAGCCCGCCCCGGGCGGTCAGGATGCCCTCGGCGGCGAGCATGCCGTGGACGTCTTCGGGCGAGGTCTCGTTGCGGACGAGGATGACCTGCTCGCCCCGGTCGGCGGCGTCGGCGGCGTCGTCGGCGGTGAAGTACACCCGCCCGACGGCCGCGCCCGGGGACGCGGGCAGGCCCTTGGTGAGGACGTCGAGCTCGCTGTCGGGCACGGCGAAATCGGGGTGCAGCAGCTGCTCGACGTGCTCGGCGGTGATGCGCTGGACCGCCTCCTCCTTGGAGAGCTTGATCTTGCGGTCCTTGGTCATCTCCACGGCGATGCGCACCGCCGAGGCGCCCGTGCGCTTGCCGACCCGGGTCTGGAGCATCCACAGCTTGCCCTGCTCGATCGTGAACTCGGTGTCGAGCATGTCGCGGTAGTGGCGCTCGAGCCGCTCGAAGATGCCGAGCAGCTCCTTGTAGATCTTCGGGAACCGGTCGCCGAGGGCGGCGATCGGCTCGGTGGCGCGAATGCCGGCGACGACGTCCTCGCCCTGGGCGTTGACCAGGAAGTCGCCGTACGCGCCCTGCTCGCCGGTGGAGGGGTCACGGGTGAACCCGACGCCGGTGCCCGAATCGTCGCCCCGGTTGCCGAACACCATCGCCTGGACGTTCACGGCGGTGCCCAGGTCGTGGGGGATGCGCTCGCGGTTGCGGTAGGCGTGGGCCCGGGGCGAGTCCCAGCTCCGGAACACGGCCTCGATGGCTCGGTGCAGCTGCTCGGTGGGGTCCTGGGGAAACGGCTCGCCCGTGTGCTCCTCGACGAGCTGCTTGTACCGGTCGACCAGGCGGGACATGGTCTCGGCGCTGATCTGGGCGTCGTGCTGCACGCCGTCCCAGTCCTTGGCGGTCTCGAGCAGGCGGTCGAAGTCCTCGCCGGGCACGCCGAGCACGATGCGCCCGAACATCTGGATGAAGCGCCGGTAGGAGTCGAGGGCGAAGCGCTCGTCGTCGGTCTGGTCGGCGAGGCCCCGTACCGACTCGTCGTTGAGGCCGAGGTTGAGGACCGTGTCCATCATCCCCGGCATCGAGAACTTGGCGCCCGAACGCACGCTGACGAGCAGCGGATCGGCGGGGTCGCCGAGCCGCTTGCCCATGGCCTTCTCGAGCCGGCGCACCTGCTTGGCGACCTGGTCGTCGAGCCCCTCGGGCCAACCCGCCTGCATGAAGGCCCGGCACGCGTCGGTCGTGATGGTGAACCCCGGGGGTACCGGCAGCTCGAGCACCGACGTCATCTCGGCCAGGTTGGCGCCCTTGCCGCCCAGGAGGTCCTTCAGGAGCATGGGCGCCTTGCGGTGCTTGTGATCGAACGCGTAGACGTAGGTCGGCATCGGCGCGAGCCTACCGGCCCCGGCGCGCCCGCCCGGCCGGTGCTCAGGCGAGCCGATCGCGGAGGTACCCGACCAGGTCGTCGACGGGCACCCGAGCCTGGGTCATGGCGTCGCGCTCGCGCACGGTGACGGCCTTGTCCTCGAGGCTTTCGAAGTCGACCGTGACGCAGTACGGCGTGCCCAGCTCGTCCTGGCGGCGGTAGCGCCGGCCGATCGACTGGGTCTCGTCGTAGTCGCACATGAAGTGGGGCTGCAGGCTCGCCAGCACCTCGCGGGCCATGGGCACGAGCGTGTCCTTCTTGGAGAGCGGCAGCACCGCGACCTTGTAGGGCGCCAGGCGGTGGTGGAGGCGCAGCACGACGCGGGTCTCGCCGCGCACCTCCTCCTCGTCGTAGGCGGCGAGCAGGAAGGCCATCATCGTGCGGGTGGCGCCGGCGGCAGGCTCGATCACGTGCGGCACGTACCGCTCGCCGGTCGCCTGGTCGAAGTACTCGAGCTTCTCGCCCGAGTGCCTGGCGTGGGCGGTCAGGTCGTAGTCGCCCCGGTTGGCGATCCCCTCGAGCTCGTCCCAGCCCCAGGGGAACAGGAACTCGACGTCGCTGGTGCCCGAGGAGTAGTGGCTGAGCTCGTCGGGCTCGTGGGGGCGCAGGCGCAGCTTGTCCTCGGGGATGCCGAGCTCCACGTACCAGCGGCGCCGCTCCTCGCACCAGTACTCGTACCACCGCAAAGCGTCCGCGGGTGGCACGAAGTACTCGAGCTCCATCTGCTCGAACTCGCGGGTGCGGAACACGAAGTTCTGGGGCGTGATCTCGTTGCGGAACGACTTGCCGACCTGGGCGATGCCGAACGGCGGGCGCTTGCGAGAGGTCTCGAGCACGTTCTTGAAGTTCACGAACATGCCCTGGGCCGTCTCCGGTCGCAGGTAGGCGACGGCACCCTCGTTCTCCACCGGCCCGGCGTGGGTCTTGAACATGAGGTTGAACTGCCGGGGCTCGGTGAACGTGCCCCGCTTCCCGCACGACGGGCAGACGTCGGGGTCGTCGAGCTTGTCGAGCCGGAAGCGCTCCTTGCACTCACGGCAGTCGACGAGGGGGTCGGCGAAGCTCGTGAGGTGCCCGGACGCCTCCCAGATGGCGGGCGGCGAGAGGATGGCGGCGTCGATGCCCACCACCTCGTCGCGCAGCTGCACCATCGACCGCCACCAGGCGTCCTTCACGTTGCGCAGCATCTGGACGCCGATAGGACCGTAGTCGTAGGTCGAGCGGAACCCGCCGTAGATCTCGGCGGACGGGAAGATGAACCCCCGGCGCTTGCAGAGGTTGACCACGCGCTCCATCAGGTCGGCCGGCTGCTGGGACATGCCGGCGAGGTTACCGGAGCGGTTCCCGACGCCCGCCCTCGCTCGGCGCTCAGGCCGGGGCGGTGGCGCGCAGCCGGTCGATGTCCTCGTACAGGGTCAGGTCGACGTCAACTGGCCGGGCCAACCCCAGCCGGGTGGGGGTGGGCGACGGGGCCGGGGTGCCGGCGGCGGCCTGCACGGCCCGCTCCAGGAGCTCGGCGCCGGCGCGGGCCCGCTCGTCGTGGGGCAGGTGCCGCTGCAGGGCGTGGCTCCAGGTGAGCGCCCCGAGCAGGGCCACGGCGCTTCCGCCGGCCGCTTCGACCAGTGCCTGCACGGCGCTCGGGCCGGTGTCGCCCTCACTGGCGTGGACGAGCGCCAAGCCGTGCAACCACGCGGTGTGGCTCGTCATGGCGCCGACATACCCGCCCGGGGTGTCCGGTATGCCGGGATCACGCGACGGATCGGGCGTCGCGGCCTTCGCGCTTGGCCGTGTACATGGCGGCATCCGCGCGGCGGTACAGGTCGTCGAGGTCCTCGCCGTGCTCGGGATGGCAGGCCACGCCGATGCTGGCGCTGATGTCGACGACCTCGCCCCGCAGCTCGTACGGCACCCGCAGGACCTCGAGCAGCTTGTCAGCGACCCGCACGGCCGCCGTCACGTCGTCGAGCTCCGGGAGGAGCACGACGAACTCGTCGCCACCGAGGCGGGCGACGGTGTCAGCGGCGCGCGTCGCAGCCAGCAGCCGGGCCGCCACCTGGCGGAGCAGCTCGTCGCCCACGTCGTGGCCGAGCCGGTCGTTCACCCCCTTGAAGCGGTCGAGGTCGGCGAACAGCAGGCCGACCACGCGGCCCGGCACCCGGCCGGCGGCTGCGATCGCCTGGTTGGCGCGCTCGCGCAGGAGCAGCCCGTTGGCCAGGCCGGTGAGCGGGTCGTGCATCGCCTGGTGGCGGATGCGCTCGACGAGCAGGACGTTGTCGATGGCGATGGACGCGTGGTGGGCCAGGCCGCGCAGGCGGGCGAGCAGCACGGGGGTGACCTCGAAGCTGCCGTGCTCCCAGGAGACCCCCGCCGTGACGGCGCCGAGCAGCTGGCCGTGCCGGCGCAACGGGACCACGGCCGACGCCCGCGTACCGAAGCGGGCCAGGACCTCGGCGACGAACCGGTCATCGGTGTCGCTCCACACGACGAGCGGCTCGCTCTGGTGCTGGAGCTGGTCGAGCAGCGGGCTCTCCCCGACGTGCACGGCGAACCCTCGCAAATCGGCGATGGTCTCGTCCGACCAGCCAGAGGCGCTGGCCACCCGGTACTCGCCCGGGTTGTCGGTCGCCAGGTAGACGGTCGAGCCCTCCGCCCCGACCAGGGCGGGCACGGCGCCGGACAGGCTGACCGCCACCTCGTCGAGGGTCGTCGCCCGGGCGAGCTGCTGGGCGAGGTCCAGGAGCATCGTCGCGGTTCGCTCCCCGGCGCGGGCCTCGGCGACGGCGGCGACGGAGTCCAGCACCGCTGCCGCGTGGCGCGCGTAGGACGCCACGAGCTCGCGCTCGGCCGGGAAGAACGCCTGGCCCGGTGGCAGCATCGTGGCCAGCGCGCCGTAGCGGCCGCGCGTGGACCGTACCGGCTCGACCAGGCGCGACTCGTCGGACGCCCCGTCGCCACCCGGGTCGACGAGGACGCGGACGAGCTGGTCAGCCTGCTCGTCGCTCAGGCCGTCGTGCACCGAGACCACCTCGCCGGTCGAGGGGATGCGCACGGCGAGCACGTAGGACTGGGCCTGTACGGCGGCCCCGGCCCGTTCGGCGAGGCGGCGCAGGACGATCTCGGGCTCGTCGGCGGAGACGAGGTCCGCGGCCGACGACTGCAGGTCGAGCACGCGGTCGGCGAGCAGCTCGAGCTCCTGCTCGAACGCCGCCATCTGGTCCCGGCCCGGCCGCCGCATCCACCACCGGCGCCGCTCGGGCCAGCGCAGCTCGTAGACGCAGCGGCCGGCACCTTCGACCTGGCACTCGTCGTGGCGGACCCGGACGGGCGGGAGCCCGAAGAGGGGGGTGATCTGGCTCAGCAACCCCCGGGTGTAGTCACAGTCGTGGCGGTGCGGGCGGTTCGGGGCGAGGACCTCGTAGGTGACGGTGGCCCGACCCTCGCCGAGGCTCACGACGTCCATGCTGGCGGCGGTGCTGAACTTCGGTGCCGCCCGGGCCACGTTGCGCACCACCTGGCCGGGCGAGCCCAGCGACCGGAGCAGCACCCGCAGGCCCATCCCCACCTGCTCCCGCAGGACGGTCTCGCCGATGCGGCACCCGACATCGGGCTGGTCGAGGATGGCGGCCGCCGCTTCGAAGAGGGCGACCTTGTGGTCGTAGCTGGTCCAGTGCCGCTCGTCCTCGAGCTGCTCCAGCGTGCGGCCCTGGGCGGCCCGATCCAGCAGCTCGACGACCGCCTCGTCGCCGCCGGCGCGCCGGACGTACCGCACGATCAGCCTGGTGGTCAGCCCCGACGTCTCCCGGGCGACCCCTCCCGGCGGAACGGGGGCACTCATGCTCTAGGGATCGGCTTCTCCGGACCCGACCTGAGCGATCACCCGAGGGAGGGCGGCCACGCTGGCGAGGATGTGGGTGTGGGGCGCGCCGGCCAGCGTCTCCCGGTCGTGGGCGCCCGTGAGCACGCCGGCCACGATCGAGGCGCCCGCCCGCCAGCCGGCGAGCAGGTCGCTGGCGGTGTCGCCCGCCACTGCGACGTGGCGGACGTCGTCGATCCCGAGGCGGATGACGGCGGTGAGGACCATGTCGGGGTAGGGGCGGCCCCGGCCGGCGTCGGCGGGCGACAGGGCGAGGTCGATCCGCGGCCGCCACCCGAGGGCGTCGAGCAGGGCGTCGCGGGTGGACGGGGCGAACCCGGTGGTGAGGCAGACCGCCACGCCCATGGCGCGCAGCTCGGCGATGGCGTCGCCGGCACCGGCGACCGGTGCCACCGCGCCCGCCCGCACCTGCCGCTCGTAGGCCGCCTCGAAGCGCTCGTTGGCCGCCCGGGCCGCGCCCTCGTCCCCGGGGAACAGGTGCCGGAACACCTCGACCTTCGACTGGCCCATGGTGGCCCGCACGTACGCCAGCGCGCCGTCCATGCCCGGTGTGCCGGGCTCGATCCCACCCGCCGCCACCGCCTCCACGAACGCCGCTTCGACCGTGCCCTCGTCCGCCACGGTGGTGCCGGCCATGTCGAGCACAGCGAGACGGATCATGTCGAGCGCAGCGAGACGGATCATGGAGCGAGCACAGCGAGACGGATCATGTCGAGCGCAGCGAGACGGATCATGGGTCAGAGGTCGAGCTCGTCGAGGGTGGCGGCGGCGACGGTCGGCGACAGGGTCATGCCCCGGCCGGCGAGCCCGGTGACGATCACGATGCCCGGTTCGGGACGGTGGCGCCAGCAGAGCGTGCCCTCGGGGCCGAGCGTGTAGACCCCGGCCCAGCGGCGGGCGACGGGCGGGAGGGGCCCGCCCAGGATCTCGGCGGCCCGGGCGAGGAGGTGCGCGGTGGGCCGCTCGTCGAGCGCGAAGTCGAAGGGCTCGTCGTACTCGTGGGTGTCGCCGATGGTGAGCCCCCCGTGGGCCCGCTGGGCGACGAGGAGCTGGATCCGGAACTGGGTGACCATGGGCTCGGGTTCGGGCAGGCCCGCGAGGGCCGCCGTGCGGAACGCCGGGTAGTAGCGCAGCGAGTCGCCGTCCGCCAGGGCGGTGGTGAGGCGCTCCGGGTGGGGCGCGGTCTCCAGCATCTGCAACCGGCAGCGGCGCAGCGGCGCGCCGGTGAGGAGCGGCGCGAGCGGGCCGTCGAGCTCGGCGCCCGGGCACACCACGACGGCGTCCCCGTGGTGGCGCCGGCCCTGCTCGTCGGTCGCCGTGACCGACCCGCCCCGACCCGCCACGTCGACGACCGGGGTTCCGGGAACGAAGCGGTAGCGGCCGCTCGCCGCCAGCTCCGTCCGCACGGCGGGCAGCACCGCCCGGGGCTCGACCACGGCGTCGAGCCCGCACCACAGCGCCGCCAGCAGGGGCCCGCGCACGGCGGGGTTGCGGGCCCGGGCCCCGGCCTCGTCGAGGAGCCGCAGGTCCCGCTCGGCGGCGTCCGCCCGGGTCGCCACCTCCTCGAGGACCGCCACCTCGGCGGGGTGACGGGCGATCGTGAGCGACCCGTCGGGCCGGAAGCCGACGCCCGGGACCCGCTCGGCCAGCGCCTGCCACCGGCGCCGGGCGTCGAGGGCGGCGGCGAGCTCCTCCCCCGGTGCCCGCCCGCTGACCCACACCAGCCCGAAGTTGCGGACCGACGCCGACCGGGGTTCGGCGTCACGCTCGAGCTGCACCACCTCGTGCCCGCGGTCGACCGCCTCGAGGGCGTGCATGGTCCCGAGGACGCCGCCGCCGACGACCACGACGCGGGGCACGTGCGCCTCAGCCCCGGTCGAGGACCCCGACCGAGCGCAGCCGGCGCTCGAGGTGGTGCTCGAGGGTGCGGGTGGCGAGCACCTCGACCTCGTGGCCTGCGACCGACGCCGGCTCGGCCAGCACGGCAACCAGGTCGCCTCCCAGGATGCGGCGCACGAGCGTGAGCGCCTCGGGTGACACGGCCGCGCCCCGCCGGCACGAGCGGCAGAGGGCGCCGCCCTGGTCGAGGTCGAAGGCGACGAGCTCACCCGCACCGCCGCAGACGGCGCACGCGTCGACAACGGGCTGCACGCCCTCGGCGGCCAGGAGCTTCCAGAAGAAGGCCGGCACCAGCAGGGGGCTGTCGTTGGCCGCCAGGGCCCGCAGGGCGCCGAGCAGCATGCGATAGAGCACGGGGTCGGGCTCGCGCTCCTGGAGCACCTGGTCGACCGCCTCGAGCAGGGCGCTGGCCCGGGCCAGGCGGTCGAGGTCCTCGCGGATGGCGCGGAAGTGGTCGAGGGACTCGACCTGGGTGACCACGTCGAGCTGCCGGCCGGCGTGCAGCTGGAGCGCCACGTGGCGGGTGGGTTCGAGGCGCCCCCCGAACCGGCTGCCGGTCTTGCGGACCCCCTTGGCCACGGCCCGCACCTTGCCGTGGTGCTCGGTGGCGAAGGTCACGATGCGGTCGGCCTCGCCGAGCTTGATCGTGCGCAGCACGATCCCCCGGTCGCGGTAGAGGCCCACGGCCCCGCTACCCCACCCCGCCGAAGCGGCGCTCCCGCCGCTGGAACTCGCGGATGGCGTCGAAGAGGTGCTGGCGGCGGAAGTCGGGCCAGAGCACATCGGTGAACACCAGCTCGCTGTAGGCCAGCTCCCACAGGAAGAAGTTGGAGATGCGGTGCTCGCCCGAGGTGCGGATCATCAAGTCGGGATCGGGCATCTCGGGGTCGTAGAGGTGGCGGGCCACGGTCCGCTCGGTGACGCGCTCGGGCGCCACGCCCGCGGCGACGATCGAGCGCACGGCGTCGACCAGCTCGGCCCGCCCGCCGTAGTTGAAGGCGATCGTCAGCGTCATCCCGGTGTTGCCCGCCGTCAGCTCGAGCGTCTCGTCCATGCGGCGGACGACCCGCCTGGGCACCCGGCGGTCTCGCCGGCCGATGAAGCGGACCCGTACGTTGTGCTCGTGCAACTCGTCGCGGCGCCGCACCAGCAGGGACTCGTTGAACCCCATGAGGTAGCGCACCTCGTCGGCGGGCCGGCGCCAGTTCTCGGTGGAGAAGGCAAAGACGGTGAGCCACCCCAGGCCGAGGTCGACCGCCCCCTCGACGGTGTCGAACAGCGCCTCCTCGCCAGCGGCGTGCCCCTCGGTGCGGGGCAGGCCCCGGGCGGCCGCCCAGCGGCCGTTGCCGTCCATCACGCAGGCGACGTGCCGGGGCAGGCGCGTGGGGTCGATGCCGGCGCTGTCCGACGGGCCGGCGCCGGCGGCTTCGGGGTGCACGTGACCGAAACTACCGCTGTGGGTACGAGGTGACGGTGACCGGCACGAGGCGCGACGACGGAGCCCGGTCCGGCGCGCCCGTGACCGAGCGCTGGGGGTGGCTCGCCATGCTGCTCGCGGTGCACCGGCGCTTCGGCGAGATCAACGGCAACTGGCTGGCGGCGGGTGTCACCCTCACCGTGTTCCTGTCGCTGTTCCCCCTCGTGCTCGTCGCCATCGCCGCCGTCGGCTTCTTCGCCGCCGGAACCGAGGACCTGGCCGAGCGCCTCGTGCGCGACCTCGGCCTCACCGGTCAGGCCGCCGAGACCCTCGTGGAGGCCGTGCAGGCCGCCGAGGAGACCCGGCGCACCGCCAGCATCGTGGGCTTCCTGGGCCTGCTGTGGTCGGGGCTCGGCGTGGTGGCGGCCATCCAGGCGGTCTACAACCAGGCCTGGCAGGTGCGGGGCCGGGGGATGCGCGACAAGCTCACCGGCCTGTTGTGGCTCGGCGGCGCCGCCGTGCTGTTCCTCGGGTCGTTCGCCCTCACCGCCTCGCTGGGCTTCCTGCCTGGCTTGCTCGCCCCGATCCACCTCGTCGTCGGTCTGGCCGTCGGCGTGGCGCTGTTCACGTGGACGGGCACGACGCTGTGCAACCGGCCGCTGCCGTGGCGGACGTTCGTCGCCGGCGCGGTGGTCGCGGCCGTCGGCTTCGAGATCCTCAAGGTCGTGGGCGGCATCTACGTCCCCCGCGCCGTCGCCCAGTCGTCGGCCATGTACGGCTCTCTGGGGGTGGTGTTCGCCGTGCTGGCGTGGCTGATGATCTTCGCCCGGCTGCTCGTCTACGCCGCGCTCACCGACGTGGTCCGCTGGGAGCGCAGCCACGGCACGGTGACGGTCGAGGTGGAGGTGCCCCGCGTGGCCGGTGACGTCCCGGTTGACGCCACCCGGGCGGGCCAGACGGCGGTGCCGGAAGCGGCCGACGCGTCGGGTTGACCGGCGGGACCGGCGAGGCTCAGTAGCCGAGGCGCTCGATGGCCCGGGGGCGGCGCTGCCAGTCCTTGTCGACCTTCACGAACAGCTCCAGGTAGACGCCCGGCACGAGCTGCTCACGCACGGCCTGGCCGACCTCCTTGAGGACCTGGCCGCCCTTGCCGATCACCATCCCCTTCTGCGACTCGCGCTCGACCAGGATCTCGACGCGGATGCGGGGCCACTCCCACTCGGTGACGCGGGTGGCGATCGAGTAGGGCATCTCCTCCCGGAAGCGGGCGAACAGCTGCTCGCGGACGAGCTCGGCCACCCAGAAGGCCTCGGGCACGTCGGTGACCATGTCGTCGGGGTACCACTGGGGGCCCTCGGGCAGCCGGGTGACGAGGTGCTCGACCAGCTCGGGGACGCCCGCCCCGGTGACGGCCGAGACGGGGAAGTACTCCGACAGGTCGAGCTCGGACGCGACGGCGAGCTGCTCGAGCACCTGGTCGGGGGTAGCGGCGTCGACCTTGTTGACCACGACCACGGCGTCCGCGGGCACCCGGGCGGCCACGAAGCGGTCGCCCCGACCGAGCGGCGCGGTGGCGTCGAGCACCAGGCACACGACGTCGACGTCGCCGATCGTGCCGGTGGCCGTCTGGTTGAGCCGCTCCCCCAGCGCCGTCACCGGTTTGTGGATGCCCGGCGTGTCGACGAAGACGACCTGGGCGTCGGGCCGGTTGAGCACCCCCCGCACCTCGGTGCGGGTCGTCTGGGGCTTGTCGGACACGATGCTCACCTTCGTGCCCAGGATGCGGTTCAGCAGCGTGGACTTGCCGACGTTGGGCCGCCCCACGAAGCTGACGAAGCCCGACTTCACGACGCCGGCGCCGCCGTGGGTGGGGTCCGGGTGATGCGGACCCGGCCGATGCGCCGGCCCTGCACCCGCTCGGCTCGGAAGCGGTTGCCGTCGAGCTCGACGGTCTCGCCCTCGTGGGGCACGTGGCCGAGCAGGTTGTAGACGAGGCCGCCGACGGTGTCCCAGTCGCCGTCGGGCAGCTCGAGGCCGAGCAGCTCCTCCAGCTCGTCGATCGGCATGCGGGCGTTCACCCGCACGTCGCCCCCGGGCAGCGGCTCGACCAGTGGGTCCTCCACGTCGAACTCGTCGACGATCTCGCCCACCAGCTCCTCGATGAGGTCCTCGAGGGTGACCAGCCCGGCGGTCCCGCCGTACTCGTCGACGACCACGGCCATGTGGAAGCTGCGGGCCTGCATCTCGCGCATCAGCTCGGCGACCTTCTTGGTCTCGGGCACGAACGCCGCCTCGCGCAGCACGACGCGCACCGGCTCGCCGCCACGGCCGTCGCGCACGGCCCGCATGAGGTCCTTGGCGTAGACGATGCCCGCCACGTCGTCGATGCCCTCCTCCAGCACGGGGATGCGGCTGTAGCCCCGGGTCATGGACGTCTCGAGGGCGGCCTCGACGGTGGTGTCGGCGGGCAACGTGACCATGTCGGGCCGCGGCACCATCACCTCGCGGGCCACGGTGTCCCCGAACTCGATGATCGACTCGATGAGCGCCCGCTCCTCCACCTCGATCACCTCCTCCTCCACGGCCACGTCGGCCAGCGCGAGGAGCTCCTCCTCGGAGACGCCCGGGCTGGGCGGGCGCTCCCGCCCGGGAACCAGCACGTTGGCGACCCCGATCAGCAGACGGGTGACCAGGCGCACCGGCGCGAGGGCGCCGAGGGCGCCCACGAGGGGGGCGGCGAGGAGCGCAGCGCGCTCGGGGTGGAGGAGGGCGTAGCTCTTGGGGGCGGCTTCCGCCGCCACGAAGACCACCACCACCAGGGCGACGGCGGCGACGACGATGCCGGTGGCACCGAAGCGGTTCTGGGCGAGGAGCGCCATGATGGTCGCGGCACCCAGCTGGCACACGATGCCGAGCAGGAGGATGGGGTTCAGCACCCGCTCCCGGTGCTCGAGGAGCCGAACGAGCGAGCTCGCGCCCCGCCGGCCCTCCTCGGCGAGCGCCAGGGCCTTGGTGCGGGAGAGGTGGGTGAGGGCGGTCTCGGCCAGGGCGAGGAACGCTGCGGCCAGCAGCAGGAGGACGAGTCCGACCAGTCCGACGATCTCGGCGCCGGTCACGGTGCCCCGCCGAACCCCTCGAGCAGGGTCCGCTCCCGCGCCTGCATGACCGCCGCCTCGTCGGCGTCGGCGTGGTCCATGCCGAGCACGTGCAGGATGCCGTGGACGAGCAGCAGGTCGATCTCGGCTTCGTACGTGCCGGCGTGCTCGGGGGCGTTGCGGGCCGCCACGGCCGGGCAGATCACCACGTCGCCCAGGAGGACCGGCACGTCGTCGAGGTCGGGCGGCGGCGGATCGGGCCGGGGGACGGTGTCCTCGCCCCGCCGGCCCAGCGCCTCGACCTCGTCGTCGATCGGGAAGGCCAGCACGTCCGTTGGGCCGCTGACGCCCATGAACCGCTCGTTCAGCTCGGCGATGACCGCTTCGGTGGCGAAGACGACGTTCAGCTCGCACGCACCTCGCACCCCCTCCTCGGCCAGCACGTGCCGGGCGAGTGCGAGAGCCCGCCGGTGGTCGACAGGGTGGTCGTCCTGCTCGTCGACCACCGCGACCTCGGGCCGGCCGCCCGCCGGCCCCCGAGCGCCGCTGGCCGGTCGGGGCGAGGCGCTCACGCCGGGCCCTCTGCGCCGGCCTTCTCGGCCCGCTCGTAGGCGTCGACGATGTCCTGCACGATCCGGTGGCGCACCACGTCGCGCCGGTCGAGGTGCACGAAGGTCAGACCGTCGATGCCAGCGAGCACCCGCTCGAGGCCGAGCAGGCCCGACCGCCCGCCCGCCACGTCGACCTGGGTGACGTCGCCTGTGATCACCGCTTTGGAGCCGAACCCGATGCGGGTGAGGAACATCTTCATCTGCTCGGCCGTGGTGTTCTGGGCCTCGTCGAGGATGATGAAGCTGCGGTTCAGCGTGCGGCCCCGCATGAACGCCAGCGGCGCCACCTCGACGGTGCCGCGGTCGAGCAGGCGCTGGGCGCCCTCGGGCTCGACCATGTCGTAGAGGGCGTCGAACAGCGGGCGCAGGTACGGATCGACCTTGGCCATGAGGTCGCCGGGGAGGAACCCGAGGCGCTCGCCCGCCTCGACGGCGGGGCGCGTGAGGATGATGCGGTCGACGTCCTTGGCCTGCAGCGCCTGCACCGCCGTGGCCACCGCCAGCCAGCTCTTCCCCGTCCCGGCGGGGCCGATGGCGAAGGTGATGACGTTGCTGCGGATGGCGTCGACGTAGCGCTTCTGGCCGCTGGTCTTGGGCCGGACGCTGCGCCCCCGGGCCGAGCGCAGCACCTCGGCGGTGAGCACCTCGGACGGTCGCTCGTCGGCCTTCACCATGTCGATGGTGCGACCCACGTTGGCGAGGTCGAGGGCGTGGCCCTGCTGGAGCAGCAGGACGAGCTCCTCGAACAGCCGGCCGACCCGCTCGGCGTCGGCCCCGGCGATGCTGATCTCGTTGCCCCGGACGTGGATGGCGACATCGGCGAAGGCGTCCTCGATGAGGCGGAGCAGCTCGTCGCGCTGGCCCAGCAGGCCCACCATGAGGTGGTTGCCGGGCACCAGGACCTTGACCTCGGTGGATGCCACGGTGACGTGCGCAGGCTACCCGGGCGGCCAGGCCATTCGGCGTCCGCCGAGCACGTGGAGGTGCAGGTGCGGGACCGTGTTGCCGGCGTCGTCCCCCACGTTCCAGACGAGCCGGTAGCCGCCGTCGACGATGCCATCGGCTCGGGCGACCCGCTGGGCGGCGAGCACCATCTCGGCGAGCACGTCGCCGTGGTGCGCCTCGACGGTGTCGGCCGACTCGATGTGCTCGCGCGGGATCACGAGCACGTGCGTGGGCGCCTGCGGGTTGATGTCGCGGAAGGCGTACACGCCCTCGGTGGCCAGCACCTCCTCGGACGGTACGTCGCCTTCGAGGATGCGGCAGAACAAGCAGTCGCTCACGCCCCCGAACGTACCCGCCGCGGGGGATGCGGGCACCCCCCTTCGGCCATCAGCGGCCGGGGAGCGGCGGTGCCGGCGGGGCGGGCAGCCGGACCTCGTGCCCCGGGTGGAGGAGGTCGGGGTTGCCGGGGTCGGGCAGGTCGGGGCGGTTCAGCTCCACGACGTCCCGCCAGTAGGGCGCGACGTCGTCGTCGGACACCGGGCGGTCCCACGCCGCCTCCAGGGTGCGGGCGGCGATCGACCACAGGTGATCCCCCGCCTCGGCCACCCAGACGTCGGGGCGGTCGCGCGCCGGCTCGTCGCCGTCGTGCCCGCCCTGGGCGCCGTCGAGGCGCTCCATCGTCTCGACCGGGCCGTCCGCCCCGTCGTCGAGGCGCTCGATGGTCTCGACGCTCGCGTCGTCCAGCAGCTGCATCGTCGCGGGCGCAGGTCCGTCGTGGCCCGCGGTGGCCAGCGCCACGTCGGCCCGGGACGGGCGCGGCGAGTCGGTCGCGTGGGCTGCCACACCGGCGGCGACGGTGGTGGCGAGGCCGACCCCCACGGCCCCGTGCACCAGGCGGCGCACGGCCGGCAGCGTGAGCACGTCGACCACCGTGACGAGGCGACCGGCGCGCAGCAGCCGGGCACCGGTTGCGGCGACGGTGGCCGCGAGGAGGTACCACGCCAGGCCGAGGACCACGAGGCGCAGCACCGCGAACGCCGCCTGGGGCGCGTCCCGGCCGGCCAGCCAGGCGCCCCAGGCGCCCGGGCGGCTGAGCGGCGGCCCGGCGAGGGCGCCGCCGCCCATGGCGCCGAACCCGACGATGACCGCAGCGAGCAGGCCCAGCCAGGCGGCGAGGCCGGCGATCCTGCCCGCTCTGGGTGCCGTGTCCATGCCAAGGGACTGTACCAGTCCGCCCGTCTCATTACATCTCATGGTTTTCTGTCATGCTCTCGTGACATGTATGACGTTTCGGACCAGATCCCCACTGTGCCCGGGTACGAGCTCGAGGCCCCCGTCGCGG
>SIRW01000088.1 GCA_004366205.1 Actinomycetota bacterium | reverse complement strand
ATGCCCGACACGGTGCGCCCCGTGCCCGGCGGTTGCACGTTCACCTGGCCGCGCCGGACGCGCTCGGCGACGGCGCCCTCGTCCAGCCCCGGAGCTGCGCCGTCTTCTGGGCTGTTCAACGCCCGCCGGAGCACCCGGCTGACTCCAGGCCCATGGCACGCACGGAACCAGTGTGCGCTCGGAGGACCAGCAATGGCAGAGGCGAAGGTCAGACGCCCGCGACGCTCTCCCCGCAGCCGCCGCCGAGCACGACGCTGACCTGCTCGTCGTGGCGAGCACAGGCTCGAGCGGGCGCGCTCCCGGACTGCTCCACCTTGGCCCCCAGACCATTCTCGCGGTGGCGGCTGACTCTGGTGCCGACTTGGTGGTCATGGGCGCTCGGGGTGTCGGCGGGGTGACCGGGGTCCGGGTGGGTGGCGTTGCCCTCGCCACCGGGCATCGGGTCGATCGCCCGGTGGTGCTGGTACCTCCGGCTCAAGAGCGCTGACGACCACACCCGCACACCCGCCAGGCGCACCACCTCCGGACGGCGTCAGCCCGATGGCCGCCGACAGTCGTTGGTCTTGGCCGCCTATCCTCCGGCAGCGTTCGTTTCCCGGCGGGCGAGATCTACGGGGAGGCGCCAGTCCGGCATCAGGGCCATGAGCCGCATGGCGGCGAGGAGCCCGTTGAGCCAGCCCACGAGCTGCGCGTGCAGCACCCGCAGCTCGTCGTAGGTCGGCTCGTCGGGAGGCAGCTCGACCAACCGGCGGAGCTCCTCGGCGAGGGGTGGGGACAGCGACGAGCCGAGCTCGATCAGCATGCGCCGGCCCAGCGCCCGGAACCGGCGCCGGGCCGGCGGCTCCATGTCGGGAAGGGCGTGTAGCTCGGCGAGCAGGGGTTGGGCCATCCACATGACGCGCAGGAGCCGTTGGGGTTGCACGACGAGGTCGTCCGGCCCGGTCGGGGTCGCTTCGTTGACGGCGCTCCGACCGGTTGGGGCGAGCTCGGACCGGGGCCCGGCCGTCACGGCGTCGGGTGGCAGGGATCCGGGACCACCGCCACCGGTCGGGTCGCGTGCGTCGCTACGTAGGCGGCGACGCTTCCCAGCAGCACGGTCTGCAGGGGTCCCTTCCCCCGTGCTCCCACCACGATGAGGTCGGCGTCGTCGCGTTCAGCGGCGTAGAGGAGCGCGGCGCGCGGATCGCGATCTTCGACGTGTGCGTGGTACCGGACGTCCGCGTCGCGCAGGGCGCGCGTTCCATCGCCTTCGATGAAGGTGCGGGCGCGCTCGGCGATCCGGGCGGGCACGCGGGTACCGAGCGCGTGGACGGCGATGACCTCGGCGTCGAGGTCGCGGGCGAGGTCCGCCGCCCAGCTGAGTGCCGCGGTGGCCGGGTGGGATCCGTCGACGCCGACGACGATGCGCGAGGGCAACGCCGGCGCGCCGTCGTCGGCGAGCTCCCGGACCACCACCACCGGGCACGGTGCGTGCTCGAGGCACTGCCGGCTGGTGGAGCCGAGCAACAGGCCCTCGAACCCACCTACGCCGCGGGCGCCGACCACGAGGGCCGCGGCTCGGTCGCTCGATGCCCGGTGGACGAGCACGCCGGATGCGCCGCCGCGGGCGACCTCGGGGGTGACGGCCGCGGCGTCGGCGCCGAGGGTCTGGGCGAGGTCCTTGTCGAGCTGCTCCTCGACCAGGGCGTCCATCGCGGACGGGGGCGGGAGCGTGGTTGCGCCCGCCGGGGTGCCGGCGCTCGCGGGGTACTGCCACGCCCGCACGGCCCGGACGCCGCAGCCGCGGGCGGTGGCCAGGCGGTGGGCCCACCGCAGAGCGGCGCGTGACTCCGTGGAGCCGTCGAAGCCGACGACGATCTCGGCCATGGTCGCCACCTCCGGTCGCATCGAGTGCTCTGTTTCGTGGACGCTACGGAAGGCGGTGCGGCCCGACCAGGGTCCATGGTCACCTTGTCGCCAAGCGTGTGACGCCGACGCCCCGGCACTCGGGACCGGCTGGGTCTCATCGGTACGTCCGAAGGATCGCGAGCAGCTGTGCCGCCGCGTCCCCAGGTGGCCCGCTCGTGTCGATGACCGTCGCCTCGGGCCAAGGGTCGGCTCGTTGGGCCATGGCGGCGGCGACCTCGACGGTGGCGTCAGACGGGTCGTCGCCGGCGCGCTCGCGACGCTCGATGCGACGCGCTGCCTCTGTCGGGTCGAGCCGGCACTCCACGGCGAGCAGGTCGGCGGCGACCTCGTCCGCCAGGTCCTGGGCGGCACGGCGGCGGCGGGCGTCGGTCCAAGACGCGTCGAGGATGACCGGCCGTCCCCGCACGAGGTGGTGGCGGGCGCGGCCGAGCAGCTCGCGGTACACGGCGTCGATCGCCTCGTCGGTGTAGCGGCCGGTACCGAAGCCCTGGGGGCGAGGCGGGTCCGGTCCGGCGAGCTCCCTGCGGACCTCGTCCGAGCGCAGCACGCTCCAGCCGAGCTCGGCGGCGACCGCCCGGGCGAGCGTCGACTTCCCGGTGCCGGGCAGGCCGCCCACGAGCACCAATGGGACCCGGGCCCGGTCGAGGTTGGTCGTGGCCAGGTCGTGGAGGTGCCGGGCGTGCTCGGCGGCCGCGGCGTCGCCCTGGCGGTGGCGGATGCAGGCGACCTTGGCGCGCACGAAGGCCCAGTAGGCCATGTGGAGGCGCAGCAGGCTGTCGGGGAAGTCGTCGCCGGCCGCGGCCCGGTAGCGGTCGACGAACCCGCGGGCGAGCTCGGGGTGCCCCAGCCGCTCGAGGTCCATGGCCAGGAACGCCACGTCGGCCACCACGTCCGCGTAGCGCAACCGGTCGTCGAACTCGATGCAGTCGAGGACCCGAGGGCCGTCGTCCAGGCAGAAGACGTCCTCGGCCTGCACGTCGCCGTGGCCGTCGCGCACCCGGCCGCCCGCGGCCCGCTCCTCCAGGAGGGTGGTGCGCCCGGCGAGCCAGCGTCGGGCCTCACGGGCCGCCGCATCGAGGCTGCCGGCGTCCAGCACGCCCTCGGCCACCTCGCGCAGCTGGGTGAGGTTGTCCTCCCATCGCTGCCGGACCGCGGCCGGCGAGGCGTGGGCGGCGATGGCGGGCCCGGTGGGAGCTCGGTCGTGGAAGGCCGCCAGGACCTCGGCGACGGCCGCCACGTCCGCAGGTGCCGTCGGGCTGTCGAGCCGGTTCGACAGGCGCCGCTCGGCCGGCAGGCGGCGCATCACGACCACGTGCTCGAAGGGCTCGCCGGCCTCGTCGACGAGGGTCGCGACCCCGAGGTAGACGTCCGGCGCGAGCCGGCGGTTGAGCGCCACCTCGTGCCGGCAGACGGCCGCCCTCGTCGCCACGTCGGTGAAGTCCAGGAACCCGGTGCGCACCGGCTTCTTGGCCTTGTAGACGCGGTCGCCGGCGAACACGAGCACCGAGACGTGCGTCTCGGCGACCTCTACGGTCGTGCCGTCGAAGGACGCGGGGCCGGGCGCCATCGCCACGACGTCAGACTGCCGCACGCGGCGGTCTGAGGCGGACGGCGTCAGCGATGTGCTCTGCCGTACAGATGACGTCGAGCGCGCCGGCTCAGCCCCGCGAGCTCGTGTACTGGGCCATGGCGTCGGCGATCTGCTCGAGCTCGGGATCCTCGGCGAAGAGCGGGGCGAACTTCTCGCGTGCCGCCGCGCGCTTGGCCGGCAGGAACTCGGTGGGGAAGATGCCGTCGTGGGGGCGGTACTCCTTCAGCACGTTGCGCGCCACGGTCACCTTGTGGACCTCGTCGACCCCGTCGGCGATGCCCATCGTGGGGGCGCTGGCGTACATGGACTGGAGGGGGGTCAGGTTGGTCGTGCCCAGCGAGCCGAAGATGTGCAACGCCCGGAACGACACCTCGCGCAGCACCTTGGCCATCGTGAACTTGGTCGCCGCGATCTGGGTGCGCGCCTCCTGGGTGCTGGAGTTGTCGATGGTCCACGCGGTCCACAGCACGAGCAGGCGCAGCATGTTGATCTCGGCGTAGGACTCGGCGATCGCCTGCTGCACCATCTGGTGCTCGGCGATCACCTTGCCGTGCGACTCGCGGCTGAGCGCCCGCTCGCACATCATGTCGAAGGCGAGCTTGCACTGGGCGATCGTGCGCATGGCGTGGTGGATGCGGCCTCCGCCCAGCCGGCGCTGGGCAAGCACCTTGGCGCCGTCCTCGGGGCCGAGCAGGTGGTCGAGGGGGACCCTGACATCGTTGTACTTGATCCAGTTGTGCGTCGAGGGGTACGGCTGGATCTCGACGCCCGGGGTGTCACGCGGCACGATGAACATGCCGTTCGTGCACATCACGAAGATGATGTCCGCGGCCCGACCGGCACTGGTGAACCACTTCTCGCCGTTGATCACCCACTCATCGCCGTCCCGCACGGCGTGCGTCTTGAACAGGTTCGGATCCGACCCGCCCTGGGGCTCGGTCATCGAGTAGGCCGACCAGATCTCCTGGTTCATGAGCGGCTTCAGCCAGCGCTCCTTCTGCTCCTCGGTGCCGTAGGCGGCCAGCATCTCCATGTTCCCGGTGTCGGGAGCCTGGCAGCCGAAGATCGCCGGCGCCGACGCGTAGCGGCCGAGGATCTCGTTCAGCAGCGCCAGTTTGAGCTGACCGAAGCCGGGTCCGCCGAGCTCCTTGTCGAGGAACACGGCCCACAGGCCCTGGTCCTTCACCTGCTGCTGCAGCGGCTCGACCAGCGCCCGCACCTTCGGGTTGCGCTTGAGGCGGACCGCGTACGGGAACACGAGGTCCAGCGGCTCGATCTCGTTCTTGCAGAAGTCGGCGACCCAGTCGAGCTTCTCCTGGAACTCGGGCTCGGTCGAGAAATCCCACGCCACAGCGGCTTCCCCCTCGTCTCGTCTGCAGTGGTGCCAAAGATCATGCGCACGCATCGCACCGGCGCTCCACCCGGCTGATCGACCTCGCCGACCTGAGAGGCGGCGCTCCATGAGCACCCGAATCGTAGGATCTCGTCCCGTGGTAACTGATCAGGGTGTGATGGAGGACCTCGAGCACCTGCTCGAGTCCCATCGACGCGAGCTGACGGGGTACTGCTACCGCATGCTCGGCTCGGGCTCGGAGGCCGAGGACGCCGTCCAGGAGACCCTGGTGCGGGCGTGGAAGGCGGCCGGCCGGTTCGAGGGGCGCTCGTCAGTCCGCTCGTGGCTGTACCGCATCGCCACCAACGTCTGCATCGACATGCACCGCGGACCGCAGCGGCGGGCCCGCCCCATGGATCTCGGCCCGTCCTCGACGGTCGAGACGGCCGTGCTCGCCCAGAAGCCCGAGCACCACTGGATCCAGCCCATCGCCGACGCAAGGGTCATCGACACCAGCGGCGATCCCGCCGAGGTCGCCGCGGCGCGGGACTCGGTCCGGCTGGCGTTCGTGGCGGCTCTGCAGCACCTGCCGCCGAGGCAGCGGGCCGTCCTCATCCTCTGCGAGGTGCTCAGGTGGCAGGCCTCCGAGGCCGCCGAGCTGCTGGAGACGACCGTCGCGTCGGTGAACAGCGCGCTCCAGCGGGCCCGGGCGAACCTCGCGTCAGCGGACATCGAGCGGTTGGACCCGATCGCCGAGCCTCGGCACCAGGAGCTGCTGGTGCGGTACGTGGACGCCTTCGAGCGCTACGACATGGACGCGCTGGCGGCCGTGCTGCGCGAGGACGCGGTGATCTCCATGCCGCCGTTCGACCTGTGGCTGCAGGGTGCCGATCAGGTGGTCGGCTGGATGATCGGCCCCGGCATCGGGTGCAAGGGCTCCCGCCTCGTGCCCCTGGAGGCCAACGGCACCGCGGCGTTCGCCGCGTACAAGCCCGCACCGTCGGGCCGGCTCGAGCCCTGGGCCATCCAAGTCATCGAGGCGCGGGAGGGCCTCATCTCCACCCACCACAACTTCGTCTTCCCCGAGCTCTTCGAGCAGTTCGGGCTTCCGCCTCACCTCGATCCCTGACGCGAGGCGGCGCGCGACAATCGTGGCGTGCGCACGTACCGGCTCTACGGGTTCAACCGTGACGGTGCCGAGCGCCTGGCGGCCGCGCTCGCCGAGGACGGGATGAGCGCCACGGTCCAGCGCCCCGGGGACCACGACCTGCCGGGATGGGGGGTCACGATCGAGGGCGAGCCGGTGAGCGAAGGCCTCCTCGAGGACCTCGCCCACTTCTTCGGCGGCGCCTACGAGGGCGAGGGCCTGGCCGGCGCCTGACCAGGTGCTTGCCCGGCGCAAGGACTCGGGGCAGACTCGTGCGGACCCGGCACGGCCCGGATGCAGCACGCTCGGGACAGGGGGGCACGTGAGCGAACAGGCGACCGTCGACGAGGGGCGTGGTCCGGACCCGGACGCCAGCGGCGTGCCGGTGCTGTCGGTACGGAACCTCGAGGTCGTCTACAACGACGTCATCCTCGTGCTCCGCGGCCTGAGCCTGGACGTGCGCGCCGGTGCGGTCGTCGCCGTGCTCGGCGCCAACGGCGCCGGCAAGACCACCCTGCTGCGAGCCATCACCGGCCTGCTCCCGGTGCATCGGGGTGAGATCACCAAAGGCAGCGTGAGCCTCGACGGCGAGGCGATCACCCGGCTCGACGCCGCCGAGATCGTCAAGCGGGGCGTGGCACAGGTGATGGAGGGCCGTCGAATCTTCGCCGAGCTCACCGTCGACGAGAACCTCCGCACCGGCGGCTACACCCAGCGCGACAAAGCGGCCCTGCGCGCCTCCTACGAGCGGGTCATGGACCTGTTCCCGATCCTCGCCCAACGGCGACGATCGACGGCGGGGTACCTGTCGGGTGGCGAGCAGCAGATGCTGGCGATCGCCCGGGCCCTCATGGCCTCGCCCCGCGTGCTGCTCCTCGACGAGCCCTCACTCGGGCTCGCCCCCAAGCTGGTGGCGCAGATCCGCGACATCATCGCCGACATCAACCGCCAGGGCACCAGCGTGCTGCTGGTCGAGCAGAACGCCATGATGGCGCTGTCGATCGCCCACCACGGCTACGTGATGGAGACCGGCAAGATCGTGCGCGACGGTCCCGCCGACGAGCTGCGCGCCGACCGCGACATCCAGGAGTTCTACCTGGGGGTCGGTGAGGCCGGGCGGCGCTCGTTCCGCGAGGTGAAGAGCTACCGCCGGAGGAAGCGGTGGAGCGCGTGAGCGCCGGGGCCGGCGCGCCGGAGCCCCTGCTGCAGGCCAGCAACCTGACCTTGCGCTTCGGGGGCGTCACCGCCCTCGACGGGGTGAGCTTCGACGTCCACCCCGGCGAGCTCTTCGCCGTCATCGGCCCCAACGGCGCGGGCAAGACGTCGATCTTCAACTGCATCAACGGCGTGTACCGCCCCCAGCAGGGCTCGATCCGGCTCGAGGGCACCGAGCTCATCGGGAAGCGGCCCCCGGCCGTGGCTGCGCTCGGCGTGGCCCGCACGTTCCAGAACCTGGGCCTGTTCGTGAACATGAACGTCGTCGACAACCTCATGCTCGGCCGGCACGTCCGAATGCGCACCGGGTTCCTGGCCGGATCGCTCTGGCTCGGCAAGGCAAAGCGCGAGGAGGTAGCGAACCGTCACCGCTGCGAGGAGATCATCGAGCTGCTCGAGCTCGAGGCGTACCGCGAGCAGATGGTCGGCTCGCTCCCCTACGGCGTGCAGAAGCGCATCGAGCTCGGCCGCGCCCTCGCCATGGAGCCGCGCCTGCTGCTCCTGGACGAGCCCGTGGCCGGCATGAACCTCGAGGAGACCGAGGACATGGCCCGCTACATCATCGAGATCAGAGAGGAGCTAGCCCTTCCGATGATCCTCGTCGAGCACGACATGCACCTGGTGATGGACCTCGCCGACCGGGTGATGGTCCTCGACTTCGGTCGGGAGGTGGCGACCGGCGCGCCCGACGACGTCCAGCGCGACCCGGCCGTCATCGAGGCCTACCTCGGGCAGGCGTCGTGACCACCGTCGCCGAGGCTCCCGTCCACCCGCCCGCCGGATCCGCGGCCGCCACGCTCCCGGGGCTGCTGCTCCAGCACGCCGAGGAGCACCCCAAGCGGGTGGCGCTGCGGGCCAAGAAGCTCGGACGCTGGCGGGAGTACACCTGGGAGGAGTACGCGAACCGGGCCGCCAACGTCGGCCTGGGGCTGCTCGAGCTCGGTGTCCAGCCGGGAGACCGGGTCGCCATCCACAGCGAGAACCGGCCGGCCTGGATCCTCGCCGACCTCGGGGTGCAGGGCATCGGCGCCGTAGCCGTGGGCATCTACCCCACCAGCCCGGCGGCCGAGGTCCACTACCTGCTCGAGCACTCCGAGTCCGTCGTGGTGATCGCAGAGGACGAGGAGCAGCTCGACAAGGCGCTCGAGGTACGGGAGAAGCTACCGCACCTCCGCAAGATCGTGGTCGTCGACGCGCGTGGGTGCCGCGGCAAGCTCGACGACCCCATGGTCATGACCTTCGCCGAGCTCGAGGAGCTCGGCTCTCGGCGCTCCGCCGACGAGTTCGCCGAGCGGGTGCGGACCCTCAACCCTGGTGACTGCGCCATCATCGTCTACACCTCGGGCACCACCGGCCCGCCCAAGGGCGCCATGATCTCGCAGGCGAACATGGTGGCGGCCGCTGCCACGTTCAGCACGGCGTTCGAGGCCGGTCCGAGCGACGAATGTCTTTCGTACCTGCCGCTCTGCCACATCGCCGAGCGGCTGGGCTCGGTCAT
>SIRW01000087.1 GCA_004366205.1 Actinomycetota bacterium | reverse complement strand
GTCGGCCATCACGCCGCTTAGGCCGACGAATTCGTCGGCCCTCCATTGCGGCCCGCCATCGCGACCAGCTCGTCGCGTGGCGGCTCACTTAGGCCGACGAATTCGTCGGCCCTCCATTGCGGCCCCGAACCACACTGCGAGGGACGCCGCCGCGCCGACTTAGGCCGACGAATTCGTCGGCCCTCCATTGCGGCGCCCTTGAGCACTGGATAGGCGGCGACCGCGACGACCACCTTAGGCCGACGAATTCGTCGGCCCTCCATTGCGGCCTGCCTTACCCAGCCGTCGAGCTCGGTGGCATCGACGCTTGGGCCGACGAATTCGTCGGCCCTCCATTGCGGCGCGCTCGTCTACATCATGAAGCTTTAGGGCTGATATGTCTTAGGCCGACGAATTCGTCGGCCCTCTGTCAACGGCCAGTAGGAGATGCCTGGTGGCGGACAGCAGACTTGCCCGCTCGTGGGCAACAGAACTGCTCTGCGGTGGCCAGGAGTTCTGCCCGTAGCTCATCGGGTCAGGGGCGTCACCCCCTTGCCGGCGGTGGCTTGGGTGAGGTGGATGCTGTCGCCGGCGGTGAGCACGAGGTGGTGTGGTGCATGAGCCGGTCGACGGTGGCGTTGGTGGTGGTCTTGGGTATGAGCTTGTCGAAGCCGGCGGGGTGTAGGTTCGATGACGGGGCGGTGGAGCGCTTCTCGTGGGTGGCGTCAAGACCCGGTAGCGGGCTTCGGCGGTCTCGGTGGTCACGGGCAGCAGGCCGATGTCGTCGATGACGATGACGTCGGCGCGCATGATGCGGCGGATGGCTCGGCCGGCGGTGTCATCGGCGCCGTGGCGGCGGATGAGGGCGCCGAGGTGCTCGAGGCTGAATTAGGAGACCTTGTGGCCGGCGTCGACGCAGGCTTGGCCGAGTGCTTCGAGGAAGTGGGTCTTGCCGGTGCCGGAGTGGCCGCTGACGGCGAGGTTCTCGTGCCGGTCGACCCATTCGAGGGTGCGTAGGGCCCGCTGGGTGGGGGCGGGGATCGATGAGAGGGTCTCGTCCCAGACGTTGAAGGTCTTCCCGGTCGGGAACCCGGCCGCCTTGCGGCGTGATCGCACGCTGGAGGCTTGGCGGCCGGCGAGCTCTTCGGCGAGCAGGGCCCGCATCGCTTCGGCGGGTTCCCAGCGTTGGGCCTTGGCGGTGGCGAGCAGCTCGGGGGCGGCGTTGCGCATGTGAGGCAGGCGCAGGGTGCGGAGCAGGTCGACGACCTCGTCGATCGGTGCCGCGGTCATCGGTGACCGCCGAGCTGTCCCCAGGCGGCGGTGCCTGGCTGGAGCGAGTGCACGTCAGCGGCGCTGCGGCGCTGCCCGGGTGGGTTGGCGGCCAGGATCGAGGCGAGGTCGCCTTGGGCGAACCGGCCGGAGGTGGCGGCATGGCCGAGGGCCCAGTCGGCCCGGCCGGTCCCCTGCAGACGGGCGAGGGTGACGGCTTCGGCCATCTTCACCTTCACCCGCGGCGCGCCCGCCGCGGCGGCTTCGACCAGCCAGGTGCGCGCCCCTTCGCCGATGGCGAGGAACTTCGCCTCTGCGGCGCTGGTTGGTCGGGGTCGGCGGGCCAGTGGCCCGTCGGGCCGGGGTGGGTAGTGGGCGTCGTCGATCACCGGCCTGCCCGCGGTGCCCCGGGCATGTCGCGCGACATCGGTGACACTGCGGGCCCTGGGCCGGGTGTTGACCTCGGCCGTGAACGCCTCCATGCCTGGACCAGCTCACCCCGACAGCCGTAGTCGTCGCGCAGGTTCGCGTCGGTCGCCACGAGATCGGCCTTCGCGATCCGCACCGTTGCTTCCGAGCTGCCCTTGCTCTCAGGGTCCGCTCGCACGCACGTGGCGACGGTGATCCCGTAGTGGCCGCCGACCGCGACGATCTCGGGATGACGGACCGCGATGCCCGCCACATGGTCAACCGTGACCGTGCGGTCGTTGTCTCAGCCAGTACGTCGGAGCGCCCCCGAAGGCCCGCATCGCCCGGTCCAGGCAGGCGATCACCGTGGGCAGGGTGCGGTCCCAGGTCGGGGTCACCACCCGGAACCTCGACCACGCCAACCACGCACAGAACAGGTTCGTGGCCCGCCCGTCGACCGGGAGCATCGTGCCGCCGTGGGAGGAGGACGAAGACGCGTTCCTTCCGGACGTGCTCCTGGACGGGTGGGAGAAGTTCGACGCCGAGTGGTGGAAGCGGTAGGGCAAGGCCGCCTTCGAGGCGATGAGCATCTTCGGCTACGACCAGGAGATCATGGACCGGGTGTGGGAGTCCGGCATGAAGATCCGAGCGAAGGACCTGGACGTCTGATGTCGTCGTCGATCTCCTGCAACGCAACAGGCGAGCTCGAGTACAACAACGAGGGCGAGCTGATCGAGGCTGGTGACACCGTGATGGAGGTGGTGGACGGCGGCGTCGAGATCTACCTGTACCGGACACCCGAAGCGCAGATCCTCGGCGGGCTGCTCGGCGTGGCCGTCGGTGACGCCCTCTGTGCCACGCTCGATTTCCTGCCCCGTGAGGCGGTAGCGGCTCGCTACGGCCGGCACACCGAGATCGTCGGGCGGGCTGTTCGGGTGGCGGCCGGGGCAGGGCACCGACGACACCGACCTCACGGTGGCGGTCATTCGTTCCTACCCTTGACGGGTTCAGCCTCGAGCGGGTCGCCGAGCGCTTCCTCGACTGGTATCGGGCCGGCCCGCTCGACGTGGGCAACACCACCCGGGCGGCGCTCGAGCACCTGGTCCGTCACGGCGACCCGACGGCGTCGGGGTCGGCGGTGGCGGGCGAACAGGCGGCGGGCAACGGATCGCTCATGCGCTGCATCGTCACCGGCCTGGTGTGCACTGACCCCGATGTCCGGCTGCGTGCGTTGGGTGACGGGTAGGCCCACCGGCGAACCGCTGGGTTGGGACGGCTCCGGCCGCGACCTCAACCGGCGCCGTCGTCCAGGGCGGTGAGGACGGCTTCCCGGCCGAGGGCTCCGTGGAGGTACCGGACGCCCTTGGCGGCGCAGTGCGTGCGGAGCTTGGTGGTGACGTCGTGGCCGATCATGTCGGTGATGACCACGACGACGTCGCGGTCGGCCTGGAGGCCGTCGGCCCAGTCGATCGTGGGGGAGCGGCGCTTCTCTGTCTCGTGCCACTCGACGGCGGCGCCGGTGACGTCCCGCACGTCGTCGGCCCAGTCGGTGCGCTTGCCGCCGACCAGGTGGATCGTCCTCCCGCCATAGGCCGCTCGCAGGCGGGCGTTTCGCACGTCCGCCGATGCGCGGCGGTACTCCCGGAACAGCGCGGTCTTCTCGATGGCCTCCTCGACGGCTCGGCGCACCTCGTCGGCGCTCCCCCGGAACAGCGCCTCGCCTCTCTGCTCGGCGAAGGCCGTGGCCGAGGTGGCGTAATCGATGGCGGCGTCGAGGTCCCCGGCCCGCTGGGCCGTGTCGATGGCGACGAGGAGCAGGTCGAAGCCCCGCTCGCGGATAGGGCCGTGGTCGGCGCTGAGCAGCGCCCGGGCGGCGGCCGCCTCGACGCCGTGGCGGTCGGCGTCGGCCAGCGTGGTCCGGGCCACGTCGGCGACCTGCCCCACGCGCGCCCAGGTCCCCGCCCGGGCGGCGGCGTCGACGGCGGCGAGCAGGTACGGGCCGAGACGGTTCCGGCGCTCGGCGAGCTCGACCAGCTTCTTGATGGCGGGCTCGGGCGCGGAGGACGGCTCGGGCCAGCGCTCCATGAGGACGTCGGCGGCCTGCTCGGCGTCGTGGAAGGCGATCATCTCGGCGACCTCGAGCACGGCGTGCTCGGTCGTCACGTGGCGGCGGGCGCCCTCGAGGAAGCGCAGGCTCTTCTCGTCGCCGAGCACGTCGTTCGGCAGCAGGCCGAGCAGCTGCACCCACAGGTCCTCGGGCGCGTCCTCCAGGGCGGCGAGCAGCTCGGCGAAGAGCTCCTCGGCGTTGAAGTCGATCCGGTCCACCATGGCGCCCACGGCGAGCGTCCGCCGGGCCCGCAGCGACGCCAGCAGCAGCAGCCGGTCGGCCTGCGGGCCCCGCTGGGCGATCCGTCCAAGGGCGGCGACGGCGTCGTCGAAGCGGCCCTCGTCGTAGCAGTGGCGGGCGTAGGCCTCGAGCACGGTGTGGTCGTCGGGCGCCCACGTGAGGAAGATGTCCTCGAACAGCCCGATCCAGGTGCCGGCCGCCAGGCGGGCCTCCCGTTCGAGGCGGACGACGAGCCGGGCCACCTCAGAGGCGCTCGGCGCGGCGTGCTCGTCCACGACCGGTGCGGGCGTCAGGGGCGGGCCGACCTCGAGGGTGAGCTCGGGCCGGCTCGACCGCAGCGGCTCGGGCAGGAAGCGCAGCGCCACCCGGGCCGTGCCCTCGGCCTGGGGTCGCAGCGGGACGTCGACGGTGCCGGTGGCGGGGGCCTCGACGGGCCGGGCGAGCTCGGCCAAGCCCGGGGGGTCGGACTCGGCCAGCACCCGGACCGGCTCGTCGGGCGGGTTCGGAGTCCGCACCTCGAGGCGGACCAGCACCTCCTCGCCGGCGGGTACCGCCCTGCCGTCGTCGATGGGCACGCCGTCGCCGTCGACGACCGCGAGCGTGCGGGCGAACACCGATCGGCCGAAGTAGCCGTTGGCGCCGAGGGCGTCGACGATCGACCGCCACGCCGCCTCTTCCTCGTCGAGCGAGGCGGCGTGGGTGAGGCCGGGGTTGTCGTCGGCGAAGAGGAACACCTTGCCGGGTCGCCGGTCGGCCGGCCGCCCGGCGAGGAGCCCCGTGAGGGAGTCGCCGCCGCCGGGGGCGACGTAGGGGCCGAGCCGCACGGTGAGGGCCTGCCGGCCGGGTTGCTCGTGGACGGTCTCGAGGGTGGCGAACCGCACCGGCACGAGGCTGTCGTAGGGGGAGTCGCCGAACAGGATCACGCACCCGTCACCCGGGCGGGCGGCGAGGCCGGGCTCGATCCAGTTGTGGGCGTAGCTGATCTCCACTGTCGCCCGCTCGGGCGCGCCGAGGATCCACAGGTTCTGCTGGTGGTACTCCCGGATGCGGCTGCCCTTGAGGAGATACAGCATCGGTGCTCGCCTTCGGTCGGCCTCGGTGCGTGCCTACGGAACCGGGCAGGTCACGTCAGCCCTTGGCCAACTGGTGAGGATACGTGGGGCTCGTGACCGATGGCCGGGCGCGCCTTTCCTACCCGCTGCTGTCGCGGGGCTTGACCCAGCAGATGCAGAACGGGTGGCCGGCGGGGTCGGCGTAGACGCGGAAGGCGTCGAGCTCGTCGTCGTCCGCAGGCTCCTGCAGCACGACGGCCCCGAGGCCCATGACGACGTCGTGAGCGGCGTCGGGGTCATCGACCCACAGGTCGAGGTGGACCTGCTGGGGCGTGCCGTCCGGCCACTCCGGGGGCCGGTGGTGCGGCGCCAGCTGCACACCGATCCGGGGCTGGCCGTCGACCTCCACCATGTGCCACTCGTCCTCGGCGTCGACGGTCCCGCCGAGCACGCCGGCCCAGAAGCTGCTCTCGGCGGCGAGGTCGGCGGCGTCGAACACGACCACCTGGTGCCTGATCCTCATGCCGGCATCATCGCCGATGAGCGCCGGAGCCCTCCGTGATGTCGGCGCCGGGCTCGTCGAGGACCGCGTCGTTCCACGCCCGGTGCAGCTCGGCGACCGTCGGAAACCGCTCGGCGGGGTCGGCGGCGCACGCCCGGGCGGCGATCCCGTAGAGCCGGTCGCTGCCGCGGAAGTCCACACGCCGAGCAGCGCCGTGGCGTTCGCACCCGAGGAGCACGAGCGCGAAGCGGCCGAGCGTGAAGACCGTCGTCCGCTCGTCGATCGTGGCGCCGCGCTGCCACTCCTCGGGCGCCATGTAGGTCCTCGATCCGTACTGCCGGTCGGTGGCGAGGACGTAGGGGCCCGGGCGGTACAGGTCCAGGTCGATCAACGACAGGGCGCGCCGGTCGAAGTCGTAGACGAGGCAGCCGTCGTAGAGATCGACGGCGACGAACCCCCTGGCGCTGACGGCGAGGTGGGCGTGGATCAGCTGGCGTACCGCGTCGGCGATCTCCGCCGCGGGGAGGCCGAGGAACCGCCGGTACGGAGAGCCGGGGTGGTCACGGTCGGGGACCGCCGGGTCGAACGCGTCGTGCAGGACCTCGCCGTCGGCCCAGACCTGGACGATCCCGGACCCGTCGGGCGTCTCGAAGTGGTGCACCACCGGCGGGATCGACGGGTGCGAGACCGCCTCGTGGAACCGCACGGCCGACCGCAGCCACGCGATCGCCTCGTCGTCGGCGGCGTGCTTGACCACGAACCGCCCGGCGTCGGTCTCGATGCCGACGATGGTCGAGCGGGAGTCGAGCCGGTCGCCGAAGGTGCGGACGACCAGCCCGGCCTCGGGCAGGAAGTCCCCCAGCGGGACCTCGACGCGGTCGGGCCAGCCGAGCACGCACCATCATGACCGCTCCGCCGGCGCCACCGCGACGTGGGCGTGGGTTGGCGTACTTGCTCCCGCATTCCGGGACCAACGACGCCCAGACGATCGCGCCGCGCAGGCGGTCCTGGCTGGTCCCGGCGTGCTAGACGGAGGACATGAGCTCCGGCGAACCGCGACGTGACCGGCCCCGCATGCCCGACGGCTACGGCGTGCCCGGCGATGACGTCGGCCTGCTGTCCTGGAGCGACGTGGAGGCCCGCCTGATCGACGCTCCGCAGTACTGGATGGCCACCACCCGGCCCGACGGCCGGCCCCACGTGGTGCCGCGCTGGGGCGTGTGGCTCGACGGCCGGCTCTGGTACGACGGGGCGCCCACCACCGTGCACGTCCGGAACCTCCAGAAGAACCCGGCGTGCACCCTGCACCTCGAGAACGGGTGGCGGGCGGTCATCATCGACGGGTCGTCGCGCCAGGCGGACCCGCCGGGCAAGGAGCTGGGCGGCCGTCTGTCCGCCGCCTTCTCCCGCAAGTACCACGAGCGGGGCTACGAGCCCGAGCCCGACGCCTGGGAGGGCCCCGATGCCGGCGGGCTGCTCGTGTTCACGCCCGCCAAGGCCCTGGCGTGGTTCGACTTCCCGAACGACGCCACCCGCTTCCACTTCGACACCTGAACCGGGCCGCCGCGGGTGGCGCTCGCGACCGCCGGGTCGAGCGCCAGTCGGGCGAGGCCCCTGTGGCCGGGTCAGTGGCTGCCGCCGCTGCCGGTCGCGGTGCTCGGCGAGCTCGGGGTGACGCGCCGGCGCCGACCCGCGAGGGCGAGACCCGACACCGCGGACGCCAGGGCGGCGAGGGCCGCGGGCAGCACGCCGGCGGCGAGCGGCGCGGCCGACGACACGGGCGCACCCCCGACGGCGTCGCCGCCGTTCGGCTTGCCCCCGCCGGGGCCACCGGGGCCACCAGGGGGGCCGCCACCGCCCGGGCCCTTGCCGGGATTGGTCGACGGGCGGCCACCCTTCTCGGCGTCGCCCCCGTTGCCGTTGTCGTCCCCGTCGCCGCGCAGGTCGGCGACCGACGGCACGACGACCTCGTGGTCACCTGCGGCGGCGACGGTCACGGTGCGGCCGTCGTCGAAGCGCAGCTCGAGGGGGCCGTCGGTGCTGAGCCGCAGGATCACGGGGCCGGCGGCGAGGCAGGCACCGCTTGCGCCGTCACCCGTCTCGATGGCGAGGGCGGCCACGTTCGCGGTGCGCACGGTCAGCTCCTGGGCGGGCACGCCGCCCTCCTCGCCGGTCGGGTCGACGTGCTGGGACACCGACGCCAGCAGCGGCGGCGGGTCGATGGGACCGAGGCCGGTCGTGATGCCGTAGGTGGGGTCGACCGACCCGCACCCCTCGCTCGTGGCGTCCACGTCGGCGAAGCCAGCCCCGGCGGGCGGATGTTGCGCACCCAGTAGGCGTGGTCGGGCACGATCCCCAGCTCGGGGAAGAAGAAGCGCTCGTCGGTGCGGAAGGTCACCGTCCTCGGGTCCCGGACCCGCTGGCGGCCCGACGAGTACGCCGCTTCCTTGGCCCAGTGGTCGGCCAGGACCGAGCTGAGGTGCTCACCCGTCGGGTGCAGCCAGTGCGCGGAGGGCACCAGGTGCTCGGCCAGGGCGTCGCGCAGGGCGAGCGCCTGGGTGACGTGCACCAGCTCGTCGGCGGCGCCGTACACATGGGCGCTGGGCACGTGGCGCAGGTTGCCCACCAGGTCGAGAGCGTTGGCGATGGCGCCGACCCGCGACCCCCACTGGGCGCTGTCGTACCGGTCGGCGAACGGGTAGCCGTTGGTCAGGTCGCCGGTCCAGCCCACCCAGTTGAGGGCGCCGGCCCACAGGTGGGGGTGCATGGCACCCAGCCACAGGGTCCCGAACCCGCCCATCGACAGGCCCGAAACCAACACCCGGTCGGGGTCGGCGGGATAGTTAGCCATGGCGTCGCCCAGGGCGTCGAGCACGTCACGCTCGCTGTGCCCCGAGTACCAGCCCCGCCAGCCACGGCCGAGGGGCGACACGATGATGCGGCCCTCGCCGAGCCCGAACGTGTCGGTGAAGCCGTTGGAAGTCCAGCCGCCGCTCATGGTCGTCACCCGGGCCGAGTGGTTCTCGCTCAGGCCGTGCATGGCGACCTGCACGCCGTGCGGGCCGGCGCCCGGCGGGAGGAAGAAGCCGTACGGCTGGTAGCGGCCGAGCATGGTGAACGCCTGGCCGCCGAAGTCGCCCTGCGGTCCGGAGGCCGAGGTTGGACCGGGCACGCCGTCGGCCGACACGCCTTCGCCCAGCGGGTGGTCGGACACGTAGACGCGCTGGAGCGTCCGACCGGCGGGGGTCTCGGCCCGCCGGGTCGTGCCGGGATCGAGGTCCTCGGGCGTGATCGTGAGCCCGAACTGCGTGAGGTCACCGGTGTGCAGAGCGCCGGCCTGGACGGCGTCCCACCACGAGCCGCGCTCGTCGACGCCGCGGAACGCCACGTTGAGCACCACGCTGTCGCTCGTGCGGGCGGTGAGCGCCCACAGCCGCACGGAACCGTGGACCGGGCCGGCGAGCTCGCCCGTGCACAGGTTCGTGGTGGCGTCGCAGGTGAGCTCGACGAGCTCGTCCCAGCCGCTGACGCGGGGCGCGGTGCGGTTGAGGGGGTTGGCGACCAGGCCGTTGACGGTGCGGCTGGGCCCGCCGAGGGTCCGGTCGGCCAGGACGATCGCCCGGGTCGAGGCGGGGTCGGTGAGCGTGTTGAGCTCCATCGACAGGTCGAGCCCGCCGCCGTTGCCGGCCCGCCGGACCCGCACGGCGACGATGTCGCCCAGGTTCGCCTCGTGGTCGGGGCGGTTGAAGGTCTGGCCGCCGGCGGGCGGGTAGGCGCCGTACGCGAAGCCCGCGGGGAACGAAACGGGGTCGTAGCGGAACGCCGGGTGGGGGGCGGGGTACTGGGACGCGCCGTGGGCGTCGTACACGTAGTCGCGGTAGACGACCTCGCCGGCGCAGACCTCGACGCTGCCCGCCAGCCACGAGCCGTGGCCGCAGGGCGCCGGATCGCCCACGACGAGCGCGGGGGTGCTCGGCGGGACCGGCGTGGCGTCGTAGGTGACGGACACGGCATCGCCGGCCCGGGCCGTCAGGGGCGCGGCGCCGAGCGCCAGGGCCACGGCCACTGCCGTCGCGCCCAGCCGGCGCCGTGCCGCGCGCGTCCCCATCGTCGAATCGAAGCCCGCCACGTCCACCTCCGGGTCAGCCGCCGTCACGAGAGCGTGATGGCCACAACTTCGCCGTCCCCGCGCCGATTCCCTGCACGCCGCCCTCCGGCGCCGCCCCGCCTCCAGCGCGGCATCGAGCTCGCCCGGAACCCGCATAGCGGGCAGGAGAGGGGCGGAGCGCCCGATCCGCGCCCACTGTTCGCCCGAGCGGCGGTCAGGCGATCAGCCGGCGGGGAGGATGCCGCGAAGCACGGCGGCGAGCCGGTCCCGCAGGTCGTCGGTGCTGAGCTGCGGGTCGAGCAGGCGCTCGAGCTCGTAGCCCCGCAGCATGTTCAGCACGGCGCGCGCGGCCGTGATCGGCCGGTCGACGCCGCTCGCCTCCAGCTGTTCGGCCACCGCCGCCACCACCCGGGTCTCCCACGCCCGCACGTCGAGGGCGAGGTCGGGATCGGTGCACGCGAACAGGAAGAGCTCGTACTCCGCTCGCACGAAACCGTGGCGGAACTCGCGGTCGACGACCGTGGCGAGGAGCCGTTCGATCCGTTCCGCGACAGTCGCCCCGTCGTCCTGCCGGGGCGCGGCGTACCGACGCATCAGCGGCTCGGCCTGATCCAGGTAGTAGCGGAAGGCCTCGCGCAGCAGGTCGAGCCTCGACGAGAAGTGGTGGGTGGTCGAGCCGGGGGAGACGCCCGCCCGCGCCGCCACCGCCCGGTGGGTGACGGCATCGACGCCCTGCTCGTCGACGAGCTGGAGCGTGGCGAGCATGATGCGTTCGCGCACCGAGTCGGGGCCGGGGCGGTCGGACGGAGCGGGCTGCGGCACGGTGCCTGATTCTCGCGTCGGGGCGGGCGGCCGGCGGGGAGGGACCGGCCGCGGGCCGTCAGCGGGGTTCGCGCCAGAGGGGGAACAGGGGCGGTGCGTCGTCGGTGAGCCGCAGCTCGTCGCCCATCCGCTCGAAGCCGTGGCGGAAGTAAAAGGACAGGTTCTTCGGGTTCGAGCTCTCGGTGTAGGCGGGGACGCCGTCGCGGTCGCAGCACTCGAGCATCGGAGCGAGGGCGTGGCCGCCGAGACCCCGGCCCTGGTGGTCGGCGTGCGTGCCGAGCACCTCGAGGTAGTAGTGGGGCTCGGTGGGATGATGGCGCTCCATCATGGCGAAGGCCCGCAACAGCCGGACGGTGCCGCCCCGGAAGGTGCGGATCATCGCGGGCAGGGTGCGCAGCGAGTGGAGGGTGGAGGACTTCCAGCAGTCGACGTCCCGCCACATCACGGCCGCCCCGCCGTCGAAGGTGACGGCGACGTGGTGCCCGGCGACGCCGAGGTTGGCCCGGGCCATGGCGGCGAAGGCGTGCCGGAGGCGCCGCTCGGGATCGGCGACGTCGCCGAGGGTCCACAGCAGCGCCGGGTCCTCGGCGAAGGCGCTGGCGAGGGTGGTGGCGATCGTGCCGACGTCGGTACGGGTCGCGGGGCGGACCGGTGTGGGATGGGTCGTGTCGCGGCTGCTGCTGGCGTCCATGGGAACACCTCCTTCCGGGTACCGCCGGCGCTGTCGTGGACGAGACAAACGTACAGGAATACCCGTACGAACGTCAAGGCTCGCCCCGAGGCGGCGGAGGAGGGAACAAGCGTTCGTGTACCATCGGGGCATGGGCCCCCGCGACCAGGCGGCCATCCTCCACGCCGACCTCGACGCGTTCTACGCGTCGGTGGAGCAGCTGCTCGACCCCCGGCTGCGGGGTCGGCCGATCGCCGTCGGCGGGGGCGTGGTGCTCGCCGCCTCCTACGAGGCGCGGGCGTACGGTGTGCGGGGCGGCATGCCGGCCCGCCAGGCCCGCGAGCTGTGCCCGCGGCTGCGCTTCGTCGCCGGCCACTTCCGTGAGTACCAGCGGCTCGGCGACCGGGTGATGGACGTGCTGCACGACGTCACGCCGCTGGTGGAGCGGGTGTCGATCGACGAGGCGTTCCTCGACGTGGCCGGCTCGGTCCACCTCTTCGGCCCACCGGCCGCGATCGCGGCGTCGATCCGGGAGCGGGTGCGGACCGAGATCGGCCTGCCCATCTCGGTGGGGGTCGCAACCACGAAGCACCTGGCCAAGGTGGCGTCGCAGGTCGCCAAGCCCGACGGCCTCGTCGTGGTGGAGGCGGGAGAGGAGGACGCCTTCCTCGCTCCGCTGCCGGTGGGGTTGCTCTGGGGGGTGGGACCGGCGACCCGAGCCCGGCTCGACGGGCGGGGCATCCGCACCATCGGTGAGCTGGCGGCGGCGTCGCCCTCGATGCTGAAGGGGCTGCTCGGACGGGCCGCCGGCGCCAAGCTGACCTCGCTCGCCGCCAACGTGGACCCCCGTCCCGTCCGCTCCCGGCGGGGCGTCGGGTCGGTGGGTGCCCAGGCCGCCCTCGGGCGCCGGCCGCCCACTCCCGAGGCGCTGCGCCTCGCCTTCGCCTTCCTCGCCGACCGGGTCGCGACGCGGCTGCGGGCCGGCCAGCGGGCGGGGCGCACCGTCACCGTGCGGGTGCGGTTCGCTGACATGCGCTCGGTCACCCGGTCGCTGACCCTGCGGGCACCCACCGCCAACACGGCCACCCTGACCGAGCTCGGGGTGGGGCTCACGCAGGCCGCCCTGGCCGACCATCCCGACGAGCGGGAGGTCACCCTCGTCGCGCTGAGCGTGTCGAGGCTCGTCCGCGGCGAGGGCATTCAGCTCGAGCTGCCCTTCGACGGTCCCGGCCGCGACCGCCGCCCCGGCGCGCCGGACCCGTCGGCCCGCTGGGCGCTCGACCGGGCCGTGGACGCCGTCCGGGAGCGGTTCGGTCGTGACGCTGTCGGGGTGGCGGCGCTGCGCTTCGCCGCCGCCGGCGGCGTGCCCGACGGGTTCCGGGAGCTCGCTGAGTGCGACCTGGCCGATCCCCCGCCCTGACCCTGTTCGCGGCGGACACCGGCGCCGGCGGCGCCGCGCCCGGGCGGTGGCGGTACGCTTCGCCCGTGGGGGCGTTCGCCCCGCAGGAGGGGCACGGGGGCGCCGCGGCATCGCCGTCGCTGCAGGTTCGCCTGTTCGGACCGCTGGAGGTCCGCGCCGCGGGCCGCCCGCTCGCTCCGGTCGGCTCCGCCCGGCTCCGGGCCCTGGTCGCGTACCTGGCGCTGCATGCCGGCACGTCGGTCTCCCGCCAGCACCTGGCCTTCCTGCTCTGGCCCGACTCGACCGAGGCGCAAGCGCTCACCAACCTGCGCAAGGCCCTGCACCTGCTCCGTCACGAGCATCGCGACCTCGAGCCGCTCCTGGACGTGACTGGTCGCACGCTGGGTTGGCGGCTGCGGGACGGCGTGTGGGTCGACGTGGCCGCCTTCGACGCGGCCCTCGCGCAGGCTGGCACGGCCCCTGACCGCGCCGAAGCGTGCGCGGCCCTGCGCCGGGCTGTCGAGCTGTACCGGGGTGAGCTGCTCGAGGACTGCTACGACGACTGGCTGCTCGAGGAGCGCGAGCAGCGCCGCGACCGGTACCGCGGCGCGCTCCGGCGCCTGACCGACCTGCTGCTGGAGGAGGGCCGCCCCGAGGAGGCCATAGAGACCGGCCGCCGGCTCGTGCGGGCCGATCCCCTGCGGGAGGACGCGTACCAGCTCCTGATGCGCGTCCACGACGCCGCCGGTGACCGGGCGGGCGCCGTGCGCGCCTACCACGAGTGCGTGGGGGTGCTGCGCCGCGAGCTCGGCGTGGAGCCGGCCCGCGAGACCCGGCGGGCCTACGAGGCGCTCGCCGGCACGCCCGGGGCCAGCCCTGCGACCGAGGGTGAGCCCGCCACGCTCCCCGGGAGCCCGCTCGTGGGTCGCCACGACGCCTGGGCGGCGCTCACGGCCCGCTGGCAGGCCGCGGAGCGGGGCCAGCCGGCGCTGGTGCTGGTCACCGGTGAGCCCGGGATCGGCAAGACTCGGCTCGTCGAGGAGCTGCGCTCCTGGTGCGGGCGCCGGGGCGCCCTGACGGCGGAAGCGCGCTGCTACCAGAGCGAGGGCGAGTTGGGTCACGGCGTGGCGAGCGCCTGGCTCACGAGCGACGAGCTGCGTGCCGCCGTGACTGGCGCACCGCCAGCGGATCGCAGCGTCCTCGGCCGGCTCGTGCCCGACCTCGCCCCCGAGGACGCGCTCTCGGGCGCCAACCCCTCGGCGGACGACCGGCGGCGCCTCTTCGACGCGGTGGCCCGCGCCCTGTCGTCCGCCGGGCGTCCGCTGCTGCTGGCCGTCGACGACGCCCACTGGGCCGATGGGGACAGCCTCGCCCTGCTGCACTTCCTGCTGCGGCCGGGCGCCGAGCTGCCGTTGCTCGCGGTGGCGACCCTTCGCTGGGAGGACCTCGACGAGCGACACCCGCTGAGCACCCTGACCGCGGCGCTACAGCGCTTCGACCGGATCTCGGAGATCGCCCTCGAGCGGCTCTCACCCGCCGAGACCGAGCTGCTCGGCCGGCAGCTGGGCCTCGACCCACCCCTGGTCGCCGACCTGTACGCCGAGACCGAGGGCAACCCTCTCTTCGTCATCGAGTCCGTGCGGGCGGCGGGCGAGGGCGCCGCTCCGGGCGAGCGCATGACGCCGAAGCTGCAGGCGGTCATCACCGCCCGGCTCAGGCGCTGCACCGGGACGACTGCCGACGTGCTGGCCGCCGCCGCCACCATCGGGCGGGCGTTCACGACCGAGCTCATCCGGGGGGTCGCCGGACTCGACGACCCCGAGCTCGCCGCTGCGCTCGACGAGCTGTGGCGCCGCGGCCTCATCCGCGAGCACGGCACCACGGGGTACGACTTCAGCCACGGCCGGATCCGCGACGTCGCCTACGACCGCCTCGACCCCGCCGTCCGGCGCCGTCTCCACGGCGAGGTCGCCAGCGCGCTGCAACGTGTCGCCGCCACCGGCCCCGCCATGGTGAGCGGCCAGGTGGCGGCGCACCTCGACCGGGCCGGCCGGCTCGGCGAGGCGCTGGACTGGTACCGGCGGGCCGCGATGGAGGCGCAGCGGCGGTTCGCCGCCGTCGAGGCCGTGCGCCTGCTCGAGCGGGCGCGGGAGCTGGCGTCCGACGGCGACGCCGACGACCCCGTGCGCCTGCGCCGCGAGCTGGACGTGCTCGGCGAGCTGCCGACGGCCCTGGTCGGCGTGGACGGCTTCGCGTCCGACCGGGTCGACGAGGTGCAACAGCGCGCGCTGGCCGTCGCCGGACGGCTTGCCGTCGACCCCGGGACGCCCTTGCTGCGGTCCCTCGTGATGTCCCGGCTCTGCCGGCACGACTTCGCGGGGGCCCAGGATGCGGCTGCCGAGCTCGCGGGCACCGCCGCCCGTGACGGCGACGAGCTGCTCCTCGTCGAGAGCGCCTACCTGCTCGGGATCGCCGCCTTCTGGGCGGCGGACGTGCGGCTCGCCCGGTCGCACTTCGAGCACGTCGTCAGCCGCTTCCCCGCCGAGCGGAGGATCGACCACATCCTGCGGTTCGGGCACGATCCCGAGCTCGTCTGCCTGAGCCGCCTGGGCAATACGCTGTGGTTCCTCGGCGAAGACGACCTCGCCCGCCAGGCCGCGGCCGACGCGGTGGCGCACGCCCGCCAGGGCGCCCATCCCTACACGCAGGGTGCGGTGCTGGGGTTCGCCGCCCTCCTGGCGCTCGACCTCGGCGACGTGGACGACCTCCGGGCCCACGTCGCCTCCCTGTTGCGGCAGGAGCAGCGGACCCGCCCCACCGAGGCCTTTGCCCAGGCGTTCCTCGGGTACCTGGCGGTGCTCGAGGGCCGCGGCCGCGAGGGCCTCGACGCCATCCGCCACGCCATGACCTCCGTGGGGCCGGTGGACCCGGCGCCCGGCGTTGGCGCTGGCTTCCGGCGGATCCTCCTCGCGGCCCACGTCGCCACGGGCGACCCCGGCGAGGCGCTGGCGGCCGCCGACGCGGTGCTGGCGGCGCCCGGCTCGAGCTTGTGGGAGGCCGAGCTCCGCCGGCTCCGGGCCGAGGCGCTGGCAGCGATCGAGGCCCCTTGGGCCGAGGTCACGGCCGAGCTGGACCGGGCCGAGGCGGTGGCGCGCCGGCAGGGGGCCGAGGGCCTGGCCCGGCGCGTGGCCGCCTCGCGACAGCGGCTGGCACCCGCCGGTCGCGCGGCAGCCGGGCCGGAACGCTCCGGGAACGCCTGACCCGTCACGATCGTCCCGACCGCTTCTGGAACCCCAGCCACACGAGAGCCGCGCAGCCGGGCGGGGACCCGGCGCCGGCAGAGGAGGAGGACGTCAAATGACGATCGGCGCGAAGGACGTCGCCGCGCTGCGCCCGCGGTTCCGAGGAGCCCTGGTGCAGCCCGGCGAGGAGGGGTACGACCAGGCCCGGCGCGTGTGGAACGGCGAGATCGACCGGCACCCCGCGCTCGTGGCGCGCTGCGCCGGCACCGACGACGTGGTCGAGGCCGTCCGCTTCGCCCGGGAGCGCGGGCTGCTGGTCTCGGTGCGGGGCGGCGGGCACTCCATCGCCGGGCACTCGGTGTGCGACGACGGCGTGATGATCGACCTGTCGCTCATGAAGGCAACCGCCGTCGACCCCGAGGCCCGCACGGTCAAGGCCGCCGGCGGCCTGCTGTGGGGTGAGCTCGACCGGGCGACGCAGGCCTTCGGGCTCGCCACCACCGGGGGCATCATCAGCCACACCGGCATCGGCGGACTCACCCTCGGCGGCGGGCTGGGGCACCTCATGCGCAAGCACGGGCTGACCGTCGACAACGTGCGGGCGATCGACCTGGTCACCGCCGACGGCGAGCTCCGCCACGTGGACGGCGAGTCCGACCCCGACCTCTTCTGGGGGCTGCGGGGCGGCGGCGGAAACTTCGGCATCGCCACCGCCTTCGAGTACCAGCTGCACCCGGTCGGGCCCATGGTGGTGGCCGGGCCCGTGTTCTGGCCGCTCGAGGAGGCACCCTCCGTGCTGTCGGCGCTGCGGGACCTGGCCCCCGACGCTCCCGACGAGCTGGGCATCACCATCGGCATCGCCCCCGCGCCGCCGGCGCCGTTCGTGCCGCCCTCCTGGTTCGGGCGGCCGGTCGCCGGCCTCGTCCTGGTGTGGACCGGCGATCCGGAGGCGGGCGAGGCGGCCATGGCGCCGTACCGGCGCATCGGCTCGCCCGTCGTCGACGCCGTGCAGCCCCTGCCCTACGTCGCCCTGCAGGGCAGCCTCGACGGCGGCGCGCCGCACGGCCGGCACTACTACTGGAAGGCGCACCGGCTGCCGACGCTCGACGACGCCGTCATCGACGTCCTCATGGAGCGCATGGGCGCACCCACGAGCCCGTTCGCCCAGATCACGGGGTGGGCCATCGGCGGTGCCGTGAGCCGGGTCGACCCCGAGGCCACGGCCGTCGGTGACCGGGAGGTCGGCTTCGAGCTCAACGTCACCGTGGGGTGGCTCCCGTCGGACCGCGAGGGCGACAAGCACAAGGCGTGGGTGCGCGACGCGTGGGACGGCTTGGCGGCGCACAGCCACGGCGTGTACGCCAACTTCATCTCCGACGAGGGCCAGGCGGGCCTGGCCTCGGCGTACGGTGACCGGCTCACCCGCCTCGTGGCGCTCAAGGACCGCTACGACCCCGACAACTTCTTCCGGATGAACGCCAACATCGCGCCCAGCTCGGGCGCGTCGAGCTGAGGGGGCACCGTGGCAATCACCTACGACGCGATCGTCGTCGGCGCCCGCTGCGCCGGCTCGGCGACCGCCATGCTGCTCGCCCGGCGGGGTCGCCGCGTGCTCGTGGTCGACAAGGCCACGTTCCCGAGCGACACGCTCTCGACCCACTACATCCACCAGCCCGGCGTCGCCGCCCTGCACCGCTGGGGTCTGCTGCCCGAGGTGGTGGCCTCGGGGTGCCCGCCGATCCGGACGCAGCTCACCCAGCTCGGCCCGGTCCGCCTCGAGGCGGCGCCACCGCCGGTGGACGGCATCGCCGACGCCTACTGCGTTCGCCGCACCGTGCTCGACGACATCCTCGTGCGGGCGGCGGAGGCCACCGGGGCCGTGCGGCGACGGGTGGGCGCCCGTGGGCGATGCCGGCCATCACAAGGGACAGCCGGCCGGCGCCGGCAGGGTCGGTCGGCGGGGCGGGGACGGCCTGATGGCCTGCTCGCTGCACGGGGTGGCCGGGTTCTCCGGCGATCGACAGGCGGCTGAGTGGGGCGGGCGCCTCCGTTCGACGGCTCCGGGCGACCCCGCTGGGGTCGAGCCCTCCGGCGTTGTTGTTACACCCCCTGCGTATGGTCCGGGGCATGGAGACGTGGACCCCCCGAGCGGAGGATCCGGTGCTGCTGGACTGGTGGCGGCCCCTCATCGAGTTCGCACGCCGGCTCCGGGCCGAGCGCTTCCCGTGGCCGGTGCACCTCGACGAGTTCGAGTTCGCCGGTCGAGTCGACCGGCGGGGCAAGCCGGCGATCTGGACCTACCAGCACCTCGTGAGCAGGGGGTTCGTGGCCGTCGACGAGGAGGGGCGTCCCTACCGGTTCATCTCCTACCGCACGGGACCCGCTCTCGGGCGCTTCACCGAGTGCGACCTCCGCCGAGCGGGCTGGCTCGCCGGTCTGCCCGACGTGGTCGAACCGATCACCTGGTCCCGCCCGCCGGGCGACGTCGGCGTCGGGCGCACCGTCCACGCTGCTGGCGGCGCCGCATGGCGCGACGATGAGCCGGCCCGATCGATGAACGGCCCGGGCGACGACTCGGCGGACGGCGACTGGTACGACGGCGACTGGTACGACGGCGGCTGGGACGACGGGGACGTCGGCCGCGATGGCGCGCCGGCCCGCGCCGGCGGTGCGGCCCGCCGCGGCGGCGGTCCGGGGCGTCCGGGCGGCCTGCGCCTGCCACGCCGGCAGGTGGGCCGGGGCCACCTGCGCCTCGTGCACGACGCCGACGGCGACGCGGCGTCCCGCCCAGCGTGACCAGGGAGGACGGGCGTGGGACGGCCGCTGCTGGCAGCCTGCTGGTGGTCCCGTCGTCGTTCACTGCTGAGCGCGGGCGCCACTGCCGTGCCCGCCTTGCGGCGGGGGTCGCGGCACGACAAGGCGATGGTGCGGCGAAGCTGCGCCCGCATTCTCGACAAGTACCTCGACGACGAGACGGTCCCCGCGCTCGTCGACGCGCCGGACGACGAGGACACCGGTGTGGTCGGCGCCGCCCTGCACACGCTGGCGTGCGACGGCTGCAAGGAGGGGGAGTGCCGCCCGGGCGAGGCGTTGTGGGTGGCGAAGGCGTTGCGCCTCCTCGGGCTCGCCGATCCCGATCTGCGGGCGGCGGCCATCGACGCCCTCGGCAAGGTGGCGACCACCGGCCCGACGTGGCGGCCGCGCTGCGGCGGGCGGCTGACGCCGACGTCGACAAGGGGCTGCGCAGCATGGCCCGCGGCATCGCCGCCCTGCAGGCCATGGCGGGGAGCTGCTCCCCGCCCTGCAGGCCATGGCGGGGAGCAGCGCGCCGCGACCGCCGGCCGGGCAGGGCGGCGGGCCGTGGTCGCGGGTGTCACGGCGAGTCGGTACCGTGGAGTGCGGCAGGCGGACCACGAGGAGGGGCCGGTGAACGTGCGCAAGACCCGGGGGATGCTCTACAAGATCGCCCGGGTGCTGGGTGACTACCAGGCGGTGAAGTCGGGCCGCGTCGGTCGTCGGGTCGCCCGCCGGGCCGCGGGCCGCGCCACCGGCCGGGGCCTCGGGAAGATCTTCCGCTAGCGTCCGCGCGCCCGGCCGGCTGCCGAGTCAGGAGGCCCGGTTGCACCTGTCGCGGTCGAGGTGGGCGGCCACGGCTTCGACCAGCTCGGCCTCGCTCGTGCGGCTCGTGACCAACACGATGGTCCAGCCTGCCCGCACGAGCCGGCGCCAGCGGGCCCGGTCGTAGTGGAACGCCTCCTCGGTGCCGTGGTCGGCGAAGCCATCGAACTCGACGGCGAGCATGATGGCCGGATAGGCGAAGTCGAGGTAGTAGGTGCGCC
>SIRW01000086.1 GCA_004366205.1 Actinomycetota bacterium | reverse complement strand
CGCCGCCGCCGCCATGTGGTGCGCGGCGGGCGCCCTGGTCCTGGCGACCCCTGGTGGCGCGCCCCCGTCGGGCCGGCGGCTCGGGCGCCTACCGCTGCCCTCCGGGCACGCGCTCGCCATGGCCGCGCCTCCCGGTGTACTCGCGGCCCTCCTGGTGTGGGGCCCCGGCGGCCTGGGGGGCGTCCCCGAACGGGTGGTGGCGACCGGGCTGGGGGTCGTCGCGGCGCTGCTCGCCGGACGGGCCGATGCCCCCCGCCTGCGCGGCTGGCTGGCGGTGGCAGGCTGGCGGGGTCGGCCGCGCTGGCGGCGCTGCTGCTCGCCGTGGGGGACCGCTGGTGAGCGCCCTGGCGGCGCTGGCGGTGCTTGCACCCCTGGCGGGGGGTGTGGGCGCGGTCGTCGCCCCGGGCCGGCGCCGGTTCGCCGGGGGGGCCGCCCTCGGGGTCGCCGGCGGGGCATGGGTGCTGGTCGCCCTGGGGGGTGGGGCCGAGGTGGGCGATCACCTCGCCGTCGTGCCGCTGGCGGCCGCCGCGGCGGCCGGCGCCGTGCTCATCGCCGAGCCGCGCCTGCGCACGGCGCCCCCGGGACCCCGGGGGCTGGCCGGCTTCGCCGCGGTGCCGGCCGCGGCGGCGGCGCCCGCGCTGGCGGCCGGCACCCGCCCCGGGCTGGCCGGGTTCGCGCTGGCCCTGGCGGCAGCGGCCGCTGCCGTGGCGTCACCCGGCGGGTCTCGGCTCCGGCGGGTCGGTCTCGCCGCCGCCGCCGTCACCCTCACGGTGGCGCTCGCGTCCGCTGGCCCGGCGACCACCCCCGTCGCGGAGCCGGCGCACCCCCGTCGCGGAGCCGGCGGACGGCGCCGCCGCCCTCGCCGGCCCGGGCTCGGCCCCCGATCCCCTCGGCACGGCCGCCGCCGGTGCGCTGCTCGCCGCCCTCACCGTGCTCGTCGCGACCACGGCGACCGGGGATCGGGGCCGGTCGGGCGGGGACCGGCGGAGCCGGCCGCTCGAGGTCGTGCTGGTGCCGCCGACGCTCGGCACCGCCCTGGTCGCCCTGCCGCTCGTACCCGGCGACGTGCTGGTCGGCGAGCTCACGGTGACCACCGCCGGGGCGGCCGGCGTCGCCCTGGTCTGCTCGGTCGCCGCCCTCCTTGCGCTCCGGGCCGGCGACCGGCTGGGGGGCGTCGCTGTCGGCCTCGGCGGCCTGGCGCTGGTGGCCGGCCTCGCCGGCGGCGCCCGATCCGCGGTGCTGCTCGCCGCCGCCGCCGTGCTCGTGCTGGTGCTGCGCACGCCGATCGCCGCCGCCCTCGCCGTGCCCGGCCTGTCGACGGGATCGGGCGTCGCCCTCCTGGGCGGTGCGCCCGCCGTGGTGCTGGCCGCCGCCATCGCCGTCGCCGCCGGTGTGACGGCCCTCGCCGTCCGGGGCGAGGCCGAGCGGGTCACGGCGCTGCTCGCCCGGCGCGCCGGCGCCCCGGGCCGGCGGGTCCCGCTCGCCCCACCCGGCCGGGGCCCGGTGCGCCCCGAACGGGACGCCGGCTGGCTCGCCGCCGTCGCCGCCGGGGCCTGGCTGCTGCTGGCGCCGGGCACGTGGGAACTGGGCGCCGGACCCCCGCCCGGCACCGCCGGGGACGGGGCGTACGCCCTGACGCCAGGACACAGGCCGCTCCCGGCGCCGCGCACGTGGGAACTGGGCGCCGGACCCCCGCCCGGCACCGCCGGGGACGGGGCGTACGCCCTGACGCTCGCCGTCACCGCGGCGGCCGCCCTCGGGGCGGTGGCCGTCGTGGCCCGCGGCACGCCCGAGCGGCTCGGAGGTGCCCGCCTGGCCGCCTGGCTGCCCCCGCCCCTCGACCGGGCACCGGTGGGCCGGGACCGCCGGGCCACCGCCGTCGGGGCGGTCCTCACGGCGGGGATCGCGCTCCTCGCGCTGGTAGCGTTGTGACGTCCTTCCCGTCGTGGTCGACGGGACCTGCACCACCATGCCACCCACCCGCAAGGCTCCGTCGCGCCGGGGCACGTCCCGCAACGCCGGCCGCCGTCCGAGGTCGACGCCCGCCGCCCGCCGCCGGCGGAGCTTCGTGTGGCGCTTCCGCCGGCTCTTCTTCCTGCTCACGCTCCTGTTCGTGGCGGGTGTCGCCGGCGCCGCGTGGGTGCTGGTGGCCGTCGAGCTCCCGGCGGAGGCGCCCCCGGCGCAGACCACGTTCATCTACGACGCCCACGGCACCCAGCTCGCCGCCCTCTCGGGCGAGGAGGACCGGGTCACCGTCGCGCTCGACGAGGTGCCCCAGGTGCTGATCGACGCCGTCCTGGCCGCCGAGGACCGCAAGTTCTTCGCCCACACGGGCGTCGACCTCGCCGCCATCGCCCGGGCGACCTGGGTCGACATCCGCGAGCGGGGGGTCGCCCAGGGCGGCTCGACCATCACCCAGCAGTACGTGAAGAACGTCTACGTGGGCGCCGAGCGCTCGATCTGGCGGAAGCTGAAGGAGGCGGTGATCGCCGTCAAGCTCGAGCGCGAGCTCGACAAGGCCGAGATCCTCGAGCGGTACCTCAACACCGTGTACTTCGGGCGGGGCGCCTACGGCGTGCAGGCCGCCTCTCGCGCCTACTTCGACAAGGACGTGGGCGAGATCGGGCTGCGGGAGGCCGCCTTCCTCGCCGGGCTGATCCGGGCCCCCGAGGCGGCCGAGCCCGAACGGTCCCCCCGGGAGGCCGACCGCCGGCGCGACGTCGTGCTGGCGGGCATGGTGGCGACCGACCGGCTCAGCGAGTCGGGCCGGGACCAGGCCCGGGCCGAGCCCGTCGCCGCCTACGTGGTGCCCCGGCGCGAGCGCAACGTCGTCCACGGCGGCGAGATCGGCACGCAGTACTTCGTCGAGTACGTCCGCCGCCAGCTCTCGGCCCGCTACGGCGACCAGGTCGTCTACAGCGGCGGCCTGCGCGTCCACACCACCCTCGACCTCGACCTGCAGCGCGCCGCCTACGACGCCGTGTACGGCACGCTCGACGGCCACGACGACCCCGAGGGCGCCCTGGTGGCGGTCGACGACCGCGGCCACGTCCTCGCCATGGTCGGCGGCCGGCGCTGGGAAGAGTCGAAGGTCAACCTCGCCGTCGGGGGCGAGGGCGGGGGCCGGGGCCGCCAGCCGGGCTCGGCGTTCAAGCCGTTCGTGCTCGCCGAGGCCGTCAAGCAGGGCTACTCGGTCGAGTCCGCCCTGCCCGCGCCGGGCCGCATCGTGCTGGCCGGCGCCAACGCCGGCGCGGACTGGACCGTGTCCAACTACGCCGGCACCGAACAGGGCACCCTCAACCTGATCGACGCGACCCGGGTGTCGTCCAACACCGTGTACGCCCAGCTCGTGCAGGAGGTGGGGCCCGAGAACGTGGTCGCGCTCGCCCGGCGCATGGGCATCCGCTCCGAGCTGGCGCCCGTGCCGTCGATCACGCTCGGCACGCAGAACGTGTCGGTGCTCGACATGGCCGCCGCCTACCTCACCTTCGCCACCCGCGGCATGCGGATCGAGCCCACCGTGATCACCCGGGTGACCACCGCCGGCGGGGACCTCCTGTACGAGGCCCGGCCCGAGCGCACCCGGGTGCTCGAGGAGGCTGAGGCCGACGTCGTGAACTTCGTGCTGCGCCAGGCGGTCGAGCGCGGCACCGGGACCGCCGCCCGGTTGGGCGTGCAGGTCGCCGGCAAGACCGGTACCACCCAGGGCCACGGCGACGCCTGGTTCGTCGGCTACACCCCCCGGATCTCGGTCGCCGTCTGGATGGGCTACCCCGAGGGTCAGGAGCGGGCGATGACGAACGTGCGGGGCGTCCGGGTGACGGGTGGGTCGTTCCCGGCGCAGATCTTCCGGCGCTTCATGGTCGAGGCCCTCGCCAAGATCGAGAGCGCCCGCTTCGTGGAGCCGCGGGGGTTCTCGGGCCGGGTGCTCAACGCCCGCATCGAGTACGCCGACCCTGACGCCACGACCACCACCACGACCGAGGCACAGGACGAGGGCGGGGACACCCCGCCCACCACGGACGCCTCACCGGCCACCACGACCACCGCCCCCGCCCCGACGACGACCACCACGCCCGACGAGCCCACCACGACCACCACGCCCGACGAGCCCGTCGAGCCGGGACCGGCTCCACCCGCGCCGCCCGGACCACCCGAGAGCTGACGCCGGGCCGGCGCCGCTCAGGCCGGTCCGGCCGGCTCGTGCGGGTAGTGCGTGCGGCACGGGAAGCACCACTGCTCCGTGCCGGGCTGCACGTCGACGACCTCGGGTTCGTCCCACGCCGCGGGCGTGATGTAGGCCCGGTGCACGGCGACCAGGTCGGTGGCGTCGCGACCGCAGCTCTCGCAGGTGCCGGTGGTGCCCATCGACCCGACGGTAGCGCCCCGAGGGCGTGGTTCGGTAGGCTGGGGGCGCCGCCGGCAGCCACCCGTGCGCTGGACGGCAGGAGGTGCTCCGATGGGCTCGAAGCTCACCGCGCCCGCCGTGCGGGCCCGCAAGGACAGCGGCCAGCCACCGCTCGTGATGGTGACGGCCTACGACGCGCCGAGCGCCCGCATGGCCGACGAGGCCGGCGTCGACGTGATCCTCGTCGGCGACTCGGTGGCGATGGTCGTGCTCGGCTACGACGACACCCTGCAGGTCACCGTCGAGGACATGGCCCACCACGTGGCGGCCGTCGCCCGCACCCGACCCCGCGCGCTCGTCGTCGGCGACCTGCCGTGGATGAGCTACCACGTGTCGGTCGAGGAGGCCGTGCGCAACGCGGCCACGCTCGTGCGGGCCGGGGCCGAGAGCGTGAAGCTCGAGGGCGGCGCCAAGCGGGTGCCGGTGGTGGAGGCGATCGTCGCCGCCGAGATCCCGGTCATGGGGCACGTGGGCCTCACCCCGCAGTCCGTGCACGTCATGGGTGGGTTCACGGTGCAGGGCCGCCAGCGAGACGCCGCCCTGGCGCTCATCGACGACGCCCGGGCGCTCGAGGCCGCCGGCTGCTTCGCCATCGTGCTCGAGGGCGTGCCCGACGCCGTGGCCGCCATGGTCACCGACGCGGTGGGCGTGCCCACCATCGGCATCGGCGCCGGCCCGGCGTGCGACGGCCAGGTCCTGGTGCTCCACGACGTGCTCGGCCTCGAGGACCGCATCGCGCCGAAGTTCGTGCGGCGGTACGCGTCGCTCAAGGCCGACGGCGTGGCGGCCCTCGAGCGGTTCGCCGAGGACGTGCGCGCCGGCCGCTTCCCCGCCGACCGCGAGAGCTACCACCTCGCGCCCGAGGTCGCCGCCGCGCTCGGGCTCGAGCAGCCCGGCACCGGCGAGCTCGCCGGTGGTGCCAGCATGACGGCGTGAGCCGCCCCGCGCCCGGTCTGCCCGACCCCGACGACCGGGTGCACGTCCACCGCCTCGGATGGGTGGTGGCGCTGGTCCTGGCGGCGGGCGTCGTCGGCCTGGTGAGCCGGGGCGCCGACCGCGTCCCCGATCCCTACCTCCTCGAGCCCGGGGCGCGGGGCCACGTGTTCGTCCCCGACGGGCCGTCCCGGGTCGCGGGGTTCGACCAGGTCGCGGTCCGGACCCGCCCCGCCGACGGCGGCACCCGGTCGCTGTGCATGCTGCTCGCCGACACACCGGAGCGCCGGCTCCAGGGCCTGTCGGATCTGCCCGAGCTGGCGGGATACGACGGCATGCTGTTCGTCTACGAGCAGACCGGCCCCGGGGCGTTCCACATGCGGGGCGTGCAGTTCCCCCTGTCCCTCGCCGTGTTCGACGACGACGGGACCTTCCTCGCCGCCCTCGACATGCCGCCCTGCCCACCCGGCACCGAGGACTGCCCCGCCTACGACCCCGGCGTGCCCTGGCGCTTCGCCGTCGAGGCCGAGCTCGGCCGCCTCCCCGAGCTCGGCATCGGCCCCGGGGGCACCATCGAGCCCGGCGACTCCTGCCCCGCCGGGTAGGGGGATGGTGTCACACCCGCATGAGAGGGTTGGTGGCGATGGCACCGCACCACTACCATCGCCGGGTCCAACCCGACACCCTGCCCCGGACCGACCGGGGCCCCGTGCCGAGCGCCGGGTCCTAAGGGAGGTGACGGCTCGCACATGCGGCCCTACGAGATCGTGCTCATCGCGCAGGCGAACCTCGAGGACGGCGCCATCGACGCCGTGCTCGATCGGGCGACCGGCCTCATCGAGGCGAAGGGAGGCGTGGTCAACCGCATCGACCGGTGGGGCAGGCGCGCCTTCGCCTACGAGGTGCACCACCAGCACGAGGGCTACTACGTCCTCATGGAGGTGACCGCCGAGCCCTCCGGGCTCGACGAGGTCGACCGAAACCTGCGGATCGCGGATGAGGTCATCCGCCACAAGATCGTCCGCATCCCGGACCACGTCGCCGGCCGCGACGCACCGCGCCGCCCCGTCGACGACGACGTCGAGCCCGCCGACGCCACCGCCGGCGGCTCCGAGCAGTGACGCAACCGAGCATGGGAGCGAACCGATGAGCCCTGGAAACACCGTCACCCTGGTCGGCAACCTGACCCGTGACCCCGAGCTGCGCTTCACGCCCAGCGGGGCGGCCAACGTGCAGTTCGGCCTGGCGGTCAACCGCCGCTGGCAGAACCGCCAGACCAACGAGTGGGAAGAGGCGGTCAGCTTCTTCAACGTCATCGCCTGGCGCGAGATGGCAGAGAACGTGAGCGCGTCGCTCGGGAAGGGCCAGCGGGTGATCGTCACCGGCCGCCTCGAGCAGCGGTCCTGGGAGACCCAGGACGGCGAGAAGCGCTCGGTGGTCGAGGTCGTCGCCGACGAGATCGGGCCGAGCCTGCGCTGGGCCACCGCCGAGGTCACCAAGACCGACCGCCGCAGCGACGACGACGGCGGGGGCGGTGGCGGCCGCCCGGCCCCGAACGAGCCGCCCCCCTACGACGAGGAGCCCTTCTGATGGCGCGCAAGCGGACGCCCACCAAGCCCCGCGACACCGGCCGTCGGACCAAGAAGAAGGTCTGCGTGTTCTGCAAGGAGGGCGTGGACTGGATCGACTACAAGGACGTGAACCTGCTGCGGCGGTTCCTGTCCGACCGGGCCAAGATCCGGGCCCGCCGGGTCACCGGCAACTGCGCCCAGCACCAGCGGGAGGTCTCCATCGCCATCAAGACCGCCCGCGAGCTTGCGCTGTTGCCCTACACCCAGCGCGTCACCTCCACGCGGGGCGCCGGACGTGGCGCGGCTCCCTCGGTGCGCCGGGACGAGCCGCCCCGCCCCACCACCCCGCCGCCCCCGCCGCCCGGTGCCCGGGCCGGCGGTGAGGACGACGGCGACGACGCCGGCGTGGAACCCGACGAGTTCGACCCCGGCGGCGACGCGCCGACGGACACCGACGAGGTCGCGGCCGGCGTCGGCCCCGAAGACCGGGAGGCCTGATGAAGGTCATCCTGCGCGCCGACGTCGAGCGCGTCGGCAAGAAGGGCGACATCCTCGACGTCGCCGACGGCTTCGCCCGCAACTACCTCATGCCCAAGGGCCTCGCCATCGTCGCCAGCGCCGGCGCCGTGGAGCAGGCGGCCGCCATGCGCCGGGCACGGGATGCGCGCGACGCCCGGGCCAGGAGCGAAGCCGAGGAGGTGGCCCGCACGCTCGTGCCCAAGGTGATCACGATCACCGCCAAGGCCGGCTCCGAGGGCCGCCTGTTCGGATCGGTCACCCCGACCGACATCGCGGCCGCCGTCCTCGAGCAGACCGGCATCGAGCTCGACCGCCGCCGAATCGAGCTCGAGGAGCCCATCCGCTCCACCGGCACGCACCGCGCCACGGTGCAGCTGCACGCCGACGTCGAGTTCCCCGTCACCGTCGAGGTCGTCGCCTCCTAGGTCCCCGGGGGATCCAACACCAGACTGACACACCCCGTACGTATGCTCGGGGTGTCAGCCGTCCACAGCTGACCTCTCTCGGCCCACAGGCAAATCCCCAGGCTTTCTCGGGTTTTGCCTCTGGCGCCCCACAAGCGGGTGACGGGAAGGTGACGGGCACATGGCGCAGTCGATCGAAGACCTCCGCGAGCGGCGTCCGCGCCCGGCGGCGGGACGGGTCCCACCCCACAACCTGGAAGCCGAGGCGTCGCTGCTGGGGGCCATGCTCCTCAGCCGCGACGCCATCGCCGCGGCCGTCGAGGTCGTCGACGCCGACGACTTCTACAAGCCCGCCCACGGTCACGTCTTCGACGCCATCAGCACCCTCTACGCCGCAGGCGAGCCCGCCGACCCCGTCACCGTCGCCGAGGAGCTGCGCCGGGCCGGGCTGCTCGAGGCCGTCGGGGGACCCGCCGCCCTGGTGTCGCTCCAGGCCGGCACGCCCGCGACGTCCAACGCCGGTCGCTACGCCCGCATCGTCGAGGAGCATGCCCTGCTCCGGCGCCTCATCGGCGTCGCCGGCGAGATCGCCGAGCTCGGCTACGGCCTGCCCGACGACGTCGCCGCCGCCATCGACCGGGCCGAGTCGATGGTGTTCGACGTGGCCCAGCACCGGGTCACCGACAGCCTCGTGCACATCCACGACCTCATGGGCCGCACGCTCGACCGGCTCGAGACGCTGCTCGAGCACGGCGACGCCATCACCGGCGTGCCCACCGGCTACACCGACCTCGACGAGCTGCTGTCGGGACTTCAGGCCTCCAACCTGGTCATCGTCGGCGCCCGCCCCGCCACCGGCAAGACCAGCTTCGCGCTGGGCATGGCGTCCCACGCCGCCATCGAGGCCGGCCGGCCGGTCCTGCTCTGCTCGCTCGAGATGAGCCACCTCGAGATCTCCCAGCGCCTCCTGTGCGCCGAGGCCCGGGTCGACAGCACCCGCATGCGCACCGGCAGGCTCACCGAGTCCGACTGGCACAAGATCAGCGGAGCCATGGGCCGGCTGGGCGAAGCGCCGATCTTCATCGACGACAACCCCCAGATGAACGTCATGGAGATCCGGGCCAAGGCTCGCCGCCTCAAGAGCCGCCAGGGCGACCTCGGCCTGGTCATCATCGACTACCTGCAGCTGATGACGGGCCGGTCCAGCGCCGAGAACCGCCAGGTCGAGGTGTCCGAGATCAGCCGGGGCCTCAAGATCCTCGCCCGCGAGCTCGAGTGCCCCGTGGTCGCCCTCTCCCAGCTCTCCCGCGCCCTGGAGCTGCGCGCCGACAAGCGCCCCATGCTCGCCGACCTGCGCGAGTCGGGGTGCCTCACCGCCGACACCCGGATCCTGCGGGCCGACACGGGCGCCGAGGTCACCATCGGCGAGCTGTGCGCGTCCGGCGAGCGCGACATCCCGGTGTGGAGCCTCGGGCCCGACCTTCGACTGCAGCGGGCGACCATGACGCACGCCTTTCCGAGCGGGACCAAGGAGACCTTCCGTCTGCGGCTCGCGTCCGGTGTCGAGGTGAAGGCCAGCGCCAACCACCTCTTCCTGACCGTGGACGGCTGGCGTCGTCTCGACGAGCTCTCCGTCGACGATCGCGTGGGTGTGCCGCGCCAGGTCCCCGGCGGCGACGAGACGACAGCGTGGTCCGACGACGAGGTGGTCCTGCTCGCTCACCTCATCGGCGACGGCTGCTTCGTCCGGCGCCAGCCCCTGCACTACACGACCCAGGACCTCGAGAACCTCGAGGCCGTCGAGAAGGCCGCCACCCACTTCGGCGTCACGGGACGGCGGGTGCAGCAGGAGAACTGGTGGCACCTGTACCTGCCCGCACCGGAGAAGCTCGCTCGGGGCCGGCGGAACCCCATCGCCGCATGGCTCGACGAGCTCGGCCTGTTCGGACTGCGCTCACCGGAGAAGTTCGTTCCCGCCGCCGTCTTCGGGCTTCCCCGCCGCCAGCTCGCCCTCTTCCTGCGTCACCTGTGGGCCACGGACGGATCGGTCGCCTTCGACACCGAGCGGGCTGGCCCACCCCTCGGCCTCTACTACTCCTCGACGAGCCGCCGTCTCGTCGACGACGTCCGCCAGCTCCTGCTGCGGTTCGGCATCACGACCAGGCTGACGATCACGCACAAGGACGGCTACGAACCCGGCCACCAGCTCTGGATCTACGGTGCCGACCAGCAGCGCCGGTTCTTCGAGGAGATCGGCTGCCACGGCGTCCGGGGTGCGCGCGCCGCCGAAATCGTCGAGTACTGCCAGGGGGTGCGGTCCAATCCCAACGTGGACACGGTGCCCAGTGAGGTCTGGACGTACGTGAAGGCCGCCATGGCCGAGCGCGGGTTCACCCACCGATCCTTCTCCGAGGCGATGGGCTGGGCGTACTGCGGTTCGGCTCGCTACCGGTACTCACCGACCCGCCCCGTCGTGGCCTCGATGGCCGAGGTGCTCGACGACGACCACCTCCGACAGATGGCGGCGAGCGACCTCCTGTGGGACCGGGTGGTCGCCATCGAACCGCTCGGCCCGCAGGCGGTCTACGACGCCACCGTGCTCGGCACGCACAACTTCATCGCCGACGGCGTCGTCGTGCACAACAGCCTCGAGCAGGACGCCGACGTGGTGCTGTTCCTGTACCGCGACGAGATCTACAACCCCGACTCGCCCGACCGGGGCACGGCCGAGGTGCTGGTGGCCAAGCACCGGTCGGGGCCCACGGGCAAGGTGCGGCTCGCGTTCCTCGACCACTACACCCGGTTCGCCAACATGGCCCGCACGCCCCAGTAGGTCCCACCGCCGTCGCGGGTGTCCATCCGTGGTAGGGACAGGGGATGGATCGCGCGCGCATCGGGCCCCTCGGCACCTGGACCTTCGCCCTCGACCTGCAACCGGTCGCCGCCGCCCAGGAGGCCGCGGCGGAGATCGAGGAGCTGGGCTACGGCGCCATCTGGATCCCCGAGGTCGTGGCCCGCGAGGCGTTCGTCAGCTCGACGCTGCTCCTGGCCGGCACCAGCCGCATCGTCGTCGCCACCGGCATCGCCACCATCTGGGGCCGTGACCCCGTCACGGCCGCCTGCGCCCACCGCACCATCGAGTCGGCGTTCCCGCAGCGGTTCCTGCTCGGCCTCGGGGTCAGCCACGCTCCGGCGGTCGAAGGCCTGCGCGGCCACACCTACGACAAGCCGCTGACCGCCATGCGCGACTACCTCGACCGCATGGACCGCGCGCCGTTCCTGGCATACCCGCCCGAGCACGAGCCCCAGCGGGTTCTCGCCGCCCTCGGGCCCCGCATGCTGGCGCTGGCCGCCGAGCGCAGCGCCGGTGCCCACCCCTACCTGGTGCCCCCGGAGCACACGGCGTTCGCCCGCGAGCACCTCGGCCCCGACCCGCTGCTCTGCCCGGAGCAGAAGGTGGTGCTCCAGACCGACGCCATCGCCGCCCGCGAGGTGGCGCGCCTGCACCTGGCCCCCTACCTCGGCCTGCCCAACTACGCCAACAACCTCCGCCGCTTCGGCTTCACCGACGAGGACCTCGCCGCGCCGGGCAGCGACAGGCTGGTGGACGCCCTGGTGGCATGGGGCGATGAGGACACCATCGCAGAGCGGGTCCGGGCGCACCACGACGCGGGGGCCGACCACGTGTGCGTCCAGGTGCTCGACGCTGATCGCCGCAAGCTGCCCCTGCCCGAGCTGCGCCGCCTGGCGCCGGCGCTGCTCGGCGGCTGACCCACGTGCGCGCCCTGCGGGCGCCGCTGGTGCTCGCCGCGGCGCTCCTGGTCGGCGCGCTCACCGGCATCGCCGCCGCCGTCCTCACCGGCCGGACCGACCCCGGCCCACCGGCGCGGGGCGAGCCCGGGACCGGCACGACGACGACCAGGCTCGTCGAGCGGCCCGAGGACGCCGCCGCCTTCCTCGCCGCATGGGAGCGGAGCCGCACCGCCACCTACGTGGTCGAGTCCCGGTTCGTGCGCCAGACCAGGGCGGGCGCCTCCACCCTGGCCGACATCCGCGTCGCCCAGCGCCCGCCGGACCGGCTTGTCACCGGCGGCGGCACCCTCGACGGCCGTCTCGGCGGCCGTCGGGTCGCGTGCGCGGCGGACGACGAGGGCGTGCTGCGGTGCCGCGATGGCGGCGAGGCGCCGCCCTACCACGAGGAGGTGGCCCGCGAGCGTCGCGACCTCGAGCGCCTGGTGGCCGGCGACCAGCCCCTCTACGCCGTGGGGCGGGACGGCGAGGGCTGCTTCGTGCTGCGCCTGACCGTGATCATCCATGCCCCCCCGTACGGGGTGCGCGCCCGCTTCTGCTACGACGACGCCACCGGCGCCCCGACCCGCGTCCACGTCCACGGCGAAGACTTCGTCGACCGCACCGACGCCATCGCGGTGCGCGCCGAGGTCACCGACGACGATCTCCGCCTGCCCGACAGCGCCACGTTCGGCTGAGTCCGACGAGGCACCGGGCCCGGGGCGGAGGCCGGAAGCGCCAGCGCCCGGGGTCACGAGCACTGGTGGCGATGCGTGTGGAGGGAGAGCGACCCCCACCCCGGTTACCCGATGGTCGCCGCAGGGTTGCGCCGACAGGGCTGTATCGTCACGCTCAGCGTTCGCCTTGAGAAGAAAACCACGCAGCGTGATGGAAGGCGCCGGCGGCCCGCCCGTCCGCCAGACTGAGGGCGTGGGCGTGGAGGACCTGCTCGGCGAGGACTTCTGGGCGTGGATGGTGCTCGCCCTCGGTGGCGCCATGGTGGTGGGCAACATCCTCGCCCTGGCCCGGCCCCGGGCAGAACGGGCCGAGGGCGAGCTCGAGCGTCCTCCGGTGATCCGGACAACGCTCATGCTGCTCGTGGGCGCCGTGGCCGCCGTGTGGGCGATCGCCAGCATCCTCGGTTGAGCCGCCCGCCGGGCGCGCGGCTGCGAGGATGACGGCCGTGTTCGGGGTCGTCGGTGAGGACGTCTTCCATCAGGTCGCGGCCGTGCTCTTCATCGCCGCTGCCATCGGCGCCGTCGCCACGCTGCTGCGCCAGCCCCTGATCGTCGCCTTCATCGCCGTGGGCATCGTGGTGGGACCCGCAGGGCTCGGGATCGTCGAGGCGGGACCGACGCTCGAGCTGCTGGCCGACCTCGGCATCGCCCTGTTGCTGTTCGTCGTCGGGCTGAAGCTCGACGTCGCCCTCATCCGCACGACCGGCCCGGTCGCCCTGGCCACCGGGCTCGGCCAGGTCGGGTTCACCTCCGGGGTGGGCTTCCTCTTGGCCCTCGCGCTCGGGATGGACGTGGTGACCGCCGCCTACGTGGCGGTGGCGCTCACGTTCTCGAGCACGATCATCATCGTCAAGCTCCTGTCCGACAAGCGGGAGATCGACCAGCTCCACGGGCGCATCGCTGTGGGGTTCCTCATCGTGCAGGACATCGTCGTGGTGATCGCGCTCATCGCGCTCACCGCCATCGGCGCCACCGGCGAGGGCGCCATCGCCGCCGAGATCGCGTGGGTCCTCGTCAAGGGCGTCGCCATGGTCGCCGGCATCGCCCTGCTGACCCGCTACGTGATGACCTTCCTGCTGCACCGCCTCGCCCGGTCGGCCGAGCTGCTGGTGCTGGCGGCCATCGCCTGGGCGGTGACGCTCGCGTCGGGCGCCGAGGTGCTCGGCTTCAGCGAGGAGGTGGGGGCCTTCCTTGCCGGCGTCTCGATGGCCTCCACACCGTTTCGCGACGCCATCGGCGCCCGGTTGCTGGGCTTGCGCGACTTCCTGCTCCTGTTCTTCTTCATCAGCCTCGGCGCCCAGTTCGACGTGGCGGCCGCCACCGGGCAGCTCGCGCCGGCGACCGTCCTCTCGCTGTTCGTGCTCGTCGGGAACCCGATCATCGTCATGGTGATCATGGGCGCGATGGGCTACACGAAGCGCACCGGCTTCCTCGCCGGACTCACGGTCGCCCAGATCAGCGAGTTCTCGCTCATCCTCGCGGCGCTCGGGCTCAGCCTCGGCCACATCGACCGCGACGCCCTCGGCCTCGTGACGATGGTCGGGCTCATCACGATCGGCCTGTCGACCTACCTCATCCTCTACTCCCACCCGCTCTACGCTCGCATCGGGCACCTGCTGACCGTCTTCGAGCGGGCGCACCCCCGACACGGCGAGTCCGACGACCCCGGCACCGAGCGGGCCGAGGTGATCGTCGTGGGCCTCGGGCGGTTCGGGGGCAGCCTCGTCGAGGGCCTCCGGCGCCTCGGCGTGCGCGTCCTCGGTGTCGAGTTCGACCCGACCCTGCTCGACGCCTGGGCCGACCGGGGCGTGCCCGTGGTCTACGGCGACGCCGAGGACCCCGAGCTGCCCGGTCACCTCCCCCTCGACGGCGTGCGGTGGGTGGTGACCACCTTTCCCGCGCTCGACGCCAACCTCGCCCTGCTCCACGGGCTGGAGGCGTACGGCTACCAGGGCCGCGTGGCCCTGACCGCCCACACCGACAGCGACGCCGAGCTGTTCGCCGCCGCCGGTGCCGACCGGGTGCTCACGCCCTTTCGGGACGCCGGGCAGGTCGCCGCCGGCCTCCTGGCCGAGCTGGCGGACTAGCGCCGCCCTACACCGCGTGCGAGGGCGCGACCTCCCACAGGTCGAGCACGTCCCGCAGCGGGACGAACGTGTCCTCGCCGTTGGTGAACACCCACAGCGTGCCGACCTCGTGGCGGCCGGCCGAGACCAGCTCGCAGTCGTCGATCCGGGACCCGTCGCTCAAGGCGAGGCCCACGTGGCGACCCTCCAGCGCCCGGATCCCTGTCAGCTGGTGCTTGCGCATGGCTTCCCCCCTCCGAAGTCGCCGATCTGGGTATCGGCTCGTGCGTGGTCAGCCTTGACGCACCGTTGTAGAGGGTCCGCGCCCGCAGGTGGGGGATGGTCGCGGGCTTCGGTGCTTCCAGGTGGCCGCGGGCGGGCCGCGTGTGCCACCCTCTGCGCCGCAGATCGTTCGGAGGAACGCCCCATGCCCCTGCTGCGACGACGGAGGAAGGACGGTGCCCTCGCCGTCGGCGACCGTGTCGTGCTCACCGCTGACCGACCCGGGATCCCTGCCGGCACCACCGGCCGGGTCATCGGCGTCGCGGGCCTCGACTGGATCCGCTACCGCGTGCGCTTCGACACCGGCGCCGAGGCCGGCTCGCTGGACGCCCGCTACCTCGACCCCATCGACTGACGGTCGGCCCCACCGGCGCCGGTGGCAGGGGCGCCGGCCGTGGTTCAGCGGGCGCCACCGGCCAGGAGGGCGTCGAGCGGATCACCCGGGTGCCGGCGGAGCGCCTCGAGCCGGTCGGCGCCGTCACCGTCGAGCCAGTGGGGGCGCAGACGGGGCCCGGCGAGCACGCCGTCGCGGCGGAGCGCGTCGACGGTGCCGAGGTCGTCGAGGGCGAACTTCCCGAGCAGGAGGGGGTCGAGCGACCCGCCCGCCTGGAGGTGCTCGACCAGGCGGAGCAGACCCCGCAGGTACCCGGCGTCCTTCACCAGGCCGCCGCCGCGGTGGACCCGGGTGGCCACGCCGAAGGCCTGCCGGGCGGGTGCGCCGTGCTCGTCGTGGAGGCGGGCGAAGGTCTCGGTGAAGCGCTCGCCGGCGATGACCGACGCCGCGGCCACGACCCGCAGGGCGAGCTCGGCCAGCCGGGCTGGGGGCAGGCGGCCGCCGAGGTGCTCGGCCAGCACCCCGAGACCCTCCTGGGTCTCCTCGTAGCGGCCGGTGCCGTTGGCGAGGAGCCGCAGGGGTTGGGCCGAACCGTTCCACCAGGTCAGCAGGTGCACGCCCACCTCGTGGTGCACGAGGGCGTCGACCCGCTCGGCCGCCACGCGGCGGTCGACGGGCACGATCACCCGGTGCCGGCTCACCATGAGCGTGACCACGTCGTCGCGCAGCTCGACGGCGGCGACGAGGTCGGGGTCCTGGCGGCGGTAGGCGGCGAGCTCGGCCTCGGACCGGGCGGCGAAGGCGGTCGCCGGCACCGTCGGGCCCTCGTCGGGGAGCGTGGTCGGGGCGAGGTCGAGGACCCGCCGGGCCCGGGCGAGCAGCCCGCCGTCGACGCCTCCCGAGAGCGCCAGGCTGTGGTCGAGGAAGGCGGGGGTGCCGCGCGCCTCGAGCAGGTCGAGCTGCTGGCCGATCTCGCCGTGCTTGGTCGCGAGCAGCGTGCGCAGGTCGTCGTCGGCCACGGCGTCGAGCCGCACCGCCGCGAGCCGGGCCCGCAGCGCGGGCACGTCCACCTCGAGCGGTGCGTACGTGAAGGTCGGGTCGTGCCGGTGGCCCCCGGCGGCGAACCGCTCCCACGCCGTCCGGTCGTCGACGGGCGTCACGTGCAGCAGGTAGTCGAACGCCGCGTCGATCGCGCCGAGCTGCTCGTCGGCTGCGGCGGCCGCGGGTTCGAGCGGTCGGGGGTCGGTGGCGGCGGACACGACGTCGGTGTCTACCCCCGCGGCCGGCGGTGTCATGGCCCGATGGAACCAAATCGCGGGTTGTGGCCGGGTTCGGCTCAACCGGGAGCGCCGCCGGGTCGACGCTGATCCCACGGAGCGTGGTCGCCCCGCGAGGAGGCATCGATGCGACACACCACGCCGGACGTCAATCGGCGGCGAAGCGAGCTGTGGGCGGCAACGGCGGTCGTGCTCGTCGCGGGCAGCCTCGCCCTGGTCCTGTTGTCGCTCGAGCACTTCGAGCGCGACCCGTTCGTGGCCCCTTGGGTGTTGCAGGCGAGCGTGGTCGCGCTGGGCGCCGGGTTCCTCGCCTACGTCGCCGACCAAGAGCGCCTGTTGCGCCGCATCGAGCAGGAGCGACTCGACGAGCGCGTGCAGCAGCGCAGCCTGGCCCTGCGGCTCGAGCACGCCGAGCGGGTCCTCGACGCCGCCCGGGCGGTCAACGCCAGCCTCGACGTGGACGCCATCGCCCGGGTCGCCCTCGACCAGAGCCTGCGGTTCCTCGGGTCGCAGCGAGGCGCCACGCTGCTCGAGGCTGACGGCGAGCTCGTCGTCGTGGCGTCGAGGACCCAGCTGCTGGCGGTGGGCGACAAGCGGCCCCGGGCCTGGCTCGCCAACGGGTCCCTGCCGGCCGAGCCCGTCGCCCTGACCCGAAGCCCCTTCGGCCGCGGCACGACCGCGCTCGTCGTACCGCTCCGCACGCAGGGCCGGGCGATCGGCGCCCTCCTGGTCGAGGCCGGGTCCGAGATCGACGAGGTGGTACGGCGGTCGCTCGCCGCCTTCGCCGAGCACGCCGCCACGGCAGTGACCAACGCCTACCTGCACGGCGCGCTGCGCCGGGACGCCGAGCGCATCCGCGACGGCAGCTGGGTCGCGGGCGAGTTCACCTCGCTCGTGGAGTGACCTGTCACCCGGGAGGCCCGGTCCGCGGCCAGCGCCGCCTTGTACGCTGCCAAGCGCAATGGCTGCGACCCGCGTGGAGGTCGCCAGTGGTCGACGGATGGGTGATGGTCAGCGAGCTGACGTTCGACCCTCGGGTACGGATGGTCTCGACCTGACCGGCGAGCACCGACGACCGACGTGACCGACCTCGACGCCCACCTCCACGAGTACCTGGCGCACCTCGCGGCCCGCGACTCGCGCGCCGCCGTCGAGCTCGCCGTCCGGCTGGCCGACGAAGGGGTGCCGGTGGCCACCCTCCTGGTCGATCTCGTCGCCGCCGCCCAGCGGGAGATCGGCGAGCGCTGGTACTGCGACGACGCCTCCATCGCCGACGAGCACGCCGCCACTGCCATCGCCGAGGCCGTCGTCGGTGTCCTGACCGGGACGGCGAGCGCCGTCCGCGCCGCCGGCGCCGTCCACGTGGTCGTGTGCTGCGCCTCCGGCGAGTGGCACACCCTGCCCGCCCGGCTGTTCAGCGAGGTGCTGCGCGCCAAGGGTCACGACGTCACCTATCTCGGGCCGTCCATACCGCCGTCGCACCTGGCCCGTTTCCTCGCACGCCTCGCCGACGTCGACCTGCTGGCCGTCAGCTGCGCCACGCCCCTCGCCCTCGAAGGTGTGCTCGCCTACGTCGAGGTCGCCCACGACCTCGGCCTGCCCGTCATCGCCGGCGGACGGGCCCTGGGTCCCGACGACCACCGGGCGACGGTCCTGGGCGCCGACCTCTGGGCGCCGGACGCCGATGCCGCCGCCGCGCTGCTCGCCCGCCCGCGGCCGGACCGCCTGCGGGCGCCCACCGCCGACGTGGGCACGGCCCTCGAGCTCGCCCTCGGGCGGGACGCGCACGTCGAGGCGGCCATGGAGGAGCTGGGTCGTCGCCTCCCGATGCTCGCTCGCTTCGACAGCGAGCAGCTCGCCCGCACCCGGGAGGACCTCGGCTACATCCTGCGCTTCGCGGAGGCCACGATCCTGACCCGCGACCCGCGGGTGTTCGAGGAGTTCCTCGCCTGGCTCGAGCGTCTGCTCGTGCTGCGCGGCCTGCCCGACAGCGTGGTGCCCACGGCGCTGGAGGCCCTCGTGGCAACCGGCCCCGCCGGCCCCCTCACCGACCTGCTGACCGGCGCCCTGACGCCTTGACGGCAGCGGATCCACCGGGCGTGGAGCGGGTGACGGGAATCGAACCCGCATTATCAGCTTGGGAAGCGATTACGCCCGGATGTGAGCGGACAGCTGCGGACGAAGGTGCTGGTCAGGACCGGTGCGCAGACGGGCCTGGACGCGCCCGGTCAAGTTCGGATGCCGGATGAATGCCGGATGGCGGTCGCCGCACTTGCCGTCGAAGCTGTTCAGGTCCTGGCGTGATCGGCGAGTGATCGGCCATCGCGTGTCCAGGCGCGCCAGCCGTTGACGGCGGTCCCGCCGTTGACGGCCGAAGCCGCCGCTGACGGGCTATCGAATTCGCGGCCATCGGCGAGGACGATCTTGTCGCCGCGCACATCGGCCCGGTGGTCGGTCCCACGGTGCCGGTAGACGACCGGCCCGTCCGCCACGTCGTTGAGGGAGCGGTCGAACTGCCGGCGCGTCGCACCGCCGCTCGAGGGCTGCTGTCGGCGCGGTTCGTCGCGACGAGGCTCAGGGGTCTCCTCAACGAATGTCGACGGCCCTACCGCGCCGCCGACGAGCCGTTGGAGTCGCTCCAGCATCAGCCGTCGGCGGTCTTCGTAGAAGTCGACGAATCCTGCGAGGTCACCCGGGAGGTGTGTCAGGTCGTGGGCGGCGAGCCACCCGCCGCGCGCCGCGTGATCGGTGAAGGTTCGCTCGACCCACTCGAGCGGCATCGTCGCCTGCTTGGAGGTGTTCACCGAGCCTTCGAGAAGCTGCAGGTTCGGCAGGCGGTCCCGAAGGTCTTGGTAGACGTCATGCACGTCGCCGCCGACACCCGCCTCAGCGAGCTGCTTGGTCGTGAACCGCGACCGCGGGAAGACGTGGTCGATGTGGAACTCGTTGCGAACGTCGACACCCGGATACAGGAGGGCGAGCAAGGGGAACGCGCGCCGATTGTCGATCGGCGTTTCAACGAGCACCTCCAACTCCTCGTTCGTGAGCGGTGGGTTCTTTCCAAGCGCCGCCATCTCACGCTCGATCGCCTCAACCGGGAAGCCCTCAGCACCGTGCTGGCGGATGGTCCGTCGAAGCCGCGTGAGGAGCGTGTCGAGGCCGCTGCCCCACACCCCCTGCTTCAAGAGCGTGCGGATGACCCACTGCCGGACACGTTCTCGATCGTCGCGGTACGTCGCGGCATCGACGTACGCGTCGCCAACCCCCCGGAACGCGATGTAGTCGACGACAGGGAGCAGGACGCTCGATGCCGAGAGCGTTCGCTCGGAGAAGCCGAAGGTCGAGAGCAACCGGGCGCCGGTGCGGAGCGCGCTGTCGACGCGGTCCCACTGTGCCTCGAGCTCGGCGACGTTCTCGGCCGAGTAGGCAGCCACCTGGAACTGGATCTGCGGGCGGTCGGTGATCAGAAGTGCTGCCTTTAGCACCAGGTCCTTGCTGAATGAGAAGCCTTGGCCGACGCTGTTGAGGTCATCGACTAGTCCGTGCACGGCAGCGCGAGCGTCGAGCGTCGTGAACTGCGCGGTTGCCACCGACAGCAGCAGGTCGGACTTGGAGAGGACCGTCCCGCCGGAGTTCGTGCGGATGAAGATCTCCAACACCCGGTCGATCGAGCTCGACTCGTCTTCGAAGAACGAGATCACCTCGCGGACGTGGACGCCCCGCCACAGTCGGTCGAGGGTGGGGAAGGCCGTCGGGTGATCGCCGAGGCCCTCCTTTTGAACCCACCGGAAGATCCCGGGGCCTTCTTCGAGATCCAGGACGTCACCGACTTTGAACCACCGCGTGCCGGGCGGCGGCTTGCGCGACTCCGCCTCCGTTAGGAACTCGAACCGGAACAGCGCTTCGGCGTCATCGCTCTCCGCGGGGTCGAAGCAGACATCGAGGTAGAGGTACTTCGAGGGGTAGGCCGCAGGGTTGTTGGCTCGCCCGTACTTCTGGCGGAGCGCGAGGTAGCCGAGCAGGCCGATGTTGAGGGCGGTCAGCCGTTGCTGTCCGTCCAGGACGGCCGTGAGCTGCCTCGGGTCGCTGACCGGCACCGGGCTCGAGTGGCGCGACTTCAGCTCGTGGTACTCACGCATGAAGTCGTAGAAGCGGAACTCCCGCGATAGCTCCGGCGGCACGTTCCAGAAGAGAAACGTCCCGATCGGGAACTCGCGAAGGACGCTGTCGAAGAGCCGCGAGATCTGGTCGCCGGACCAGACGAACTCGCGCTGGATCGCCGGAAGCACGTAGTCGTGCCGGCTGATGTGATCCAACGCTTTGCGGATGGTGATCGAGCGGAAGCTCACGCGCTCCTCCGTTGGCCGCGGCCGCTGCGCGTGCCCACCTGAACGTAGCCCCGACCCGGGACCCGGGCTGAGAGCTTGACCGCAGGTCATCCCTATGACATAGATATGTGTATGTCCAAGGCTTGGACGGAGGCGGAGCTGCGCGAAGCGCTGGATCGGTACGAGGAGGAGCTGCGCCGAGCGGGCAAGGCTCGCAACACCATCACCACGTACGTCCAGCACCCGGAGCGGTTCATCAACTGGCTCGTTGGCGGCTATCGCCCTTCGCCGAGCGGTTCGCCGAAGGGAGGGCGAACGTCGCGCTACGAGCCGCTTCGGCAGCACCTGATCGATCGATCGGAGCCGGTCGTCACGATGACGTTTGCCCAGGTCGAACGCGTCCTCGGCGCCACCCTCCCCGACTCCGCCCGGCGGTACCGGCCCTGGTGGGCCAACGAAGAGGCCGGGACGCATGTCCACGCGCGGGCGTGGCTCGACGCAGGCCGGCGCACGGCGAACGTCGACCTCAACGCTGCGACGGTGGACTTCGTGCGCTGAGGTTCGCCCGGACGGACGTCTCGGCGCTGTCACACCCACGCGAGATGATGACGGGACCGCTCGCGCTCCCGGTCTCCTCTGAGCGCCTCACAGTTCTGCGCTGCTCTCAGCGCGACGCGAGGAGTCGAGGATGGACGCGCAATTGCCGCTCTGGCCCGAGAACACTGGGTTCGCGCCCCGGCAACGCGGGGGTGCAACGATGAGTGCCATGGCACTTGCGACGACCGAAGGCGGTCTTGACCTCGTCGTCGCTCAGATCGCCGGCTTTCCACGACTTCGCTATATGGGCTCGAAGTACCGGCTGATTCCGCACCTGGTGCAGCTCTTCGACGATCTCGCCCCCGCGGCGGCCCTCGACGCGTTCAGCGGAAGTGGGGTCGTCTCCTACGCGCTGAAGGCCGTCGGAGCTTCCGTCACCGCGAATGACTTTCTGGCGTTTCCGTCGGTCATTGCCGACGCGGCGGTGGCGAACCAGCGCTTCCGACTCAGCGACGCTGACATCGAGCGCCTGATCGGACCACCGGCAGACGATCGGGATTTCATCAGCCGCACATTCGAGGGCCTGTACTTCACGAGCGACGACCGGCGTTTCCTGGACTCTGCCTGGTCGCACATCGACTCGATGCGAGGGGCGAAGCGCTCTCTCGCCATCTCGGCCTTGTTGCTTGCCGCCGCTCGCAAGCAGCCGAGGGGGGTGTTCACCTTCACCGACCTCCGGTATGACGACGGCCGGCGCGACCTGCGGCTGCCCTTGAGCGAGCACTTCGTCGAGACAGCGGCTGCGTACAACGCTGTCGTGTTCGACAACGGACGACCGTGCCAGGCCATGCACGGTGACGTGTTCGACATCGATCCGGCCGGGTTCGACGTCGTGTACCTCGATCCGCCGTACGCGCCACCGCGGGACGACAACTGCTACATCAAGCGATACCACTTCCTCGAAGGGCTGTCGGTGTACTGGCGCGGCCAGACGATTATGGAGCACACGAAGACCAAGAAGCTCGAGAAGCGGTACACGCCGTTCTCGTACAAGCGCACCGTCGTCGACGCCCTCCAGACGACGTTCGAGCGCTTCAAGCGGTCGACGATCGTCCTCTCCTACAGCTCGAACGCCGTCCCCGACGCAGAGACGATCGAACGCCTGCTGCGGAAGGTGAAGGGCAGCGTCGAGGTGATCGAGATCGACCATCGGTATCACTTCGGCACGCATGCCCAGGCGGAGCGTCGTGAGGCCGTCGAGTACCTGTTCGTCGCGACATGAGCCCTGCGCCAGCGTCGTTCGACGCGTACGTCGCGTCGCTGAGCCAGCTCGACAAGCCATTCGACCCGACAGTCCCGACGGCGCAGAGCGAGGAGATCCGGGCGATCGCCAGCCATCTCGCATCGCTTCCTGCCATCGACAGGGATGTGCTCGCGGCGTACATCGAGGACGAGCCCGACGCCGTTCCGGTCCTCGGGCTGGCCGTGGGACTTACACAGGAGCGTCTCAAGAACGTCCTGAGACACCACCTGGGGTCCAGCGGCTGGCTCACCCTCGCCAGGCAACGCGCCTCCGAGGTCATCGCGATGCTCGACACCGAGTACGACGTCGTGCGCCTGGTCGAAGACCAACGTTCTCGGTCGTACGACTTCGGTGACGTGCTGGCGGCGCGCGCTGGTGGCCGACGAACCGCTGCGGCCGGCCAGGAGACGGGCCGCAAGGTTGAGGACGAGATCGAGGCGGTCGCCTCGAGTCTCGGGTTGCCGTATGAGCTCCGGACGAGATTCGCAGGACGCGCCGGCAACACGGCGCCTTGCGACCTCGCGGTCCCCGCTGGCGGTGCTGAGGCGAAGATCGTCGTCGCTGCCAAGGGCTTTGACTCCACGGGTTCGAAACTGACCGATGCGGTCCGTGAGATCGAAACGATGGCCGAGGTTCGCCTCCCGACGCAGTTCGTCATGGCCGCGGTCGACGGCATCGGGTGGAAGAGCCGGGCGGCCGACCTCAGGCGGATCTATGACCTCCGAGACGGCGATCGCATCGACGGGCTGTACACGCTCAACACGCTGGGCGACCTCCGTACCGACCTCGAAGACGCGGCTCGACGCCTCGGGCTCCTGTAGGAGGGGTGGATGGCAGGCTCGTCGGTGACCATTGCTGATCTCCTCAAGGCGCGAGCGATCCACGCCGGAGAACCGATCGTCATGCGCCGGCGCAGCGGACCGCCGCGCGAGGCGACCGTCCAGGCGGACGGGACCATCCGGCTCGCCTCCGGCCAGATCTGTCGCACGCCTTCTGAAGCAGCGAAGGAAGCAGCGAACGTGGGATCGGCCGACGGGTGGCTCAAGTGGCGGGTGCCTCGTCTCGGCGACAAGACACTCGCTGACCTCCGCGCCGATCTCACGCCGTAGACGAGCATTCGCGTCGACGGAAGCTGTCACACCGTCTCCGTAAGGTCGACCTGAGGCCGATCGTCGGCCGTAAGGAGGCCCCCATGGCCAAGGTTGCGCCGTACCACTCGAGCAACCCGTCGGATCCCGACGTGTACCACGACCACGACAACTGCCCGACAGGTCAGCAGATCCCGGCCGCAAATCGTGTCGCCGGGACCGGCGGTTACCGGCTCTTCGCGTTGGAGTGGGGAGCGGCGCTGAGCTGAAGTAGCGCGTGGGGGGTCCACCACGGGGGGCAGGGGCCCCTGCATCGTCACGGCTGTCGAAGGCTGTGTCGAGAAGGAGGCCCCTGCGTGAACGACGGTACTGGCCTGGCTGAGGCGTTGTTGGGACTGCCCGGTTTCCGGGTGCTCGAGGTCACCGAGACCGACGTCGAGCTGATCGTGACCATCGAGACCACCGCGACGCTCGTGGGTTGCGAGGGCTGCGGCGTACGCGCCGAGTCGCAGGATCGGGTGCCCGTCGACGTGCGGGACCTGGCGTGTTTCGGCCGGCCGGCACGGCTGCGGTGGATCAAGCGCCGCTGGCGATGCCGCGAACTGCTCTGCGATCGCAAGACCTGGACGGAACGCTCGGAGCATCTCGACGCCCAGGTCGTGCTCACCCGCCGCGCCGGCGCCGAGGCGTGCCGTCAGGTCGGCGAGCTCGCCCGACCCGTGAGCAAGGTGGCCGAGGAGCTCGGGGTGTGCTGGTGGACGGTCATGAACGCGGTCATCGAGCACGGCACCCCACTGGTCGACGACCCGCACCGAGTCGGCCGTGTCCGCCAGCTCGGTGTCGACGAGACGTCGTTCCTGAAAGCCACCCGGGAGCATCCGATCATCTACGCGACGGGCCTCGTCGACCTCGAGCGTCACGTGCTCATCGACATCACGGAAGGCAACAGCGCCAAGGACGTGCGGCGCTGGCTGGCCAACGCGGACCCACGATGGCTGGCCGACATCAAGGTCGTCGCCACCGACCTGGCCGAGTCGTTCCGGGCGGGGCTGTCCCCGCACCTCGATCACGCCCGCCGCGTCGCCGATCCGTTCCACGTGGTCCGCGTCGGCAACCGCTGCTTGGACCAGGTCCGACGGCGGGTGCAGAACGAGACCCTCGGCCACCGTGGCCGCAAGCACGACCCGCTCTACCGGATCCGCAAGGTGCTCCTCACCGGCAGCGAACGACTCGACGAACGCGGCCACGACCGGCTGCTGCTCGGACTGCGTCTCGGGGATCCCAACGACGAGGTCCTCGGCGCCTGGCTCGCCAAGGAGTCCGTCCGCGACATCTACCTCGCCGACACCTGGGCTGACGCCCGCACCCTGCTCGACAAGACGATCACCGGCTGCCTCGCCGACGACGTCCCCGAGATCGTGAGCCTCGGCAAGACCCTGAAACGGTGGCGCAGCGAGATCCTCGCCCATCACGCCACCGGCGCCAGCAACGGCCCGACCGAAGGGCTGAACCTGTGCGTCAAGAAGGTCAAGCGCTGCGGTCACGGCTTCCGCAGCTTCGAGCACTACCGCCTCCGCGTGCTCCTCCACGCCGGCGGCGTCACCTGGCCCAGCCGGCCTCAGCCACCCAGGATCCGAACCCGCTCTCCCCACTCATTCGCGTAGAGCCCGGTTACCGCCGGTGCAAGCAGTGCACCGACATGGGCTGATTCACCGTCCTACGGTCGTCGCCGATGGAGGGTTACGAGCACATCCCCGACGTCGGCGACGACTGGCAGCCCAGCAAGCGCGAGGTGCGCCGTCAGCGCCAGGCAGAGGAGATCCGTCAGCACGCCCAGGCGATGGCGGCGTCAGCACCGCCGCTTGTCAACGGACAGCAGGATCTCCTTGCTGGCGGACAGGAGATCTCCTCGCCCGTGGACATGAGAATTCCGTGTGGGCGGACAGCTGATCTCCGGTTGATTGGTCAGTCGAGGGGCACCACCCCTTTG
>SIRW01000085.1 GCA_004366205.1 Actinomycetota bacterium | reverse complement strand
CGCGTCCCGCCTGCTCGCGCCCCAGCGACCGTCCGCCGCCAAGCTCGCCCCCTACGAGTGCGGCATCGTCCCCAGCCGGGAGCCCCCCGAGCGCTTCCCGGTGAAGTTCTACCTGGTGGCGATGCTGTTCATCATGTTCGACATCGAGATCATCTTCCTCTACCCCTGGGCGGTCGTGAGCCAGCGGTTGGGGACGTTCGGTCTCGTGGCCATGCTGATCTTCCTCGCCATCTTCTTCTTCTCGTTCCTCTACGAGGTCGGCAAGGGCGGGCTCGAGTGGGGCCCCGCCAAGCGGCTGCGCCGGCTCGATCCCGCCCTCGCGCCCGGGCGCACCACCGAGACCACCGTCCGGCGCGTCGGGCTCGAGGGCCGCCCCGTCCCCGTCGCCGCCGAGGTCGCCCCGGACGCCCCCACCGGTCAGGAGGTCAGGACCTGATGCAGGCGGGTGAGGGCCTCGGCGGCCTCCAGCACAACTTCCTCACCGGCAACCTCGAGAACCTCGTCAAGTGGGCCCGCCGCAACAGCGTGTGGCCCGCCACGTTCGGGCTGGCGTGCTGCGCCATCGAGATGATGGCGACCGGGGCCGGCAAGTACGACCTGGCCCGGTTCGGCATGGAGGTGTTCCGCGCCTCACCCCGCCAGGCCGACCTCATGATCGTCGCCGGGCGCGTCTCGCAGAAGATGGCACCGGTGCTCCGCCAGGTCTACGACCAGATGATGGAGCCCAAGTGGGTCATCTCGATGGGCGTGTGCGCCTCGAGCGGTGGGATGTTCAACAACTACGCCATCGTCCAGGGCGTCGACCAGATCGTGCCCGTCGACGTGTACGCCCCCGGCTGCCCGCCCGGCCCGCAGACCCTGATGCACTCGATCCTCACGCTCCACGAGCTGATCCGCACCGGCGAGATCACCCGGCGCCGCCAGTCCACGGGCGCGGGCGCCGCCCTGCACGTCGAGCACGCGGGCGCCGTCAGCGTCACTGCACCCGGAGACCGGGCGTGACCGACGACACCGGGGCCACCGAGGAGGCCGCGCCCGCCGCCGGCGACGGCCCCGAGCTGCTGCACGGGGCGATCGTCACCGAGCGCCACGGCCAGCGGGTCCTGCACGTCGGCCGCGACGGCTACGCAGCGCTCGTCGCCGCGCTGCGAGCCGACGGCTACGACGTCTGCCTCGACGTCACCGCCGTCGACTACCTCACCCATCCGGGGCGCTCGGGCCTGCCGGCGGGCGTGGCACCCGAGCGCTTCGAGGTGGTCGTGACGCTCATCGCCTTCGAGCGGCGCGACCGCCTCCGCATCCGGGTCCAGGTGCCGGGCGACGACCCGGTGGTGCCCTCGCTGTTCGAGATCCACCCCGGCACCGAGGCCATGGAGCGCGAGGTGTACGACATGTTCGGCATCCGCTTCGACGGCCACCCCGACCTCACCCGCATCCTCATGCCCGAGGACTGGGAGGGTCACCCGCTCCGCAAGGACTACCCCGTGGGGCGCATCCCGGTGCAGTTCAAGGGCGCGCCGGGCCCCCGCTGACCAGCCCACCGGACCACCGATGACCTCGACGAACCACGACGACGAACCGACCACGGGCGGTGCCCGGGCCTCCGCCGGCACCGGCGACGGCGGCCGCCGCCGCGGGTGGGCCGTCACGTCGGAGGGCGGCCAGGAGCTCGCCGCCCGCGGCGAGGTGTCGCCCCTGTCGTTCCTGCGCGAGGCCGGAGCGGTGCTGCGCCTGTCGGAGGCCGACGTCGCCGCCATGGCCGAGCAGGTCAGCGCCGACGAGACGATGATCATCAACATGGGGCCCCAGCACCCCAGCACCCACGGCGTGCTGCGGCTGATGCTCGAGCTCCAGGGCGAGATGGTCCTGCGGTCGAAGCCGGTCATCGGCTACCTGCACACCGGCATGGAGAAGACGGCCGAGGAGCTCACCTACCTGCAGGGCGCCACCAACGTGACGCGCATGGACTACGCCTCGCCGTTCTTCAACGAGCTGGTCTTCTCGCTCGCCACCGAGGCGCTGCTCGAAGTCGAGATCCCGCCGCGGGCCACGTGGATCCGCGTGCTGCTCTCCGAGCTGAACCGCATGTCGTCGCACTTCCTGTTCCTCGCCACCAACGGCATGGACCTGGGGGCGGTGTCGATGATGCTGTACGGCTGGCGCGAGCGCGAGCTGCTGCTCGACTTCTACGAGAAGGTCACCGGCCTGCGGATGAACCACAACTTCATCCGCCCTGGCGGGGTGGCCGCCGACCTCCCGCCGGGGTGGCGCGACGACGTCCTGCGCATCCTCGACGCCCTGCCCCCCGCCCTCGAGGACTACGACATCCTGATGACGGGCCAGCCCATCTGGCGCGAGCGCACCCAGGGGGTGGGCGTCATCACCGCCGAGGAGGCCATGGCGCTCGGCGCCACCGGGCCAATCCTGCGCTCCACCGGCGTGCCCTGGGACCTGCGGCGCTCGATGCCCTACCTCACCTACGACGAGCTCGAGTTCGACGTGGTGGTGGGCACCTACGGCGACACGTTCGACCGGTACGCCATCCGGCTCAACGAGATCCGCGAGTCGATGAAGATCGTCCGTCAGGTGCTCGACCGCATCCCGCCCGGCGACTACCGGGTGCAGGACAAGAAGGTCACCCCACCCCCCCGGGGCCGCATCGACCAGTCGATGGAGGCCCTGATCCACCACTTCAAGATCTTCACCGAGGGCTTCCGGGTGCCCGAGGGCGAGGTCTACGTCGCCGTCGAGTCGCCGCGCGGCGAGCTGGGCTGCTATCTCGTGTCCGACGGCTCGGCCCGTCCCTACCGGCTCCACATCCGCGGTCCCTCGTTCGTGAACCTCCAGACGCTCCCCCACATGCTGCGCGGTGGCCTCGTCGCCGACGCCGTCGCCATCATCTCCTCGGTCGACCCGATCATGGGGGAGGTCGACCGCTGATGGCCCGGCTCACGCCCGACAACGTCGCCCGCGCCCAGGAGATCATCGGGCGCTACCCGCGGCCGCGGTCCGCGCTGATCCCGCTGCTGCACCTCGCCCAGGAGCAGGACGGTTGGGTGAGCCCCGAGGCCATGGGGCACATCGGCGAGCTCCTCGGCCTCACGGCGGCCGAGGTGCTGGGCACCTGCAGTTTCTACGAGATGTTCAAGCGCGAGCCCGTCGGGCGCTACGTCGTCAACGTGTGCACCAGCATCAGCTGCCACCTCCTGGGGGGCGACGAGCTGCTGCACCACGTCGAGGAGCGGTTGGGGGTCCGCAGCGGCGGCACCACACCCGACGGCCGGTTCACCGTCAACCACGTCGAGTGCATCGCCGCCTGCACCGAGGCGCCCTGCCTTCAGGTGAACTACCGCTACTTCCACAAGGTGACCCCGGACGCCGTCGACGCCCTCCTCGACGACCTGGCCGCCGGCCGGCGCGACGACGAGGTCCCGCCGCACGGCACCCTCACCCGCGTGCGCCAGCAGGTTCCCGCCGGCCGCTGGGCCGGTCGCGGGGCCGAGGGGCTGCCGCCCGACCGCACCTCGCTGGGGGGTGACGGCTGATGGCGGTCACCGACGCACCCCGCATCGTCACGGCCCGGTTCGAGTACGACGACAGCCACACCCTGTCGCGGTACCTCGCGACCGGGGGCTACGAGGGCCTGCGCGCCGCGCTGGCGAAGACCCCCGAGGAGGTCACCGACGAGGTCAAGGCCGCCAACCTGCTCGGACGGGGCGGCGCCGGCTTCCCCGCGGGGGTCAAGTGGGGGTTCTGCCCGCCGGGCGTGTTCCCCCGGTACCTCGTGATCAACGGCGACGAGAGCGAGCCGGGCACCTACAAGGACCGGCTGCTCATGGAGCGCGACCCCCACCAGCTGATCGAGGGCGTGCTCATCGCCTCCTACGCCATCGGCGTCGCCCAGGCGTTCATCTACGTCCGGGGCGAGATGGCCCTCGCCCAGGAGCGGCTCGTCGCGGCCCTCAACGAGGCCTACGAGGCCGGCTGGGTCGGGCGCGACATCGACGGCAGCGGGTTCTCGGTCGACGTGCTGCTGCACTGGGGCGCGGGGGCCTACATCGTCGGGGAGGAGACAGCCCTGATCGAGAGCCTCGAGGGGCGCCGGGGCTTCCCGCGGCTGAAGCCACCGTTCTTCCCCGCCGCCAAGGGGCTCTACCTGCAGCCCACCGTCGTGAACAACGTCGAGACGATCTCGAACCTGCCCTGGATCCTCCGCAACGGCGGGGCCGCCTTCGACGCCCTCGGCACCGAGCGCGCGTCGGGCACCCGCATGTTCGCCGTGTCGGGCCACGTGAAGCGCCCGGGTGTCTACGAGGTCGAGCTGGGCGTCACGACCTTCCGCGACATCATCTACGCGCCCGTCTACGCCGGCGGGATCCGCGACGACAACGCCCTCAAGGCGTTCATCCCCGGTGGGGCCTCGGCCCCGTGGTTCTTCGAGGAGCACCTCGACCTGCCCCTCGACCAGACCGCGGTGGGTCCCGCCGGCTCGATGCTCGGCTCGGGCGCCATCGTCGTCATGGACGAGACCACCGACGCCGTACGGGCCGCGTTCAGCCTGGTGCGGTTCTTCTCCCACGAGTCGTGCGGCAAGTGCACGCCCTGCCGCGAAGGCACCGGGTGGCTCGAGAAGATCGTCCGGCGCGTCCTCGCCGGATCGGGCCGGCCCACCGACATCGACCTGATCCTCGACGTGGTCGACAACATCAGCCCCGGCCCCTACCCCCGGGCCGGGACCGGGTCGCTGGGCGCCGAGCCGGTGCCGTTCCCGCCACGCCAGACCACGATCTGCCCGCTCGGCCCGTCGGTCGGCGCCCCGCTCGTGTCGGCCATCCACCGGTTCCGGGACGAGTTCGAGGCCTACATCGAGCGGGCGGGCACGCCGGTGACGATCGCCGGGCCGGCCCCCGTGGGGGGTGCCGCCTCGTGACCGACACCACCCGCACCGAGCCCGAGGCGGTGCCCGTCACGATCAACGGCACGGCGATCGAGGCGAAGCCCGGTGAGCTGCTCATCGACGCCGCCGAGCGCCACGGCGTCTACATCCCCCGGTTCTGCTACCACCCGCGCATGCGGCCCGTGGGCATGTGCCGCATGTGCCTGGTGGAGGTCGACACGGGGCGGGGTCCGGCCCTCCAGCCCTCGTGCATGATCCCGGTGGCGCCCGGCATGACGGTCGACACCGAGTCCGAGGCCACCAGGAAGGCCCAGGACGGGGTGCTCGAGTTCCTGCTGCTGAACCACCCGCTCGACTGCCCCGTGTGCGACAAGGGCGGCGAGTGCCCCCTCCAGGACCAGACGCTGGCCTTCGGTCCGGGTGAGAGCCGCATGGTCGAGCAGAAGCGGCACTTCGAAAAGCCCATCCCGATCAGCGACCTCGTCTACCTGGACCGGGAGCGCTGCATCCTGTGCGACCGCTGCACCCGGTTCGCCGACGAGGTCGCGGGCGACCCGCTCATCACGTTCGTCGACCGGGGCGACCACACGCAGGTCAACACCTTCCCCGACCAGCCCTTCGCCTCGTACTTCAGCGGCAACACCGTGCAGCTGTGCCCCGTGGGGGCGCTCACGGCCGTCCCCTACCGGTTCCGGGCCCGGCCGTGGGACCTCGAGCAGGTCGAGTCGACCTGCACGTTCTGCTCGGTCGGCTGTCGCATCGCCGTGCAGTCCTCCACGAACCGCCTCGTCCGGCACCTCGGCGTCGACGTCGACCCGGTGAACTGGGGCTGGCTGTGCGACAAGGGCCGCTTCGGCTTCGAGGGCGTGAACAGCGACGACCGGCTCGGCCGCCCGCTCGTCCGCGCCGGCGACACCCTGGCGGAGGCGACCTGGGCCGAGGCGCTCGAGGCGGCCGCCGGGGCGATCCGGGCCGGGCTCGACGCCGGCGGCCCGGGTGCGGTGGCCGTGCTGGGCGGCGCCCGCCTCACCAACGAGGACGCCTACGCCTGGGCGAAGCTGGCCAAGAGCGTCGTGGGAACCGACAACGTGGACGCCCAGATCGGTGACGGCCTCCCCGCCGAGGTGGTGCTCGGCCTGCCCCGGGCGACCATCGACGAGGTCTGCGCCGCCCGCACCGTGGTGCTGCTCGGCCCCGACCTGAAAGAGGAGCTGCCGGTCCTCTACCTGCGGCTGCGCGACGCCGCCGTCGAGAAGGGGGTTCGCATCGTCGAGGTGTCGCCCCACGACACCGGCCTCACCGAGGTCGCCACCGTCGCCCTCCGCCACCGCCCCGGCGAGGCCGCCGCCGCCGTGCGGGCCGCCCTCGACGGCGCCGGTGACGACCCGCGCGTCGCCCGCGCCGCCGAGCTGCTCGCCGAAGGCGACGTCGCCGTGGTGCTCGGCCGCCCGTCCCTCGCCGAGGCGCCCGACGCCGTGGTGGCGGCGGCGTCGCTGCTCGCGGCCCGTCTCCCCGGCGTGCGCTTCCTGCCGGTGCTGCGCCGGGCGAACGTGCACGGCGCCCTCGACCTCGGGCTCGCGCCCGGCGTGCTGCCGGGCCGGGTCGACCTGGACGCCGGCCGGCCCTGGTTCGAGGCCCGCTGGGGTGCGGTGCCCGCGTCCCGCGGGCTCGACGCCACCGGCATCCTCACCGCCGCGGCGGAGGGCGCCATCGAGACGCTGGTGCTGCTCGGCGCGGACCCGCTGCGGGACTTCCCCGACGCCCGGCTGGCCCAGGGCGCGCTCGAGCGGGTGCCCCGGATCGTCGCCGTCGACTGCTTCCTCACCGAGTCGTCGCGCCGGGCCCACGTCGTGCTGCCCGCCGCTGCGTTCGGCGAGCGATCCGGCACCACCACCAACATCGAGGGTCGCGTGAGCGTCCTCAACCAGAAGGTCACCCCACCGGGCACGGCCCGCGCCGACTGGATGATCGCCGTCGAGCTCGCCCACCGGCTCGGCGCCGACCTGGGGCTCGACTCGCTCGACGGCATCTGGGCCGAGATCGAGTCGGTGGCACCCGCGCATGCCGGTCTCGCCCGGGCCCGCCTCCTCGCGGCCGACGGGCTCGACGGCGTCGTGGTGCCGCTGAGCGACCACCACGAGGCCGGCGCCGACCGGCGACCCCTCGCGCAGACCGAGGCTCCCGAGGTCACCGCGGCCGACACCCATATGGGGCCCGAGAGCGTGGCCACCACCCTGCCGGGCGGCGAGACGGTGCCCTCGGTGCCCCGGTCGCCCTCGGGAGCCTCGGGTGCGACGATGCCCGAGCAGATCGCCGAGGCCGCAGCGGCCGGCGACGCCGCACGGGAGGCGGAAGCGCCCGAGGAGGCCGCCGCCCTGGAGGCCGCGGCCCAGCAGGCCGCCGTCGAGGCCGCCACCGAGGATGCCGGCGAGGGCGATGTCAGCGCACCGGTCGAGCACGGACCCGACCGGCCGCCCCTGCTGGCCTTCGAGCCGGTCGAGGCCGGGCCCGCCCCACCCGTGGACGCGTACTCGCTCCGCCTCGTCAGCGGCCGCAAGCTGTACGACCAGGGGACCCTGGTCCAGCACGCCCCGTCCCTTGCCGGGCTGGCGCCGGGCGCGCACCTCCGGGTCAACCCCTACGACCTCGACCGGCTGGGGCTCCACACGGGCGATGGCGCCACCCTGCGCTCGGCCCGCGGCTCGGTCGTCGTCGAGGTGGAGGCCGACCCCGGGGTGGCGCGGGGCTCGGCGCTGCTGCCGTTCAACCAGCCCGGCGTGTCGGCGGCGGCGCTCATCGACGCCACCGCCCGCGTCACCGAGGTCCGCCTCGAGACCCGCGCCGGGGGAGGTGGCGCCTGATGGGCGACCCGCTCTTCGCCGAGGGCGTCGACCTGACGGTGGTGCTCATCGTCATCGGCAAGGTCGTCGTGGCCTTCGCCCTGTTGATGGTGTCGGTGCTGTTCATGATCTGGTTCGAGCGCAAGCTCATCGGCGACATGCAGAACCGCATCGGACCGAACCGGGCCGGCCCCTGGGGCATCCTCCAGACGCTCGCCGACGGCATCAAGCTGTTCTTCAAGGAGGACCTGATCCCCGACCGCGCCGACCGGGTGGTCTTCAAGCTGGCTCCCTACCTCTCGCTGGTCCCCGCCTTCCTCACGTTCACGATCGTGCCCATCGGCGGGGTGTTCGAGGGCGACCGGCCGGGCACGGTGACGATCTTCGGGCGGGAGACCTTCCTGCAGGTCGCCGACCCCCCCATCGGCATCCTCGTGCTGCTCGCCATGTCGTCGGTGGCGGTGTACGGCGTCATGCTGGCGGGCTGGTCGTCGGGCTCGAAGTACCCGCTGCTCGGCTCGGTGCGGGCCTCGGCCCAGATGGTCTCCTACGAGGCCGCGCTCTCGCTGGCGGTGGCGTCGGTGGTGCTCATGGCGGGGTCGCTGTCGACCAACACCATCGTGGCCATGCAGGGCACGGCGCCGTGGGAGTGGAACCTCTTCGTGGTCGTCGTGGTGCCCTTCGTGGTGTTCCTGCTCGCCGGCACCGCCGAGCTGAACCGCCCACCGTTCGACCTCGTCGAGGCCGAGCAGGAGCTCGTGGGGGGCTTCCACACCGAGTACTCCTCGATCCGCTTCGCCCTGTTCTTCCTGGCCGAGTTCATGAACACCGTGACGATGGCGGCCATCGTCGTGACCCTCTTCCTGGGCGGCCCCCGGGGGCCGATCCTGTTCGGCCCGGAGTGGCTGTGGCCACCCGTGTGGTTCCTGCTCAAGCTCTTCGTGTTCCTCTTCCTGTTCGTGTGGCTGCGGGCCACGCTGCCCCGCTTCCGCTACGACCAGCTGATGGACCTGGGCTGGAAGCTGCTGATCCCGCTGTCGCTGGGCTGGCTCATGGTGCTGGCGGCCATCCGCGTCGCCCAGGTGCAGGACTGGAACGTGTTCGCCGTGCTGGCCGTCGCCGTCGCCGGCCTGCTCGCGGCCGCCGGGCTGCTGCTCGCCGCCGTGCGCACCGGCCAGGCCGTGCACCGCAGCGGCGAGATCCTGGGCGAGGTCACCGAGCGGCAGGTGGAGGCCTGATGGGCTACCTCGAGGGCTTCTGGGTCACCTTCCGCCAGATGTTCCGGCCGCGCATCACCGGGCAGTACCCCGAGGAGAAGCGGCCCAAGGTCGAGCGCCTGCACGGCCGCCACGTCCTCAACCGCTACGAGGACGGCATGGAGAAGTGCATCGGCTGCGAGCTGTGCGCCGGGGTGTGCCCGGCCCGCTGCATCTACGTGCGCGGCGCCGACAACCCGCCCGACGACCCGGTGTCGCCGGGCGAGCGCTACGGGTTCGTCTACGAGATCAACTACCTGCGCTGCATCCACTGCGACCTGTGCGTGGAGGCCTGCCCCACCGAGGCCATCACCGAGTCGAAGCTGTTCGAGTTCTCCTTCACCAACCGCGACGACGCCATCTACACCCGAGCCGAGCTGCTCGTCGGCGACGACGGCCGGCCCCGGCAGCTCCCGTGGGAGGACTGGCGACCCGGCGAGGACGCGCTCACCTCGGGCTGGATGCGGGCCACCGCCCCCGCGGGCGACCACCGCTGGACCGGTGAGGTCCAGTGGTCGGGCGAGCTGGGCTATGGCGTGCGGGCACCCGAGCCGCCGCAGGAGGCCGCGGATCCATCGGAGGAGGAGGGCTGATGGAGACCACGGTGTTTCTCGTGTCCGCCGTCATCGTGCTGGCTGGCGCCCTCGGCGTGATCCTGGCGCGCAACCCCGTCCACTCGGCGTTGATGCTGGTCATGACGCTGTTCGGCGTCGCCGTGCTCTTCGTCGCCCAGGAGGCGCACTTCCTCGCGGCCGTCCAGGTGATCGTCTACGCCGGCGCCATCGTCGTGCTCTTCCTGTTCGTCATCATGCTGCTCGGCGTCGACCGGGCCGAGGACCTCGAGCGCGAGCCGCTCGGCGGGCAACGGCCGGCTGCCGCCGTCGTGGCGGTGATCGGGCTCGGCTTCATCGTCGTGCTCGGGGTTCGGGCCGCCCAGGTGAGCCTCGGCGCCCGCTCGGTGCACGGCGAGCTCGACGGTCCCGGCAGCAACATCGAGAAGCTCGCCGAGGCCCTGTTCACCGACTACGTCTTCGCCTTCGAGGCCACCTCGGTGCTGCTGGTGATCGCCGTGATCGGCGCCGTGCTGCTGGCCCGCAAGCCCCGCGACCCCCGGCCCGCCCGCCACTTCAAGGGGGAACCCGCCGAGCGAGGGGAGGACCGGTGAGCGTCGAGCCGAGCTGGTACCTGGTCCTGAGCGCCATGCTGTTCACGATCGGCGCTCTCGGGCTCCTGGTGCGCCGCAACCCGCTCGTGATGTTCATGTGCGTCGAGCTCATGCTCAACGCCGTCAACCTCACGTTCGTCACCTTCGCCCGCATGCTCAACGACATCGGCGGGCAGGTGGTCGTGTTCTTCGTCCTGGTGGTCGCCGCCGCCGAGGTGGTCGTCGGCCTGGGCATCATCGTGGCCATCCTCAGGCGGCGCCCCGGCGCGACCGCCGACGACATCGCGCTGCTGAAGGGCTGAGGGGGACACGGTGCTCGAGGCGACCTGGCTCATCCCCGCGCTGCCGCTGGCCGGCGTCCTGCTGCTCCTCGCGTTCGGGCGCCGGTTCGGTGAGCCCTACGCCGGCTGGGTCGCCACCGGAGCGATGGCCGGCTCGTTCCTCACCGCCCTCGTCGTGCTGCTCGGCCTGCTCGAGCGGCCCGGGGACGACCGCCAGTTCGTCCAGACGCTCTACACGTGGGTACCCGCGGGCGGGTTCTCGGTCGACGTCGGCTTCCTCGTCGACCCGCTGTCGATGACGATGGTGCTGTTCATCACCGGCGTGGGCTCGCTGATCCACCTCTACTCGATCGGCTACATGCACGGCGACGAGCGGTTCCACCAGTTCTTCCTGTACCTGAACGCATTCGCCGCCTCGATGCTCGTGCTCGTGCTGGGCGACAACCTCCTGCTCACGTTCCTGGGGTGGGAGGGCGTGGGGGCGTGCTCGTACCTGCTGATCAGCTTCTGGTTCACCCGCGAGAGCGCCGCGGTGGCCGGCAAGAAGGCGTTCGTCACCAACCGCATCGGCGACTGGGGCTTCATGGTCGCCATGTTCCTGGCGTTCGTGTCGCTCGGCACCTTGACCTACACCGAGATCTTCGAGGGCGCCGAGCAGCTCGCCGAGGCCACGGCCGCCGGCATCGCCCTGCTGCTGTTCGTGGGTGCGGCCGGCAAGTCGGCCCAGCTGCCGCTCTACGTGTGGCTCCCCGACGCCATGGAGGGCCCGACACCGGTCTCGGCGCTCATCCACGCCGCCACGATGGTCACCTCCGGCGTGTACCTCATGGCCCGCATCAACCCGGTCCTCGCCCAGGCCGAGTGGGTGCTCACCGTCATCGCCGCCGTCGGCGTGGCCACCGCCCTGTTCGCCGCCCTCGCCGCCGTGGCCCAGCGCGACATCAAGAAGGTCCTCGCCTACTCCACCGTTTCGCAGCTCGGCTTCATGTTCCTGGCCGTCGGCGTGGGCGCCTACGTGGCGGCGATCTTCCACATGGTCACCCACGCCTTCTTCAAGGCGCTGCTGTTCCTCGGGGCCGGCTCGGTCATGCACGGCCTGCACGACGAGCAGGACATGGCCCGCATGGGTGGCGTGCGCCGGTACATGCCCGTCACGGCCGGCGTGTTCATAATCGGCTGGCTGGCCATCGCGGGCGTGCCCCCCTTCTCGGGGTTCTGGTCGAAGGATGAGATCCTCATCAACGCCCTCGAGGTCAACCCCGTGCTGTTCGTGCTGGCGCTGGTCGCCGCCCTGCTCACCGCCTACTACATGACCCGCCAGGTGCTGCTCGTCTTCTTCGGGGAGGAGCGCTGGCGGGAGCCCGCCGAGCTGGTGTCGGCCCAGCCCGACCCGGCCGCCGGGGCGCAGGCCGACGCCGAGGTCGAACCGGGCAGCGAGCCCGAGCGCACCCCCGCCGCCGACGAGCTGGCGACGGTGGGTGGGCACCGGGCCGACCCCCACGACGAGCCCCACGAGTCGCCGGCCATCATGCTCGTGCCGCTCGTCGTGCTCGCCGTGCTCGCCACCGTGGGCGGGGCCCTGAACCTGCCGTTCGCCAAGGACCTGCACTTCCTCGAGCACTTCCTCGAGCCGGTCTTCGGCGAGAACCTCCACCACCTCGAGGCGGGGGGGCTGCTGAAGCTGGTCGTCGCCGGCATCGCCGTCGCCGTGGCCGCCGCCGGCATCGCCGCCGCCTGCGCCGTGTACCTGAAGGAGCGGGTCGCACCCGAACGGGTCGAGCCCGAGCTGCTGCGACGGGCGTGGTACGTCGACGAGGGCCTCGCCGCGTTCTTCGGCGGCCCCGGCCGCGCCGGCGCCACGGTGCTCGCCGAGCGCGTCGACGCCCAGGGCATCGACGGCGCCGTCAACGGCGTGGGCGCCCTGATCCGGGCGGGCGGGAGCCGATTGCGGCACGTGCAGACCGGCTTCGTGCGCACCTACGCCCTCGGCATCGCCGCGGGGGCCGTCCTGCTGCTCGGCTGGTTCCTCCTGAGGGCGGGCCTGTGACGAACGACCTCGGGTTCCCGCTGCTCAGCACGATCGTGCTGCTGCCGATCGCCGGCGCCGTCGCCGTCGCCCTCACCCCGCGGGCGCGGGGCGAGATCGCCCGCATCGTCGGGCTCACGACGAGCACCGGGACCGGCATCCTCACGCTCGTCCTGCTCTGGCAGTTCGAGCTGGGCGAGGCCGGCCTGCAGTTCGTGTCGCGCCACGAGTGGGTCGCCGACCTGGGCGCCGCCTGGTACCTCGGTGTCGACGGCATCTCGCTGTTCCTGGTCGTGCTCACCGGCGTGCTGTTCCCGATCGCACTCGTCGGCGCCGCACCCAAGCACGACCCCAAGCCCTACGTGGCCTGGTTGCTGCTGCTCGAGGCCGGCTGCCTGGGCGCGTTCATGGCGCTCGACCTCTTGCTGTTCTTCGTGTTCTTCGAGCTGGTGATCGTGCCGATCTACTTCCTGATCGCCGGCTGGGGCTACGAGGACCGGGTCTACGCCGCCCTCAAGTTCTTCCTCTACACGCTCGCCGGCTCCGCGCTGTTCCTGGTCGGCGTGGTGGCCACGGCCTTCCTCCACCAGCAGGCCACGGGCGAGCTGACCTTCGACCTGGTCGTGATCGCCGAGACCCAGGCCATCGCCCCGACCACGGCGCGGTGGCTCTTCGCCGCCTTCGCCCTGGCGTTCGCCGTGAAGGTGCCGGTGTTCCCGTTCCACACGTGGCTGCCCGACGCCCACACCCAGGCGCCCACGGCCGGCTCGGTCGTGCTGGCCGGCGTGATGCTGAAGGTCGGCACCTACGGCTTCGTGCGCTTCGGGCTCTACCTGTTCCCCGAGGCGACGGCCTGGTTCGCTCCCGTCCTGGTCACGCTCGGCGTCGTCGGGATCATCTACGGGGCCGTCGTGGCCGCCATGCAGGCGGACCTGAAGCGCCTGGTCGCGTTCTCGTCGGTCGCCCACCTTGGCTTCGTCGTGCTCGGCACCTTCGCCCTCACCACGCAGGGGATCCAGGGCGGGATCCTGCAGATGGTCAACCACGGCATCTCCACCGGTGCCTTGTTCCTGCTCGTCGGCATGATCTACGAGCGCCGTCACACCCGCCGGATCAGCGAGCTGCGGGGCCTCCAGAAGCCCGCACCCGTCCTGGCCGCCGTGTTCACCGTCGTGATGCTGTCGTCGATCGGGCTGCCCGGCCTGAACGGGTTCGTCGGCGAGTTCCTCGTGCTGCTCGGTGCCTTCGTCACCTACCGCTGGTGGGCGGTCGTGGCCGCTGCCGGCGTGATCCTCGCCGCCCTCTACCTGCTGTGGGCCTACCAGCGGGTGTTCCACGGCGAGCCCGACGAGGCCAACGCCGGCATGCTCGACCTGACCTGGCGGGAGCGGGCCGTCATGGCGCCGTTGCTGGTCCTCATCGTGTTCCTCGGCGTGTACCCGAAGCCCGTGCTCGAGCGGATCGAGCCGGCGGTGGACCGCCTCGTCGCCCACGTCGAGGCCCACTCCGACTACGAGCAGCCGACCGTTGCCGCCGGAGGTGAGCGGTGAGCACCCTCCCCGCCGTCATGGCCCAGCAGCTCGGCCCCATCGACACACCGGCCATCGACTGGCTGGCCATCTCGCCCCCGGTCGCGCTGCTGGCCGGCTCGCTGCTGATCCTCACGCTCGTGGGCGTCACGCGGTGGCGGCCGGCTCCAGGGGTGTGGGCGGCGGTCACCGTGGTGACCTCGCTCGTCGCCATCGGCCTCGCCGCCGCCGTGTGGGTGCGCGTCACCGACCCCGAGCGGGGGCCCTCCAGCGCCGTCGCCGGCGCCGTCGCCGTGGACGGCTTCACCGTGTTCGTGACCGTCGTGGTCTGCGTGGCGGTGATCCTCACGGCCATGACCAGCGCCGGGTACCTCCGCCGCGAGGGGCTCGACGGTCCCGAGCTCTACGCCCTGCTCCTCCTCGCCGGCACGGGCGGCATCGTCATGGCCGCGGCCGGTGACCTGATCGTGCTGTTCCTCGGCCTCGAGATCCTCTCGATCGCCGTGTACGTCCTCGCCGGCTACCACCTGCGCCGCATCGAGTCGCAGGAGTCGGCCATGAAGTACTTCGTGCTGGGCGCGTTCTCGTCGGCCTTCCTGCTCTACGGCATCGCTCTCGTCTACGGAGCCACCGGGTCGACGAACCTGGCGCGCATCGCCGACTTCCTGGCCGGCAACGTGCTCGAGTCCACGGGGCTCCTGCTGGCCGGCTTCGCCCTGCTGCTCGTGGGCCTGGGCTTCAAGGTGGCCGCCGCGCCGTTCCACGTCTGGGTGCCCGACGTCTACCAGGGCGCCCCCACGCCGATCACCGGGTTCATGGCCGCCGCCACCAAGGCGGCCGCCTTCGCCGCACTGGTTCGGGTGTTCGTCTCGACCTTCGGTGGCTACCAGCTCGACTGGCAGCCGATCGTCGGGGCGCTGGCCGTGCTCACCCTGGTCGTGGGCGCCGTGCTCGCCGCTGTGCAGACCGACCTCAAGCGCACGCTGGCGTACACGTCGCTCGTGCACGCCGGGTTCATCCTCGTCGCCGTGCAGACCGCCACCGACCAGGGCGTGGTGGCCGTGCTCTTCTACTCGGCGACCTACGCGGTAGTGATCCTCGGCATGTTCGCCGTGCTCACCACGGTCTCGCGGCGAGGCGACGTGGGCCACGACCTCGACGCGTACCGGGGCATGGCCTACAGCCGGCCCGGGCTCGCCCTGGCGCTCACGCTGTTCCTCATGGCCCAGGCCGGCATCCCGCTCACCGCCGGGTTCTTCGCCAAGTTCTACGTGATCGCCGCCGCCGTCGACGCCGGCACCTACCTCCTCGCCGTCGCCGCCATGCTCGGCGCCGTCGTGGCCGCCTTCGTCTACCTGCGCCTCATCGTCACCATGTACTCCCAGACCGACGAGCAGGCCGCCCGGACCGGTCCCGCCCCCCGCCCCGTCCGGCCCCCCATCCCCCTCGGCGTCAAGCTGACCCTCGCCGTCGCCGTCGTCTACACCCTCGCCGCCGGCATCCTGCCCGGCCCCCTCGTCGACCTCGCCCGCGACGCCACGCCCCTCCTCGTCCTCGCCGGCTGACCCCGCCCGCTTTCCGGACCCTCGACGTCGCATATGAGCGCGCGCGGTCCGGAAAGTGGTGGCGGCGCAGGTCGCGGATGCGCCCGGCGCCCGCCCGCTTTCCGGACCCTCGACGTCGCATACGAGCGCGCGCGGTCCGGAAAGTGGTGGTGGTGGGGGTCGCGGATGCCGGGGGGGTCGTCGGTCAGGCGGAGTGGTGGGCGGCGGCGACGTGGGCGGCCACGGCGTCGATGAGCTCGGCGGCGGTGGTGCGGGCGGTGACCGGGACGAGCCGCCAGCCGGCCGCGGCGAGCAGCCGCATCCGCTCGCGGTCGGCGTGGAAGGCCTCGACGTTGCGGTGAGCGGCCCAGCCGTCGAACTCGACGTCGATCATCTCGGCCGGCAGGGCCACGTCGAGAACGAACTCCCGACGGCCGATGCGGACCCGGTGCTGCTGGACCGGCTCGAACCCCGCTGCGGTGAGCGTGTCCGCCACCCAGAGCTCCCAGTCGCTGTCGCCCGGGTGGAGGTCGAGCGTCCGGCGCTCGAGCACCGCCGTCATGGTCCGGTGTGGCCGCCGACCGGACCCGAGCGCCAATCGCTCGTGACAGGCGTGGATGTCGGGCAGCTCGACCAGCTCGCGCCGTACGGCGTCGACGACGGCGGCGTCGAGCCGCCGCACCGACAGCAGCCCGCTCAGGTCGCAGAGGGTGCGGGCGACCGTCGTGGTGGGGATGCCGCGCAGGCTGCGGATGTCGCGGTCCGGCAGCACGTCGGTGCGGTGGTGGCGCACGCCACGCGCCCGCAGCCGGCGGTCATCGGGTGTGATGAGGTCGATCCGGTCGGGCTCGGGCACGCGCAGGGTCGCGAGCCTCCCTGCCGTCAGGTGGGAAGCGGCCACTGGCCCACGGACGGCGAAGCACGCCGCCGCGACCTGCTGCTCCCAGCTGGGGACCGTGCCCGACACGGCGAACACGCCGGGCCGGACGCCCAGCCACACACCCGTGGCGACCAGCCGGCGCACCTGCGCGACCGAGAGCCCGGCCGCCATGGCCTGGTCGAGGGTCAGGAGGCCGTGCTGCCGAGCGGCGACCCGTGTCGCCCGGGTGTAGGTCAGTGCGTCCATGGAGCGAGTCTGTCCAAGGGGTGTAACAACATGCCCTCTCGTGCCCCTTCGCGAGCACCGGCCCGGCCCCCGGTCCCGGCGCTTTCCGGACCCTCGACGTCGCATCTGCGCGTTCAGGGTCCGGAAACTGCGTGGGTGCGCCCGCCCCCGCCCGCTTTCGGGACCCTCGACGTCGCATATGAGCGCGCGCGGTCCGGAAAGTGGTGGCGGCGGGGCGGGCCGGAGGGTGGTCGCGAGCCCTTTTGGCGGCCCGCGCGGGGCGTCGGTAGGCTCCGGCGCGTGCCGGAGTACTCCGAGTTCCTGCGCGCCTACCTCACGGTGGCGGTGGTGGGTGGTGCCGCCTTCGCGCTGGTGATGGTGACGCTCGGACTGGGCCGGCTGATCCGCCCCCGGCGGCCGCAGCCGCAGAAGTACATCAACTACGAGAGCGGCGTCGATCCCGTGGGCGGGGCGTTTCCTCAGAGCCAGATCCGCTACTACGTCTTCGCCCTGCTGTTCCTGCTGTTCGACATCGAGGCCGTGTTCATCTTCCCGTGGGCCGTCGAGTTCGCGACCCTCGGCATGTACGGCCTCGTCACCATGGCCATCTTCGTGATCGTGCTCGACCTGGCCATCGTCTACGCCTGGCGGAAGGGAGTGCTCCGGTGGGTCTAGTCGACCGCGGTCGGATCCCGAAGCCGCTCACGAAGCTGCTCAACGCCAGCCGCAAGTACTCGCTGTGGGTGTACCAGTGGGGTTTGGCGTGCTGTGCGATCGAGATGGGCGCGGCGTTCGGCTCGCCCCGCTACGACGTCATGCGCCTGGGCGTCATCCCCTTCCCGGCGAGCCCCCGCCAGGCCGACCTGGTGGTCATCTCGGGCACCGTCACCGACAAGATGGCGCCCGCCGTGCTGCGCCTCTACGAGCAGATGCCCGATCCCAAGTACGTGATCTCCATGGGCAGCTGCGCCAACTGCGGCGGCCCCTACTGGGACAGCTACTCGGTCACCAAGGGCGTCGACCAGCTCATCCCCGTCGACGTCTACGTGCCGGGCTGCCCGCCCCGGCCCGAGGCGCTGCTCGAGGGGATCGTGCTGCTCCAGGAGCGCATCCAGAACGAGGACATGGCCGAGCGCTGGAGGGGTGAGCCGATTGTCGTCGGCTGACACCGAGCAGACCGCCCCCGACGAGACCGAGGCGGCCGAGGAGGAGGCGGCGCCGCGAGACGAGGCGCGCGAAGCGCTGCTCGCCGAGCTGACCGGCCTGCTCGGCGACGCCGTCGTCGACTCCCACATCGCGCCCGGCCGCGAGCTGTGGCTGCGCATCGACACGGCGCAGTGGGCCCGGGCGGCCGAGGTGCTGCGCCAGGCCGGCTTCACCTACTTCTGCTTCCTGTCGGGCATCGACTGGAAGCCCTCCCCCTTCGGCAAGAGCGAGGGCGGCTCGGTCGCGGCGCCGGGCGCCGGGGAGGAGAGCGGCGACACCGGCGCGGCTGCCGACGCCGAGCCCGAGCACGGCTACACGGGAGGCGCCACCCGCTTCCAGGTGTTCGCCCGGCTGCACTCGATCAAGCGGGGGATCGGCGTCATCCTCAAAGCCGACGTCCCCGACGACACGCTCGCCGTGCCCAGCTGGACCCCGGTGTTCGCCGGCGCCAACTGGCACGAGCGCGAGACCTGGGAGATGTTCGGCATCGACTTCCCGGGTCACCCCGACCTGCGCAACATCTACCTGCCGACCGAGTTCGAGGGCCACCCGCTGCGCAAGGACTTCCCCCTGCTCTCGCGCGAGGTGAAGCCCTGGCCCGGCATCGTCGACGTCGAGCCCATGCCGGAGGAGGAGGCCGGCGACGCGGCCGCCGCCGAGGGCGCCGCGGAGGAGGGTGACACCCCGTGACCGCCATCACCGACCGCCAGCAGCTCGCCTACATCGCCGGTCAGGCCGCCGAGGCTCGGGTGAACGTCGAGCTCGAGACCGAGGGCATGCTCCTCAACATCGGGCCTCAGCACCCGGCCACGCACGGCACGCTGCGCATCGTCGTGCAGCTCGACGGCGAGCAGGTCATCGCCGCCGACCCGGTGTGCGGCTACATGCACCGCGGCTACGAGAAGCTCGTCGAGGTCCGCAAGTACCCGCAGATCAACACGCTGGTCAACCGCATCGACTGGCTCGGCCACTTCGCCAACGAGGTGCCGTTCGTCCTCGCCGCCGAGCAGCTCATGGAGATCGAGGCGCCCGAGCGGGCGCAGTGGATCCGCACGATCCTGTTCGAGCTATCGCGCATCGCCAACATCGCGCTGTTCCTCGGTGACATGGGCGTGCAGCTGGGGGCCCTCACGCCGGTCTTCTTCGCGTTCCGCGACCGCGAGCACGTCCTGAACCTCATGGAGGCCGCCAGCGGCGGCCGCTTCCACCCCAACTTCAACCGCATCGGCGGGCTCAAGGACGACCTGCCCAAGGGCTGGATCGACGAGACCCGCCAGGCCATGGAGCGCATCCGGCGCTTCTGCGACGAGCTCGAGACCCTGCTCATGGGCAACGAGATCTTCGAGGCCCGCACCCGGGGCATCGGCGTCATCCCGCCCGAGATCGCGCAGTCCTACGGCCTGTCCGGCCCGAACCTGCGGGCCAGCGGCGTCGACTGGGACCTGCGCCGCGACGTGCCCACCCCGCTGGCGTGGCAGCACGTCGACTGGAAGGTCTGGACGCACCCCGACGGCGACAGCTTCGCCCGCTACTGGGTCCGCCTGCAGGAGACGCGCGAGGCCACGCGCATCGTCGATCAACTGCTCGACGGCCTGCCCTCGGGCCCGATCATGGCCAAGGTGCCCCGGATCATCAAGGTCCCCGAGGGCGAGGCCTGGGTCTCCACCGAGAACCCCCTCGGCGAGATGGGCTACTACATCGTCAGCAAGGGCGACACCGGTCCGTTCCGGGTGAAGATCCGCTCGGCCTCGTTCAACAACATCTCGATCCTGCCCTGGCTGCTGAAGGGCGTCTACGTGCCCGACATCATCACCATCCTCGGCAGCCTCTACTTCATCCTGGGGGACATCGACCGTTGACGGCCGCCGCCCTCCCCCTCGTGCACGCCGCGCCGACGTTCGCGCTCGAGCTGGCCTACTGGCAGGAGACCCTCATCAAGGTCGGGGTGCTGCTCGCGGTCATCCCCTTCGGCGCCCTCGTGCTCGGCTACGTCTACCTGCTCAAGATGATGAGCCACATGCAGAGCCGGCTCGGCCCCATGGAGGCCGGCCCCCACGGGGTGCTGCAGCTCGTGGCCGACGGCGTGAAGTTCCTCCAGAAGGAGGACATCTTCCCCGAGCGGGCCGACCGCTTCGTGTTCGCGGCCGCGCCGATGATCGTGCTCCTGGGCACGTTCCTGGTCTACGTGGTGGTGCCCGCCGGACCGAACCTGGTGATCGCGGACCTCGATGTGGGCATCTTCTTCGCCCTCGGCGTCGCCTCGATCTCGGTCATCGGCGTGCTCATGGCGGGCTGGGCGTCGGCCTCGAAGTACTCGCTGCTCGGCGGGCTGCGCTCCGCCGGCCAGCTCGTCGCCTACGAGCTGCCGCTGATCTTCGCCGTGGTCGGCGTCGCCATGCAGGCGGGCACGCTCTCGCTGCAGGGCATCGTGGCCTACCAGGCCGAGGGCGCCATCTTCGGCTTCGACGCCATCGGCCTGCCGCTGATCATCCCGCAGTTCGTGGGCTTCGCCCTGTTCATGATCTCCGCGCAGGCCGAGCTCACGCAGACCCCCTTCGACATGCCCGTCGCCGAGTCCGAGCTCGTCGGCGGCTACCACGTCGAGTACACGGGCTTCCGGTTCCTGCTCTTCTTCATGGGCGAGTTCGGCACCGCCTTCGCCCTGTCGGCCATCGCCGCCACCCTGTTCCTCGGCGGCTGGTACGTGCCCGGCATCGACCCCGGCACCACGCTCGCCAACGTGGTCGGCCCCATCGCCCTGTTCCTCAAGACGATGATCGTGGCCTTCTTCATCTTCTGGGCCCGCATCAGCTTCCCGAGGTTCCGTGAGGACCAGCTCCAGGGGTTCGCCTGGAAGTGGCTGGTCCAGATCGCCCTCGCCAACGTCCTGCTCACCGGCCTGTTCATGGAGCTGTTCTGATGCCTGAGCTTCCCGGCATGTTCAAGGGCCTGGGCGTCACCTTCAAGACGATGCTCAAGCCGGCCGTGACCGTGCAGTACCCCCACGTGAAGGAGGCCCCGCCGACCCGTGCCCGAGGGGTGATCGCCCTCAAGGAGGAGAACTGCACGGTCTGCATGCTGTGCGCCCGGGAGTGCCCCGACTGGTGCATCTACATCGAGGGCCACAAGACCAAGGCGCCGCCGCGCCGGGCCGGCGGCAAGCCCCGTACCGTGCAGAAGCTCGACCGCTTCGACATCGACTACGGGTTGTGCATGTACTGCGGCATCTGCGTCGAGGTGTGCCCGTTCGACGCCCTGTTCTGGAGCCCCGAGTACGAGTACTCCGAGGTGCGCATCGCCGACCTGCTGCACGACAAGGAGCGCCTCGGCGAGTGGATGGCCACCGTGCCCGAGCCGCCCCCGCTCGAGGCGGGCGCCCAGACGAAGGGCAAGAAGTAGCCCGTGGTCGCCCAGAACGTCGCCTTCGGCATCCTCGCGGCCGCCATGGTGATCGCCGCCCTCCGGGTGGTGACCACCCAGAACGTCGTGCACGCGGCGCTGTACCTCGTCGTCGTGCTCGCCGGTGCCGCCGGGCTGTTCGTGCTCCTGGCCGCCGAGTTCATGGCGGTCGTGCAGGTGATCGTCTACATCGGCGCCATCGTCGTGCTGTTCCTGTTCGGCATCATGCTCACCCGGGCGCGCATGGGGAAGGAGGCGGGCCTCGACAACGAGCAGCGCGGGCTGTCCCTCGCCGTGGCCCTGCTCCTGCTCGGCGTGCTGGCCTTCGTGCTGGTCGACGCCTTCAGCGACACCCGGGTCGAGCCCACCACGATCGTGCGGACGGGCGACGTCGGCATCCGCATCTTCGAGACCTACATGCTGCAGTTCCAGGCCGTGGGCTTCCTGCTGCTCGCAACCCTCGTCGGCGCTATCGTCCTCGCCCGGCGCGACTGAGGAGGAACGACGTTGCTGCTCAACCAGTTCCTGATCCTCGCGGCCGTGCTGTTCTGCATCGGCGTCTACGGGGTGCTGGCGCGCCGCAACGGGGTGCTCGTGCTCATGTCGATTGAGCTGATCCTCAACGCCGTCATCATCAACCTGATCGCCTTCGGCGCGATGCTCGGTGGTGAGAGCGCGGTGGTCGCCTCCGTCTTCGCCCTGTTCGTCATCGCCGTGGCGGCGGCCGAGGTCGGTGTGGGGCTGGCGATCGTGCTCATGTTGTACCGCAACCGCCAGTCCATCGACGTGTCCGACGTGGACCTGATGAGGGGCTGACGATGCTGGAGCAGGTCTGGGTCATCCCCCTCGTCCCCGCGATCTCGTTCTTCCTCATCCTGTTCGTCGGCAAGCACCTGCCGAGGAAGGGCGCCGAGATCGGTGTCGTCGCGGTGGGCGCCTCGCTCGTGCTGTCGCTGGTGACGGCCGCCCAGTGGATCCACCGCACCAACGAGGCCCGCGACGCCGTCGACGGCGGCGGGCACGCCGCCGGCTTCCTCGGGGCCGTGCTGGCGGGCGCCGAGTACGCCGTGGTCGAGCCCGTGGTCCGCACGGTCACCTGGTGGCAGAGCGGCGGCGAGGTCATCGAGGCGGGCACGCTGCTCGACGGCCTCTCGGCGATGATGATCGTGGTCGTCACGCTGGTGTCGTTCCTGGTGCACCTCTACTCGGTGAGCTACATGGAGGGCGACCGGCGGTTCACCCACTTCTTCGCCGCGCTCAGCCTGTTCACGGCGTCGATGCTGCTGCTGGTGCTCTCCAACAACCTGCTGCAGCTGCTCGTCGGCTGGGAGCTGGTCGGCCTGTGCTCGTTCATGCTCATCGGTCACTGGTGGGAGGAGAAGCCCAACAGCGACGCCGCCCTCAAGGCGTTCCTCACGACCCGCACCGGTGACATCGGCCTCCTCGTCGGCATCGCCGTGATCTTCTTCGGCGCGGGCCGGACCTTCGACATCCTCGAGATCAACCAGGCGGCGCTCGGCGGCGGTGTCAGCGACCTGGTCCTGCTCGTCGCCGCCTCGTGCCTGCTGCTCGGCGTCATCGGCAAGAGCGGCCAGTTCCCGCTGCACACCTGGCTGCCCGACGCCATGGCCGGCCCCACGCCCGTCTCGGCCCTGATCCACGCCGCCACCATGGTCGTGGCCGGCGTGTTCCTGGTGGCGCGCCTCTACCCGGTCTTCTGGGAGGGCTTCGACATCGCCGCCGGCGGGCTCAACCCCATGGCCCTCGTCGGCGGCATCACCGTGGTCATCGCCGCCGTGCTGGCCTTCGTGCAGAACGACATCAAGAAGGTCCTCGCCTACTCCACGATCAGCCAGCTCGGCTACATGGTCATGGGCCTCGGTGTGGGCGCCTGGGTCGCGGCGGTCTTCCACCTGTTCACCCACGCGTTCTTCAAGGCGCTGCTGTTCCTCGGCTCGGGCTCGGTCAGCCACGCCGTGCACAGCTTCGACATGAAGAGCGACATGGGCGGCCTGCGCGAGCACATGCCCCACACCTACCGGACGTTCCTCATCGGCTCGCTCGCCCTGGCCGGCATCTTCCCGCTCGCCGGGTTCTGGTCCAAAGACGAGATCCTGCTCGGGGCCGGTGCCAACGGCTACGAGGCCTTCATGGTCGTGGGGCTGATCGGTGGCGCCCTCACCGCCGCCTACATGACCCGCTGCGTCTACCTCACCTTCTTCGGCGAGTACCGGGGCCACGGGCACCCCCACGAGTCGCCCGCGCTCATCACCGGACCGCTGTGGGTGCTGGCGGGCCTCGCCGTGGTCGCGGGCTTCCTGAACGCCGTCCCGTTCGGCATCCACCTCTTCACCGACTGGGTCGAGCCCACCTTCGCCTTCCCGCCGGTCGCGCACCCCGAGTTCTCGGTCCCGCTCGCTGTCGTCGCCACGCTCCTCGCCCTTGCCGGCATCGGGGCGGGAGCGGGCTACTACTTCCGGAACCTCGGGCCCCACGGCCTCACCGAGCGCAACGTGTGGGCTCGCCGGGGCCACACGTTGCTGTGGAACCGGTACTACCTCGACCACCTCTACACCGGTGTGATCGTGGGCTCCATCAAGGGCCCGGTCGCCCGGGCGGCCAACTGGGTGAACCAGCGCGTCATCGACGGCGTGGTCAACGCCGCCGGCGTCGGTTCCCGCCAAGCGGGCCAGTGGGTCTACGACAAGATCGACCAGCGCGTGGTCGACGGCATCGTCAACGGCAGCGCCACAGGCGCTGGCGAGACAGGCGGGTTCCTCCGCCGCATGCAGACCGGTCGGGTCCAGAACTACGGCGCGCTGCTCTTCGGCGCCACTGCCGTGCTGGGCCTGACCCTGGTGATCCTCATCTAGGGAGCGACGGACACGATGGACGGATTCGACAGCTGGGCGCTCACGCTTGCGGTGTTCCTGCCGCTCGCCGGCGCGGCGGTGCTGCTGCTGGTGCCGCGCCGCGACGAGACCTCGATCAAGACGGTGGCGCTGCTGACCACGGCGGCCACGTTCGCGGTCGGCGTCTGGATCCTCGTCAACTTCGACTACGGGGCCACCGACGAGCTCCAGTTCGTCGTCGACCGGTCGTGGATCGAGGTCATCAACAGCCGCTACATCGTCGGCATCGACGGCATCTCGCTGCCGCTGCTGGTGCTGTCGATGTTCGTCTCGATGCTGTGCGTCATCTACTCGTGGAACCACTTCCCCGAGCCGCACAACCCCAAGGCCTTCCTCGCCCTGCTGCTCATCCTCGAGACCGGTATGAACGGCACGTTCGTGGCCCAGGACCTGATCCTGTTCTTCGTCTTCTTCGAGGTCGTGCTGCTGCCGATGTACTTCATGATCGGCGTCTGGGGTGGGCCGAACCGGCAGTACGCCGCCATCAAGTTCTTCCTCTTCACGCTGTTCGGCTCGGCCCTCATGATCCTCGGCTTCCTGGCCCTGTTCTTCCTGGGCGGGCAGACGTTCTCGATCGTCGAGCTGCAGGACACCGCCCAGGGCATCGCCCGAAACACCCAGCTGCTGATCTTCGCCGGCCTCTTCATGGGCTTCGCCATCAAGGTGCCCATGTTCCCGTTCCACACGTGGCTACCCGACGCCCACACCGAGGCGCCGACGGTCGGGTCGGTGATCCTGGCCGCCATCCTGCTGAAGCTCGGCACCTACGGCTTCGTGCGCATCGCCATCCCGATCCTCCCGGAGGCGGCGGTCGAGTGGGCCCCGTGGATCGGCCTGCTCGCGGTGATCGGGATCATCTACGGCGCCCTCGGCTGCCTGGCCCAGCGCGACATGAAGCGGCTCATCGCCTTCTCGTCGATCGCCCACATGGGCTACGTGATGCTGGGCATCGCCACCCTCACCGACTTCGGCCTCAACGCCGCAGTGTTCGGCATGGTCGCCCACGGCCTCATCACCGGCATGCTCTTCTTCGTCGCCGGCTCGGTGAAGGACCGCCTGCACACCCTCGAGCTGTCCCGCCTGGGCGGCCTGCTCGTCCAGGCCCCCCGCATGGGCTGGATCCTCGGCTTCTGCGCCATGGCGTCGCTCGGCCTTCCTGGTCTGGCCGGGTTCTGGGGCGAGTTCCCCGCCATCCTCGCCGCCTACAACCCGGCTGACGGCCTGCCGGAGGAGGTCTTCCGCGCCTACATGGTCGTCGCCGCCATCGGCACGGTGTTCGCCGCCGGCTACCTGCTGTGGATGTTGCAGCGCGCCGCCTTCGGCACACCCAAGGACGAGTTCGCCGATCAGGCCGTGCCCGACGTGAACGGGCCCGAGTGGATCGCGTGGTCGCCGCTGCTCGTGCTGATCCTGGTGCTGGGCGTCTACCCGCACCTGCTGTTCCGGGTCACCGACGGCGCCGTCGGCGTCGCGCTGCGGGCGCTGGGGGGCTAGCCGGTGGGGCCCGTCGCCGCCGCGCTGGGGTTCGTCGAGCCGGTCCTCGACTTCCACGCCCTCGCGCCCGAGCTGGTGCTCGCGGGCGTGCTCGTGGTGCTGCTCGTCGCCGACCTCTTCTTCGACGAGCGCACCCGCTGGGCGTCGTCCACCATCGCCGGCACGGGCCTGCTGCTCGCCGCCCTGCCCGTGCTCACCCTCGCCGTGGCGGGGGACGAGCGGGCGATGTTCGGTGGGGCGTTCGTCGTCGACGACTTCGCGCTCGTGCTGAAGGGCCTGTTCCTGCTCGGCGGCTACGTCGTGGTGCTGCTGTCGGTCAACTACGTCGGCGAGGGCGACTACTACGAGGGCGAGTACTACTTCATGCTGCTCTCGGCGCTGCTCGGCATGATCCTGATGGCCTCGGCGCGCGACCTGATCACGATCTTCGTCGCCCTCGAGCTGCTCTCGCTGCCCGCCTACCTCCTCGCCGGGTGGCGCAAGCGCGACCCGAAGAGCAACGAAGCGGCCGTCAAGTACTTCCTGCTCGGCGTGTTCGCGGCGGCCGTGATGCTCTACGGCATGTCGCTGGTGTTCGGGTTCACCGGCACCACCGTGCTCGCCGACATCGGGGCCCTGCTCGGCGGGTCGCCCACCGCCGCCCCGGCCGTCACCTTCGGCATCGTGCTCGTGCTCATCGGGTTCGCCTTCAAGATCTCGGCGGTGCCGTTCCACCAGTGGGCCCCCGACACCTACGAGGGTGCTCCCACCCCCGTCACCGCGTTCCTGTCGGTGGCCTCGAAGGCCGCTGGCTTCGCCGCCATCCTCCAGCTGGTCTTCGTCGGCTTCCTGGGCCGTGAGGACGTGTGGGGGCCGTTCTTCTGGGTGCTGGCGGCTGCGACCATGACGGTCGGGAACCTGATCGCGCTGCGCCAGACCAACATCGTGCGGATGCTCGCGTACTCGTCGGTCGCCCAGGGTGGGTTCATGCTCGTGCCCCTCGGCGTCGTCGGGCTCAACCCCGAGGCAGCGGGCAGCGCCCTGTCCGCCGTCGTCACCTACCTGTTGATCTACGCGGTGATGAACCTCGGCGCCTTCGCGGTCGTCATCACCGTGGCCCGCAAGACCCGCTCGGGCGAGATCGCCTCCTACGGCGGGCTGTTCGAGTACGCCCCCGGCCTGGCCGTGGTGATGACGGTCTTCCTGTTCTCGCTGGCGGGCATCCCGCCGCTCGCGGGCTGGTTCGCCAAGCTGGTCGTGTTCCGGGCCGTGCTCGACGCCGGGACGGCCTGGGCGATCGTCTTGGGCGTGATCACCGCGGTCAACGCCGTGATCGCCCTCTTCTACTACGCCGCCGTCGCCCGGGAGATGTGGATGCGGCCCGTGCCCGACGACGACCGCACGCCGGTCAGCGTCCCACCCTCGCTCGGCTTCGCCCTCGTGCTCACCGTCGCCGGCACGCTCGTGCTCGGCGTGTTCCCGCAGCTGGTCGCCCGGCTCGGTGACCTGGCCCGCTTCGAGGCGCTCCAGGCGATCCTCACCCGGTTGTGAGCGTCGCGGACCTCGTCGGGCGCATCCGCCGCTCGGGGCCGGTCCGCTTCGACGAGCTCGTCGAGCTCGCCCTCTACGACGAGACCGGCGGGTTCTTCGCCGCTGGGGCCGGACCGGGCCGGCGCCGCGACTTCCTCACCAGCCCGGAGCTCGGCGGGCTCTTCGGCGCCGTGGTGGCCCGGGCGCTCGACACGTGGTGGCGCCAGCTCGGCGAGCCCGACCCGTTCTGGGTCCTGGAGGGTGGCGCCGGACGGGGCGCGCTCGCCCACGCCGTGCTGGAGGCGGCGCCCGAGTGTGGACCGGTGCTCCGCTACGTGTGCGTCGAGCGGTCGGCTGTGCTGCAGGACCAGGCCCGGGCCCTCGTGCACCCTGCGGTGGAGGTGCGCGCCGACCTCCCCGCCGGACCCATCACAGGCGTCGTGCTGGCCAACGAGCTGCTCGACAACCTGCCGTTCCGCCTGCTCGAGCGAGGCGCCGGCGGCTGGTCGGAGGTGCTCGTCGGCGCCGGCGACGACGAGGCGCTCAGGGAGGTGCTGGTGCCGGCCTCGCCGGATGTCGCCGAGCTGGCAGACGACCTCGCCCCCACCGCCGCGCCCGGCGCCCGCATCCCGCTTCAGGAGCAGGCTTCGGCCTGGCTGGCCCGGGCTCTCGACGTCCTCGACCGGGGCCGGGTGGTGCTCGTGGACTACTGCGCCACCACGGCCGAGCTGGCGGCGCGCCCCTGGACCGAGTGGGTGCGCACCTACCGCGGGCACGCCCGGGGCGCCCACCCGCTGGCCCACGTCGGCGAGCAGGACGTCACGTGCCAGGTGGCCGTCGACCAGCTCGCCCGGGTGCGACCGCCCGACGCCGACCGGTCGCAGGCCGCGTTCGTCGCGGCCCACGGCATCGACGAGCTCGTCGAGGCCGCCCGCGCCGCCTGGCACGAGCGGGCCCACATCGGCGACATCGAGGCGCTCCGGCACCGGAGCCGGGTGGGGGAGGGGTCGGCGCTCACCGACCCGGCCGGCCTCGGCGCCCACCGCGTGCTCGAGTGGGTCGTGCCGGGAGAGCGAGGGGGACCGCCCGGGTAGGCTCCGCCGGCGTAGTTGTTTCCGAGACCGACGGGGGACGAGCCGTGACCGAACCGGCGATCGAGGCGCTCTACACCGAGGACCGGAGCTTCCCACCGCCCGACGAGTTCGCCGCCCGGGCGCTCGTCAACGACCGGGCGATGTTCGACGAGGCCGACCGCGACCCGGAGGCGTTCTGGGCCCGCCAGGCGCGCGAGCTCATCACCTGGTTCGACGACTTCGACACCGTCTGCGAGTGGGAGCCGCCGTTCGCCAAGTGGTTCCTGGGCGGCACGCTGAACGTCAGCTACAACTGCCTCGACCGCCACGTCGAGGCCGGCCGGGGCGACAAGGTCGCCTTCCACTGGGAGGGCGAGCCCGGCGACACCCGCACGATCACCTACGCCGACCTGCACGCCGAGGTGTGTCGCTTCGCCAACGTGCTGCGCGACCTCGGCGTCGCCAAGGGCGACCGGGTCAACATCTACATGCCGATGATCCCCGAGCTGCCGGTGGCCATGCTCGCCTGCGCCCGCATCGGCGCGCCGCACTCCGTGGTGTTCGGCGGGTTCTCGTCCGACGCTCTCGCCGACCGCATCAACGACGCCGAGGCCAAGGTGCTCGTCACCGCCGACGGCGGCTACCGGCGCGGGTCGGCGGTCCCGCTGAAGGCCAACGCCGACGTCGCCCTCGCCGCCACCCCCTCGATCGACTCCGTCGTGGTCGTCCGGCGCACGGGTGACGACGTGCACATGGAGGCGGGGCGCGACCACTGGTACCACGAGCTCATGGAGCGGGCGGCACCCGACTGCGAGCCCGAGCACCTCGACAGCGAGCACCTGCTGTACCTGCTGTACACCTCGGGCACCACGGCCAAGCCCAAGGGCATCATGCACACCACGGGTGGCTACCTCACCCAGGTCGCCTTCACCCACAAGTACGTGTTCGACCTGCACCCCGACGACGACGTGTACTGGTGCGCGGCCGACATCGGCTGGGTCACCGGCCACAGCTACATCGTCTACGGGCCGCTCGCCAACGGCGCCACGTCGGTCATGTACGAGGGCACGCCCGACCACCCCGGGCGCGACCGCTTCTGGGACATCATCGAGCGCTACGGCGTCACGATCCTCTACACCGCGCCGACCGCCATCCGCACGTTCATGAAGTGGGGGACCCAGGAGCCCGAGAAGCACGACCTGTCGTCCCTGCGGCTGCTCGGCTCGGTGGGGGAGCCCATCAACCCCGAGGCGTGGATCTGGTACCACACCCACATCGGCGGAGGGCGCTGCCCGGTGGTCGACACCTGGTGGCAGACCGAGACCGGCGCCATCATGATCAGCCCGCTGCCCGGCCTCACCACCCTGAAGCCGGGATCGGCCACCCACCCCCTGCCGGGGATCGCCGCCGAGGTCGTCGACGAGGCCGGCCGGCGCGTCGAGGTCGGCGGCGGCTACCTCACCCTCACGCGCCCCTGGCCTTCGATGCTGCGCGGCATCTACGGCGACCCCGAGCGCTACCGGCAGACCTACTGGAGCCGCTTCGAGGGCCGGTACTTCGCGGGTGACGGGGCCAAGCTCGACGACGACGGCTACCTGTGGCTGCTCGGCCGGGTCGACGACGTCATGAACGTGTCCGGGCACCGCGTGTCCACCACCGAGGTCGAGTCCGCGCTGGTCGACCACCCGAAGGTGGCCGAGTCCGCGGTCGTGGGCGCCAAGGACGACACCACCGGCCAGGCGATCATCGCCTTCGTCACCGTCAAGGGCGACGTCGAGCCCGACGTGGCGCTCGGCGAGGAGCTCCGGGCCCACGTCGCCAAGAAGATCGGACCGATCTCCCGCCCCAAGACCGTGATCTTCACCCCCGACCTGCCCAAGACCCGCAGCGGCAAGATCATGCGGCGGCTGCTGCGGGACGTGGCCGAGGGCCGCGACCTGGGCGACACCACCACCCTGGCCGACGAGGCCGTCGTCGACGAGATCCGCGAGCGGGCGGCGGCCGCGCCCAGAGACGAGTGACGGCCGAGTGAGCGCCGCCCCGGCGGCCGCCCCCGAGAACTGGTACTGGCGCTCGGGCCCGGTGGGGCCCGGGCCCGCCGTCGTGTTCGACATGGACGGCGTGCTGTCCGACGCCGCCAGCCGCCAGCACTTCCTCGACCGGCCCCGCCGCGACTGGCAGGCGTTCTTCGACGCCTGCGGCGACGACCCCCTCATCGAGGAGGTCGCCACCCTCCTCGAGCTCCTCGCCGAGGACCTCCACATCGTCCTGCTCACCGCCCGGCCGATCCGCGTGCAGCCCCAGACGCTCGCCTGGCTCGAGCGCTACCAGCTGCGCTGGGACCTCCTGGTGATGCGCCCGTACGGCGACTACGGGCTCGCGCCCGAGTTCAAGCGCGACACCGTCGACGAGCTGCGGGGGTACGGGTTCGACCTGCGCCTGGCGTTCGAGGACGACCGTCGCAACGTCCACATGTTCCACGCCGCCCAGGTGCCCTGCATCTACATCCACTCCGGCTACTACGACTGAGCTGAGGTCCGGAGGGGTCCGGCGGCCGGTAGATTTGCCGTGAGATGCACACGAACACGCTGAAGACCTTCACGATGCTCGCGGGGCTCGGCGCCCTGCTGATCGTCATCGGCCAGCTGCTCGGCGGCGGCGGCGGGGCGCTGATCGGCCTCGCCATCGGCCTGGTGATGGTCGGTGGCTCCTACTGGTTCAGCGACAAGCTGGCCATCAAGGCCGCTCGGGCCCGGCCCGTCACCGAAGCCGAGATGCCCGAGTACCACGCCATCATGCGCGAGCTGACCGCGGCGGCGCAGATGCCGATGCCCAAGCTCTACGTCACGCCCGACCCGCAGCCCAACGCGTTCGCGACCGGCCGCAACCCCGACAACGCCGCCGTCGCCGTCACCCAGGGCATCCTGCAGATCCTCGACCGCGACGAGCTGCGCGGCGTGCTCGCCCACGAGCTGGCCCACATCAAGAACCGCGACATCCTGATCAGCTCGGTGGCCGCCGCCGTGGCCATGGGCATCATGTTCGCGGCCCGCATGGCCATGTGGGGGGCGTTGCTGGGCGGCAACAGGGGCGGCGACAATCGGGGCGGCAACCCCATCGCCATGATCGCCATGGTCATCCTCGCTCCCATGGCGGCCATGCTCATGCAGATGGCCCTGTCGCGCAGCCGCGAGTTCGAGGCCGACCGCACCGGAGCCCGGCTGATCAACAACGGGGAACCGCTCGCCCGGGCCCTCGAGAAGCTCGAGCGGGGCGCCCGCACCATCCCGATGGACATCGACCCGGCGCACGCCCAGGCCTTCATCGTCAACCCGCTCACCGGCCGCAAGGTCGAGTTCGCCAACCTGTTCATGTCGCACCCGCCGGTCGAAAAGCGCGTCGCCCGCCTGCGCAGCAGCGACTGGCTGCACTGACGCACGCCGCCCCCGCCGACGCCATCAGCCGCGGACCTTCACGATCGGAGCAGGACCAGCCGCCCCGCGTGGCGAACCAGTACAGGTCATGCTCGACCGGCTCTCCCCCCGTGCACGGTCGGCCGCCCTGGTGGCGGCGACAGCGGTCATGCTCGGCCTCGGGGCTGCCGCACCGCCCGCCACCGCCCAGCTCGGCGGCCTGATCGGCTCGGACGGCACCACGACGACCACGACCACGGCGCCCCCGGGCGAGCCGGCTCCGCCGCCCGACCCGGCACCCACCTCGTCCACGACGACCACGACCACGTCGAGCACCACGACGACCACCGCGCCGGGCGTGCCGCTCCCCTCGCCGTCACCGGCGCCGGGGCCTCAGCCGGGCCCACCGCCGCCCCAAGAGGGCGCGCCCCCCCCGCCTCCGGGCGGTGGCGACGACAGCGAGCCCCTGCCCGAGGACGGCTACGCCGGCTTCCCGCCGCACCTCGCCGCCATGCGCGACTCGATCGCCCGCTCCGGGCCCAGGAACACCCGGGCCCTGCTCGACGCCCTCGCCCCGCTCGTGGAGCTGGGGTACAGCGAAGAGGAGGTCGCCGTCGCCGGGTTCGGCCGCTTCCCGGTGGCGGGCTACGCCAGCTACATCCACGACTGGTGGTTCCCCCGGTTCGGCCCCACCTGGCGGCTGCACCAGGGCACCGACATCTTCGCCGCTCGGGGCACCCCGGTGCGGGCGCCGGTCGACGGGCGGGTCCGGATCACCAACGGCGGCCTGGGCGGCCTGGCCGTGTACGTGATCCAGCCCGACGGCACCTACTACTACCTGGCCCACCTGGCGGGCCTGGCCGAGGGCCTCCACGAGGGCCAGGAGGTGCGCACGGGTCAGGTCGTCGGCTTCGTGGGTGACTCCGGGAACGCCCGGGGCGGGGCGACCCACCTGCACATCCAGATCCACCCCTACGGGGGCGATCCCATCGACCCGAAGCCCATCCTCGACAAGTTCCTCGACGACGCCCTTGCCCGGGCGCCCGAGCTGGTCGCCGCCTACACCGCCCGGGCGGGTGAGGCCGTGCCTGCCGTGGCGGTGGCCGGCGCGGCCGCGGCGCGGGTGCCCGTCCTGCCTGAGGAGCACCTGCCCGAGGGTGCCTCCCGGTCCGCCGTGCTCTGGGCTTCGTCGGCGAGCCCCGCCGGCAGCGCCCTGCACCTGGCCACGACCGAGGTCGCTCGGGTCGCCGAGGGGATCGACTGGCAGGAGCGGGTCGTCGCCGAGCACGCACAGGTCATGGCCCGCAGCCTGGCCGACCAGCGGGCGCGCCAGCTGCTCGCTCCGCTGGTGCCAGCGGGCCTGGCGGCGGTCATCCCCTAGCCGGCGCCGTCCCCCGCCGGCGCCGGGCGTCGGTCAGGCGCCGGTCGGCCGTCTCGAGCAGGGTCTGCTCGCTGTCCCCGTCGGCGGGGTACGCCGCCGCGCCCCAGCTGAACGGTGGGGCACCCTCGTCGGTGATGCGACGCATGAGGGACGGGACGGCATCGGGCTCGGTCTCGGGGAGCATGACCACGAACTCGTCGCCGCCGATGCGGTAGGCGCGGTCGCCCGCCCGCAGCGACGCGCCGAGCGTCGTCGAGAACGTGCGGAGGTGCCGGTCGCCCACCCCGTGGCCGTGGCGGTCGTTCGTCTCCCGCAGGTCGTCGATGTCGAGCACGACCAACGTGAGCGGTCGCTCGTGGCGGTTCGCCCGCGCCAGCTCCCGCCGCAGGTCCCGCTCGAGGGCCCGGCGATTCGGCAGCAGGGTGAGCGGATCGGTGAGCGCCTCCTCCCGGAGCCGGGAGGTGGTGCGCTGGGCGGCGACGCCGATGGCCCGGTCGAGCAGCATGTGCAGCCGGTGCAGCACCTCGTCGCGCTGGCCGTCGGGCACGATCGGCGTCAGGCGGCGAACCATGACCTCCCGCAGGCAGACCAGCTGGCCGATCGCCTCGTCGACGGTGCCGACGGCCAGGGCGAACGCCTCGGCGACGGGCTCCATCTCGGGGTCGGGCCCCCACCCGAGGGGCTGAGGGCGGTCGAGGGCGCTGGCGAGCGCCGAGACCAGCACCGGCGCGATGGCCGGGCGTGAGTCTGGCGGCAGCATCGGGTCCCACCGGCAGAGCTCCTGCCAGTCGGCCACGATGGCGGCGAGGTGCTCGGTGACCAGGCCCGCCACGCCACCTGACCGCCGCGAGTCGTTCACATCAGTCCCGGAAGTTCGTGAACTGGAGGGGGATGTCGAGGTCGGCCTCCCGCAGGTGGGCGATGACCGCCTGGAGGTCGTCGCGCTTCTTGCCCGTCACCCGCACCTGGTCGCCCTGGGTCTGGCTCTGCACACCCTTGAGGCCGAGCGCCTTGATGCGCTTGTTGATGTCCTTGGCAAGCTCCGCGGAGATACCGGCCTGCAACGTCCCCACCTGACGGACCGTGGCGCCGGCCGCTTCCTCGACCCGGCCGAACGACACCGCCTTGAGGGACACCTTGCGCCGCACCAGCTTCTCCTCGAGCACCTGGCGCAGGGCGTTCAGCCGGTCCTCCGTGGAGGAGCGCAGCACGATCTCGTCCTTGCCGAGGTCGATCTCACTGCCGGTCCCCTTGAAGTCGTAGCGGGTCGCGACCTCGCGCCGGGCCTGGTCGACCGCGTTGCGGACCTCCTGCTCGTCCACCTCAGACACCACGTCGAAGCTGGGCACAGCGGGCAAGTTACCGCCGCTGCTGGCGGTCTGCCGAGCACGGTGTCCGGAGCGGCGGCTGCTACCGTTGTCGGCTCCAAGGGTCGGTGCCCGAGCGGCCAAAGGGAGCAGACTGTAAATCTGCCGGCACAGCCTTCGGAGGTTCGAATCCTCCCCGGCCCACCACCGTCCGGCGCGTCAGAGCAGGCGCTCCATGACGACCACGTCGAGCCAGCGACCGAACTTGCGGCCGACCTCGCGCTCGTGGCCGACCTGCTCGAAGCCCAGCGCCCGGTGCAGGGCGATCGAGGCCTCGTGGCCGCCCACGATGCGGCCCATGACGGCGTGGAAGCCGTGGAGCTCGGCCAGCCGCACCAGCTCGGCGAGCAGCAGGCGGCCGACCCCGCGGCCCTGCTCGCCGCGGTGCACGTAGACCGAGTCCTCCACGGTCGTGCGGTAGGCGGGCCGGTCCCGGTAGGGTGAGAGCGAGCCGAAGCCGAGCACCCGGCCGTCCTCGACCGCCACGATGGCGGGGTGCACGCCGCTACGGGCGGACAGCCAGGCGCGCTGGCCCTCGACCGACCGGGGCTCGAGGTCGAACGTCACCGTGGAGGTCGTCACCTCGAGGTTGTAGATCTCCCGGATCGCCTCGGCGTCGTCGGGTCCGGCGAGACGGACCTCGATCGCCGGCTTCTCGACGGGTCGCTCCACCGGGCCGACGCTATCCGCTGACCGGATGCGGGGAGCTCGCAGGCCGACCGCTATCATCGTCGGGGCCCGTCGGCCCCCGCGCCCCCTTAGCTCAGTCGGCAGAGCGTTTCCATGGTAAGGAAAAGGTCGTCGGTTCGATTCCGACAGGGGGCTCCACGGCGGCGTAGCTCAGTTGGTGAGAGCGCTCGGCTCATAATCGAGAGGTCGCCGGTTCGAGTCCGGCCGCCGCTACCACACGCCACCCCGACCAGCCATCATCGAGAGGATCACCCATGGCCAAGGAGAAGTTCGAGCGGACGAAGCCTCATTTGAATGTGGGGACGATGGGGCACATCGATCATGGGAAGACGACGTTGACGGCGGCGATCACGAAGGTGTTGGCGGATC
>SIRW01000084.1 GCA_004366205.1 Actinomycetota bacterium | reverse complement strand
CCCCCGAGACCACCGAGGAGACCGAGGCCCACCTCGATGAGCTCGCCCTGCTCGTCGACACCGCCGGCGCCGACGTCCTCGCCCGGGTGCTGCAACGTCGGGACGCGCCGGATCCCGCCACCTTCGTGGGGAAGGGCAAGGCCGAGGAGCTGCGGGAGGTCTCCGAGGAGGTCGACGCCGACACGGTCGTGTTCGACCACGACCTCACACCGGCCCAGCAACGCAACCTCGAGAAGATCCTCGGGCGGACGGCCATCAGCCGCACCGAGGTGATCCTCGACATCTTCGCCCAGAACGCCCGCACCCAGGAGGGCAAGGCCCAGGTCGAGCTGGCTCAGCTCCGCCATCGGCTGCCCCGCCTGCGGGGGCGGGGCAAGCAGCTGTCCCAGCAGGCCGGCGCCATGGGGGCGGGCGCGGCCCGGGCGCCGATCGGCTCCCGGGGGCCCGGCGAGACCCAGCTCGAGATCGACCGTCGCCGCCTGCTGCGCCGCATGAACAAGCTCGAGGCCTCCCTGCGCGACCTCGCCGGCACCCGCGACACCCAGCGCAAGGCCCGGCACCGCTCCCGGCTGCACACCGTGTCGCTCGTCGGCTACACCAACGCCGGCAAGTCCACCCTGCTGAACACGCTCACCGACGCGGGCGTGCTGGTCGAGGACCGTCTCTTCGCCACGCTCGACCCCCGGGTTCGGCGCCTCCAGCTGCCCGGCGGCGAGACCGTGCTGCTGTCCGACACGGTCGGGTTCATCCGGAAGCTGCCTCACGAGCTGGTCGAGGCGTTCAAGTCGACGCTCGAGGTCGTGGCCGAGTCCGACCTGCTCGTCCACGTCGTCGACGCCGCCGGCCCCGACCCGCTCGGCCAGATCGAGGCGGTGCGGGAGGTGCTCGACGAGATCGGCGCCGGCGACGTCCCCGAGCTCCTCGCGTTCAACAAGCTGGATCTGTCGGCCGAGGCCAAGCGCTTGGTCGACAGCCATCCGGGCTCGGTCGCCATCTCGGCCCGCACGGGGGAGGGCGTGGACGAGCTGCTCACGCTCGTGGGGGACCGGCTGCGGTCCCTCGCCAGCGTCGTGGAGCTGGTCGTGCCCTACGAGCGCGGCGACGTCGTGGCCGCCGTGCACCGCGAGGGCGCCGTGCTCAGCGAGGTCCACGAGGGCGAGGCCACCCGCCTGCGGGCCCGCCTCGACGACGTGGCCACCACCCGCTTCGCCGAGTTCGTGGTGTCATCGCGGCCATGACCGCCGCCGCGGGCGGGTTCGCCCCGCCGCCGTACCCGTTCGACCGCCTCGACGAGGTGCGGGCCAAGGCCGAGGCCCACGAGGGCGGCGCGGTCGAGCTGGCCGCGGGCATCCCCGTCGACCCGCCCTCGCCGGAGGTGATCGCCGCGCTCTCGGCGTCGGGCGCCGAGCGGGGCTACCCACCGTCGATCGGCACGCCCCGGCTGCGGGAAGCCGCCGCCGCGTGGATCGCCCGTCGCTTCGGGGTGACCGTCGACCCTGCCCACGTCGCTGCCTGCGTGGGCACCAAGGAGCTGGTGGCGTCCACGGCCCAGTACCTGCGGCTGCGGACCCCCGACCGCGACGTCGTGCTGTACCCGGGCCTGGCCTACCCGACCTACGAGATGGGCGCCATCCTCGGCGGGTGCCGGCCCGTCGCCGTGCCCGTCGACCCGGCGGGCCGGCTCGACCTCACCGGCATCGACCCGGCCGACGCCGCCCGGGCGCTGTGTCTGTGGGTGAACTCGCCCGGCAACCCCGCCGGGCAGCTCGACGACCTCGACGCCGTCGCCGCCTGGGGCCGCGACCACGGCGTGCCCGTCCTCTCCGACGAGTGCTACGCGGAGATGACCTGGTCGGGCCCGCCCCGCACCGTCCTCGCGTCGGGGCTCGAGGGCGTGGTCGCCGTGCACTCGATCTCGAAGCGCTCGAACCTCGCCGGCCTACGGGTGGGCTTCTACGCCGGTGACCCCGAGCTGGTCGGCTACCTGTCCGAGGTGCGCAAGCACGCCGGGCTGATGGTGCCGGGCCCGGCCCAGCACGCCGGGGCGATCGCCCTCGACGACGACGCCTTCGCCACCGAGCAGGCCGCCCGCTACCGGCGCCGCCTCGAACGGCTCGCCAGCGTGATCGGCGCCGCCTACGACCTTCCCGTGCGCCCGCCCGACGGCGGCATCTACCTGTGGATCGCCGCGCCCGGCGGCGACGCCTGGGCCTTCACCGAGCGCCTGGCGGTCGACGCCGGCGTGGTGGTGAGCCCCGGCGAGTTCTACGGGCCCGCAGGCGCCGGCCACGTCCGCGTCGCCGCCGTGGCCACCGACGACCGCATCGAGCTGGCGGCCCGCCGCCTGGGAGCCTCATGACCACCCCCGACCCCGCCGCCCCCGACCCAGCCTCCGATCCAGCGAACTGTGAGGATCTTCTCGCGCCGAGCGACAGAAGATCCTCACAGAACGGGGAGGGCGGCGGGGAGCCGGCGGGGGAGCCGGGGGAGTGGGGGCCGGTGCGGCGGGGCTCGGACCATCCGGCGCTGCGGTCCCGCACGCCGGCCCGGCCCGAGGACTGGTTCCCAGCCGAGCTGGTGGCCGAGTCCCGGGCCTACAACGGACCGCTCCGCAAGCTCCGCCTCGCCCGCACGATCGTGGCCGCCGTGGTGCTCGTCGCCTTCGTGCTCGGCGAGGGCGGGCCCCGGGTGATCGAGTGGACCGGCGTGCAGGGCTGGGCCGTGCAGCTGCTCGTCGTCGTGCTGGCCCTCCAACTCGTCGACCTGATCCACGCCCCGTGGTTCGACGGCTACACCGAGCTCGTCTACGACAAGCGCTGGGGGCTGTCGACCCAGACGGTGAAGGGCTGGCTCGTCGACATCCCCAAGGGCGTGCTGTTCGGCACGATGCTGCTCACGCTGCTGTTCCTGCCGGTGTACGCCGTGATCCGGGCGATCGACCTGTGGTGGCTCTGGGGCTGGGGCGTGTTCGTGGTGATGCTGCTCGTGCTCACGTTCGTCTACCCGGTCGTGTTCATGCCGATCTTCAACAAGTTCACGCCCATCGACGACGAGGTGCTCCGCCGGCGCATCCAGGCCGTCGCCGACCGGGCCGGCGTCACGATCCGGGGCTCGTTCACGATGGACGCCAGCCGCCGGACCCGGCGCGACAACGCCTTCGTGGCCGGCTTCGGCAACACCAAGCGGGTCGTGGTGTTCGACACCATGCTCGAGCACCCGCCCGAGGTCGTCGAGCAGGTCGTGGCCCACGAGATCGGGCACTACCGCCTGAAGCACACGGTGAAGACCGTGCCCGTGCTCGCCCTGCTGCTGCTCGCCACGTTCGCGTTCCTCGGCTGGCTCACGAGCTGGGACTGGGCCTTGCAGCAAGCCGGGGTCGAGACCGTCCGCGACCCGGCCGCGCTGCCGCTGCTCCTCATCGGGTTCGGCCTCGCCAGCAACCTCACCGGCATCGTGTCCTCCTGGTACTCGCGCGTGAAGGAGCGGGAGGCCGACCTCGAGGCGCTCGAGCTGCTCGGCCGGCCCGACGCCTTCGTCGAGGTGTGGCGCCGGATGGTGCCCAAGAACCGCATGGACCTCGACCCGCCGTGGTGGCGGCGGCTCACCGCGACCCACCCCGATCCCCCCGAGCGCATGGCGTTCGCGGCCGACTGGGCCGCCCGCAACGGCGTGCCCTTCGAGGCACCGGCGGTCGCCGAGCCGGTCGGGGGGCCGGCGCCGGCCGACGGGTAGCCTGCCCGCCCATGGCCGACCTCGAAGCCCAGATCGACGAGCTGTGGGACCGACGCGACGAGCTCGAGCCCGGTGACCCCGACGCCGGGCGCGTCATCCTCGAAGCGGTCGGTCTGCTCGACTCCGGGCAGGCCCGCGTCGCCGAGGTGGTCGACGACCGGGTCGTGGTCCACGAGTGGCTGAAGCGGGCGATCCTCCTGCTGTTCCGCCAGTCGCAGATGGACACCGTCGAGCTCGGCCCCTTCGAGTTCGCCGACAAGATCCCCCTGAAGGGCGGGTACGCGCAGGCCGGGGTGCGGGTGGTGCCCGGCGCCTCCGCCCGCTGGGGCTCGTTCCTCGACCGGGGTGTCGTCCTCATGCCCAGCTACGTGAACATCGGCGCCCGGGTGGGCGCCGGCACCATGGTCGACACCTGGGCGACGGTGGGCTCCTGCGCCCAGATCGGCGCAGGGGTGCACCTGTCGGGCGGTGTGGGCATCGGCGGCGTCCTCGAACCCCCGCAGGCGGCGCCGGTGATCGTCGAGGACGAGGCCTTCATCGGCAGCCGCTGCATGGTCACCGAGGGCGCCCGGGTGGGCCGGGGCGCCATGCTCGGCGCCGGTGTGATCCTCAACCCGTCGATCCCCGTCATCGACGCCGAGACCGGCGAGGAGGTGAGCCGGGGGGTCGTGCCGCCCTGGTGCCTGGCGATCAGCGCCACCCGGCCCCGCGCCTTCCCCGGCGGCGAGTTCGGTCTCGCCTGCGTGCTGATCATCAAGCGCTTCGCCGAGGGCGAGCGCCACGACAAGGCGGCCCTCAACGAGACGCTGCGCCTCCACGGCGTCGCCACGTGACCGTTCCCGTCGACCTGCTCGCCCGCACGGCCGAGCTCATCGACATCCCCTCGGTCAGCCGTGCGGAGGGGCCCATCGCCGACCACGTGGAGGCGCTGCTGCGCCAGGTGCCGACCCTGACCGTCGAGCGCATCGGCGACAACGTCGTGGCCCGCACCGACCTCGGCAGGGCGCACCGCCTGGTGCTCGCCGGGCACCTCGACACCGTGCCGCCGAACGGCAACGAGCGCGCCCGCATCGAGGGCGACACCCTCTGGGGCCTGGGGGCCTCGGACATGAAGGCGGGCGACGCCGTGTTCCTGGAGCTGGCCCGCACCGTGCCCGAACCCGCGGTCGACGTCACCTACGTCTTCTACGCTTGCGAGGAGATCGAGGCCGAAGCCAACGGCCTGGGCGTGCTCGCCCGGGAGCGCTCCGACCTGCTGGCCGGGGATGCCGCCATCCTCGGCGAGCCCAGCGCCGCGGCCGTCGAGGCCGGCTGCCAGGGCACGATGCGCATCGACGTCACCATCCGTGGCGAGCGGGCCCACACCGCCCGACCGTGGATGGGCCGCAACGCGCTGCACCGCCTCGCCCCCGTGCTGACCGCCCTCGCCGCCTACGAGGCCCGCCGCCCGGTGCTCGACGGGTGTGCGTTCCGCGAGGCGCTCGAGGCCGTGCACGTGCGCGGCGGGGTGGCCGGCAACGTCGTGCCCGACGAGGTCGTCCTCACCCTGAACCACCGCTTCGCGCCGGACCGCACGGCCGCCGAGGCCGAGGCGCACGTGCGCGAGGTCCTCGGGCCCCACCTGGAGGACGGCGACGAGCTGCGGGTCGTGGACGTGGCGAGCGGCGCCGCGCCCGGCCTCGACCACCCGCTGCTCGCCGCCCTCGTCGAGCGCAACCGCCTCGAGGTGCGGGCCAAGCTCGGCTGGACCGACGTGGCCCGCTTCGCCTCGCTCGGCATGCCCGCCGTCAACTACGGCCCCGGCGAGTCCACGCTCGCGCACACCAGGGACGAGCGGGTCGAGCGGGCGGCGCTCGAGGCCTGCTACTCGGCGCTGCGCGACCTGCTCGAGCGCGGCGCCTGAGGCGTCGGGCAGGTCCCGGCCCCGCTCGTGTTGAACAACTGAGGGGTATGGGTCGAGCCCCCCGTCACGTTCCGCGCCCGCTGACCCGCCTGGTGGCGGGGCTGGCGGTCGTGGCGGTGCTGCTCGGCGGGGCCGTACCCGCCGGCGGGCAGAGCGGCGCGGCGTTCTTCGGCGAGCAGTGGGGGCTGCACGTCACCGGCACCCCCCAGGCCTGGCAGCTCACCCGGGGTGCGGGCGTGCGCGTCGGGATCGTCGACACCGGCGTCGACCTCGCCCACCAGGACCTCGCCGGCCGGGTCGTCGCCCACGCACGGTGCCTCGACACCGGCGGCGACCCAGGACGCTGCGGCGGGTCAGGCCAGGACATCGACGGTCACGGCACCCACGTAGCGGGCATCGTCGCCGCCCGGGGGATCGGCGTCGCCGGCGTGGCGCCCGACGCCGAGCTGGTGGTGGTCAACGCCTTCACCCGCGACCGCTTCGGACGCACAGCCGCCGCCCTCAGCGACGTGTCCGCTGGCATCCGCTGGGTCGTCGCCCAGGGCGCCCGGGTGGTGAACCTGAGCCTGGGCGCCAACTTCGTGTTCACCAACCTCACCGGGTCCGGGCTGCGGGGGGCGGTCAGCGAGGCGCACCGCGCCGGCGCGGTGGTGGTGCTCGCCTCCGGCAACGACAACGTGGTGCTCGGGATCGGTAGCCAGAACTACGGCGACCTGCCGGCCGTCGTCGTGGGCGCCACCGGCCCCGACGACCGCGAGGCCCCCTACTCCAGCTCCACGGGCAACGCCCGGTGGGCGCTGCTCGCACCGGGGGGCGGCGCCACCACGTGCGCCGCGCAACCCGAGCGCTGCGTGGTGTCGACCTGGTGGCGGGAGGGCGGCCGCAACGAGTACGCCCACCTCCAGGGCACGTCCATGGCCGCCCCGCACGTCGCCGGCGCGGCCGCCCTGCTGCTCGCCCGCGGCCACGGGCGGGACCAGGTCATCGAGCGGCTGCTGGCCACCGCCGATGCCGGGGTGCCCTGCCGCGGCGCCAACTGCCGGGGCCGGCTCGACGTGGCCCGCGCCGTCGGTGTGACGGCGCCGGCGACGACCGCGGCCCCGGCGCCGCCGAACCCCGCCCCCGGACCGCCTCCCCCCCGGCCCGAGGCCGGCGGCGCCGCACCCGTGTCGACCACGGCACCGCCGACCACCTCGGTGCCGAGCGCGCCACCCCCGCCCGCTCCGGGGACCGATGCTGGCCCGCCAGGGGCTTCTGACGAGCCGGTGCACGACGGCGTGCCCGGCGCGGCCGCAGGCGAGGGGTCCGGTGTGCGGACAGCGGGCGACGCCGAAGGCTCGGTCGCCGTCGACCTGCCCGACGGCGCAAACGGCGGCTCCGGCGCCGCCGGGTTCGCGGCCCTCGTCGCCGTCGGCGTCCCCGCGGCGCTGGCTTGGCGGTCCGGCCGGCGCCCTGCCTGAGCGCCCGGCGCGCTGGCGTGGGCCGGGCGCACTGTCTCCTGCCGGCCTGTGGCCGGAGGGCCGGCGCCCTGACCCGCACCGAATGGCTCGATCCCCCGAGTGCCGCCCTCAGATGCGGCGGATGACCGTGACGACCTTGCCGAAGATGCGCACCTCGGAGGGGTCGAGGCGCATGGGCTCCATGGCGGCGTTGGCGGGCTCGAGCACCACCTTGTCGCCCGCCCGCCGGAAGATCTTCACGGTGGCCACCTCGCCGGGGATGCCGGCCACGATCATCTCACCGGGGCTGGCCTCCTCCTGCTGGCGGGCCACGACGAAGTCGCCCGGCAGGATCCCGGCGTCGATCATCGACTCGCCTCGGACCCGCAGCATGAACAGCTGGCCCTGGCCGGTGAAGTCCTCCGGGAGCGGCAGGAGCTCTTCCACGTTCTCCTCGGCGAGCACGTTGGCGCCGGCGGCCACGTCGCCCACGAGGGGCACGTGGCGGACGGGCCGGCGCTCGACGGCCGCCCCGCTGGCGGGGTCGTAGCTGACCTCGATCGCGCGGGGCTTTGTGGGGTCGCGCCGCAGGTAGCCCCGCTCCTGCAAGGTGCGGAGGTGGGTGTGGACCGTGGACGGGGAGGTCAGGCCCACCGCCTCGCCGATCTCCCGCACCGACGGCGGGAAGCCCCGGGTGCGCTGGGACTCGACGATGAAGTCGAGGATGGCGCGCTGGCGGTCGGACAGCGGCATCTGACGTGCGTTCATGGCGTTCCCCTCTCGGACGGCACCCGCCGAACGGGCGTTGGGTGCGATGGTAGCGCGCACCGGGCGCAATTGCAAACATCTGTACGACACACGCGCGTTCGGAACGGGGGCTTGACGGCGAACTCGTGTTCGTGGTTGGGTGGTCGAACAGTAGTACGAACCTTCTCGGCCGTGAGTGTTACACCTCGCCGGCACACTGGCCCCAGCACGAGACGAGCCCGGCACCTGCCGGCTCCAGGAACCCGAGCACCCTGACCCGACCGACCCGACAGGAGCGAGTCCGATGGCCGCTGTCGTCCACCCCGCCCCCCGCCACCACCGGCCCGTCCGGCCGTCCCGGCCCGCAGGCCGCGCACGCACGCCACGGGAGGAACGCCACCTCCGGGTGGTGCCGCCGCCCCGCCACCACCCGGCAGCGGTCTACCGTCGCCGCCAGGTGCACGCGGCGCTCGCCGCCCTCGTGCTCGCCACCGTCCTGGTCGTCGCCGCCTGGACGGGTGCGCGGGCGCTGGCCGGCGCGCTCGGGGGCGTGCCCCTCCACGCCTCCGGGGCGCCGGCCGCCACCGCGGGTGCCCCGTCCGGGCCGGTCCACGTGGTGCAGCCCGGCGACACCCTGTGGTCCATCGCCCGGTCGTTGCAACCCACGGGCGACGTGCGAGCCCTCGTCGACCGCCTCGCCGCCCTCAACGGCGGCGGCGCCCTGCAGGTGGGGCAGCGCCTCGTGCTGCCCGGGTAGCGGCGGGATCGTCGGGCAGGGCGGCGGTAGCGTGGACGCCGTGCGGTGCCCGGCGTGCGGCGAGCTCGACGACAAGGTGATTGACTCGCGCGCCGCCAGCGACGGCACCGCCATCCGGCGGCGGCGGGAGTGCCTCGGCTGCGGGCGGCGGTTCACCACCTTCGAGCGGGTGGAGGAGGTACCGCTGGTCGTGCGCAAGCGCTCGGAGGCGACCGAGCCGTTCGATCGCGCCAAGCTCGTCGCCGGCCTCGCCTCGGCGGCCAAGAACCGCCCCATCGACACCGACCGGCTCGAGGCGTTCGCCGCCGAGCTCGAGGAGGAGCTGCGCCTGGCAGGCCCCGAGGTCAGCAGCCAGCAGATCGGCATCGCCGTGCTCGACTGGCTGCGGGCCAACGACGAGGTCGCCTACCTGCGCTTCGCCAGCGTCTACAAGGGCTTCGAGGACCTCACCGACTTCGAGCGCGAGGTCGGCCTGCTCGCCAAGTCGAGCGACGTCGAGCCCCCCTCGCTCACCTGACCCGGCCGCCAGGGCGAGCCTCGGGGATCCCGGTCCGGCGTCGGGTCAGGGCGGCGAGGCCCGCAGGTAGCGGAGGAAGAGGAAGCCGTCCTCCTCGAGCACGTGGGCGAGGCGCAGGCCGGTTGGGGGATCGAGCGCGGCTCCCTCGATCACCCGCGGACCCGACCCCCCGACCAGGGTCGGGGCGACGCTGAGGCAGAGCTCGTCGACGAGGCCGGCGGCCGCCAGGTCGCCGAACAGGGTGGGGCCGCCCTCGCAACACACGATGTCCGCACCCCGCTCGGCCAGCGCCGCCAGGCCGGCGCCAGGGTCGACGGAGTCGTCGCCGGCGACGACCACGTCGGCCACCTCGGCGGCGTGGGCGCGGGCCTCGTCGCCAGCGGCTTCGCAGGTCAACACCACAGGGCGCGCCTCGCTCCCGGTGAAGAGCCGTGAGCGCCAGTCGAGCTGCAGGCTGCGGCTCACCACCACGATCGGCGGCACCGCCGCCTGGCCCCGCGACCGCCGCTGCTCCTGCACCTCCGGTGGCGGCCGGACGGGTCCGTAGCCCTCGGCCCGCACCGTCCCCGCCCCGACGAGCACGGCGTCGGCGACGTGGCGCAGCGCCCGGAACACCGCCTTGTCGCCCGGTCCGCCGAGGGGGCCCGAGCGGCCGTCCACCGTGACGCTGCCGTCCGCCGAGGCGATGAAGTCGGCCAGCAGCCACGGGCGTCCCGACGGCGGCCGGCGGTCGCCGGCGGCGTAGGCGAGCTCGGGATCGACCTCCGGGACGGGATCGGGGAACAGGCGCTGCACGCCGCTCAGTCGTCCATGCGGAAGCCGACCTTCATCGTCACCTGGAAGTAGTCGACCTCGCTCTGGCTCTCGCCCAGGTAGCCCCGGATCTCGGTGACCTCGAACCAGTCCAGGTTCCGCACGGTCCGCGACGCCCGGCTGATGCCGTTGCGGATGGCCGCGTCGACGCCCTCCTTCGAGGTGCCGACGATCTCGGAGACTTTGTACGTGCGGTCGGACATGGGTCCTCCTGTGATCGGGTGCGGTCCCTGGTCTACCCCGACTGGACCGGCACTGACGCCGTCGTGCCAGGATTGCGCCCCATGGGTGCAGCAGGGGAGGAGCGAGGGGTGAGCCTCGAGGGGCGGACCGCGCTGGTCAGCGGCGGGGGCCGGGGGATCGGCCGGGCCATCTCGCTTGCCCTGGCCGAGGCCGGCGCCGACGTCGCCGTGAACTACCGGCGCGACGCCGAGGCGGCCGCCGAGACGGTGGCGGCGATCGAGGCCCTCGGTCGCCGGGCGGGCGCCTACCGGGCGTCGGTCGACGACTACGAGCAGGACCGGGCCATGGTCGAGGCCGTCAGCGCCGACCTCGGGCCGGTCGACATCCTGGTGAGCAACGGCGGCATCGCCAGCCGGGGCCGCAGCGTGGCCGACACCGATCCCGACGAGGTTCACCGGCTGCTGGCCGTCCACGCCGCTGGCGCCCACCACCTGTGCGCCCGCGTCATCCCCGCCATGCGCGAGCGGCCACGCGGCGACATCGTCATGATCTCGAGCGTCGCCGCCCGGGCGCTGAACGCGGGTGGCGCCCCCTACAACATGGGCAAGGCCGCCCTCGAGGCGCTGGCCGCCACGCTCGCCAAGGAGGAGGCGGCCAACGGCATCCGCGTGAACGTGGTCGCGCCGGGGCTGGTCGCGACCGAGATGGGCGACCGGCTCGTGAGGGCCACCGCCGGGGTGGAGCGCGCCGCCGACCTCGACCGGATGATGCCGTTCGGCCGGGTCGTGCGCCCCGAAGACGTGGCCGCCGCCGTCGTGTGGCTCGTGTCCGACGAGGCCGGCCTGGTCACGGGCCAGCGCATCGAGGTGAGTGGCGGTGCCGCCGCCCGCTGACGAGCGCCCCGAGGGCGCGAGCGACGGGGCGCCTGGGGGCGCCGGCGACGGGGCGGCTCCCGAGGCCGACCGGGCCCGCCGGGGCGCCCGGCTGGCAGCGGCAGGCGTGGTCGCCGTCGTGGGCCTGGCGGTGGTGGGCGCCGCCGTGCTCGCGCTGACCGAGCGGGCGCCACACGCCGTCCCCGCCGCCGCCGAGGCGTCCACCTCGACGACGGCCACCACGCTGCCGCCGGCCACCGCCGCGCCCACGACCGAACCCGAGCCCGAGGAGCCCGAGCCCGTCGACGCCCGACCGCTCGGCCTGCAGCGGGGCGCGTCGGGGCCCGAGGTCGAGTGGCTGCAGCAGCGCCTGCACGACCTGCGCTTCGATCCGGGGCCCGTCGACGGCCGCTTCGGCATGGGCACGCTGCAGGCGGTGTGGGCGTTCCAGAAGATCCACGGCTTCCCGGTCTCGGAGGTGGTCAGCCCCGAGGTGCGTGCCGCCTTGGAGGCACCCGGGCCGATCGCCCCGTTGGTGCCCGACGGTGGCGCCCGTCGGGTGGAGGTCGACCTCGCCCGCCAAGTGCTGTTCCTGTACGACGGCGGCGAGCTGCGCCTGATCAGCCACGTCTCCACCGGCCATGGCGGCACGTACTGCGCGCCGGGTGGCTGCGGTCGGGCCGTCACCCCCATTGGGTCGCACCGCTTCATGTGGCGGGTGTCGGGCTGGCGCACCTCTCGCCTCGGCCAGCTCTACAACCCGGTGTACTTCACCGGCTCGGGCGTCGCGGTGCACGGGGCCACCTCCGTGCCCGCCCACCCGGCGTCAGCCGGCTGCGTGCGGATCCCCATGCACATCGCCGAGTACTTCCCGCGCCTGGTGCAGCGGGGCGACCCTGTCTACGTCACCGACGGCCGGCCCGTCCCACCCCTCCCGCCGCTCGATGCTCCACCCGACCCCGGCCCGCCGCCCGACGACGGCCCCGGCCCCGACGACACCACCGGGCCCGATCCCGGCGCACCCTCCGAGGGCGGGGATCCCGGTCGGGGTGACGGCGGCGGGGTGGGGGGCGACGAGACGACGTCGACGACGGGGCCCGACGGCGCGGCCGGACCACCCGGCGACGGCTCCGGTGATGGCCACGAGGGCACCGCCGGGGGCGCCACCTCGACCAGCGCGGCGGCACCAAGGGGCGACCGCAGCGCCGGCGACCCGTAGGAGGCGAGGCGCCCCTGGTCACCGAGGTCTTCTCCGCCCTGCTCGTCACCGGCCTCCTGCTGCTGGCCGGCAAGCTGATCCGCAGCCGCGTCGGGGTGCTGCGGTCGCTGTTCCTGCCCAGCTCGATCGTGGCCGGCACGCTCGCCCTGCTGCTCGGCCCGCAGGCGCTCGGCGCCGTCGTCCGCCGCGTCGCCGGCGAGGGGCACGGGCTGGCGGACGGCGTGTTCGCCGAGGGCGTCATGGACGTCTGGCAGGCCCTGCCGGGTCTGTTGATCAGCGTGGTGTTCGCCGCGCTCTTCCTCGGCAAGCAGATCCCCGGTCCCCGCCGCATCTGGCGGGAAGCGGGCCCGCAGGTGGTGTTCGGTCAGACCCTGGCGTGGGGGCAGTACGTCATCGGGCTGGTGCTGGCGCTGGCCGTGCTCACCCCGCTGTTCGGGCTGAGCCCCATGGCCGGCGCCCTCATCGAGATCGGCTTCGAGGGCGGTCACGGCACCGCCGCCGGCCTCGCCGGCACCTTCGCCGACCTGGGGTTCGAGGAGGGTGCCGACCTGGCCCTCGGGCTCGCCACCGTCGGTGTGGTCATGGGCGTGGTGCTCGGCACGGTGCTCGTCAACTGGGCGGCCCGCACGGGCCGGGTCGACATCGAGGCCGGCGAGGGCATCGACCGCGACGAGGCCGAGATCCTCGCCGAGTTCGACGAGCGCGAGGTCCGGTCCGGCGAGTCCCGGGACGAGACCATCGACCCGCTCTCGGTGCACATCGGGTTCATCGCCCTGGCGGTGGGGCTGGGCTGGCTGCTTCGGGAGGCGCTCGTCGCCCTCGAGGCCGCGACGTGGGGCGGCGAGGGCGGCCTCGAGCTGCTCGCCCACGTGCCGCTCTTCCCGCTGGCGATGATCGGCGGCGTGCTCGTGCAGCTCGGGCTCGACCGGGTGGGCCGGCCCGACCTCATCGACCGGCGCCTCATGAACCGCCTGTCGGGCGCCGCCCTCGACCTGATCATCGTGGCCGCCCTCGCCACGCTGTCGCTGGAGGCGCTCGGTGACAACGTCGCCCCCTTCGCTGTGCTCGCCCTGGCCGGCATGGCGTGGAACGTGGCGGCCTTCGTCTTCATCGCGCCCCGCGTCATCCCGCGCGACTGGGTGCCCCGGGGCATGGGGGACTTCGGCCAGTCGATGGGCATGACCGTGACGGGCCTGCTGCTGATGCGCATCGCCGACCCCCGCAACCGGTCGGGGGCGCTCGAGGCGTTCGGGTACAAGCAGCTGCTGTTCGAGCCGGTGGTGGGCGGTGGGCTCTTCACCGCCGCGTCGCTGCCGCTCATCGCCCAGCTGGGAGCCGGGTGGACGCTCGTGATCTGCTCGGTGGTGCTCGTGTTCTGGATCGTGCTCGGCTGGCGGACCTTCGTGCCCGAGGCCCGCGCCGCCCGCGCCGCGGGCACCTGACACCCGCCGGCCGCCACCTCGGCGGCGCCGCGTCTACGGTGGCCGGCGTGGTCGACCCGACCTTCGTCGAGCGCCGCACCACGGTCGTCACGCTGGGGGACGGCACCCGTGTGAAGCTGCGGCCCGTCATCCCCGAGGACCGCCAACGGCTGCAGGAGGGCTTCGAGCGCCTCTCGACCCGGTCGCGCTTCCAGCGGTTCTTCACCACGATGACCCGGCTCAGCCCGGCGATGCTGTCGTATCTCACCGAGATCGACTACGTGGACCACTTCGCCGTGGCCGCGTTCGTGCTCGACGAGCCCGGGGAGCCGCCGGAGCTCGGCGTGGGGGTGGCGCGCTACATCCGGCTGCGGGACCGGCCCGACGCCGCCGAGGCGGCCGTCGCCGTGGTCGACGACTACCAGGGCCGGGGCATCGGGTTCCTGCTGCTCGAGGCCCTGGCGCTGGTCGCCATCGAGAACGGCGTGACGACCTTCGTCAACTACGTGCTCCGGGAGAACACCCGGATGCTCGCGCTGTTCGAGCGGCTCGGCGGTCGGGCCGTGCCCGACGAGCCGGGCGTGTATCGCGTCGAGCTGGACCTGCCGAGCCAGATCGCCGAGCTGCGCGCCTCGCCGCTGTACGCCGCGCTGCGGGCGCTCGCCGCACCACCCGACGGCGAGGGCCGGCGGGCCTGAGCACCTCGGCGCCCCATCCCGCCGTGCCGTCCGCGTGCGCCGGCCTGACGTCCGGGTGCGCCGGCCTGCGTCGCGCTGCCCGTCCGCCGATCGCCGGCGGGCGTCGGGCCGCGGCCACGGCCAGCGAGGCTTCGGTACCCTACGTGTCGTGGTGGCGGGTTCGCCGTGTCCGCTGTACGGGGAGCGATGCGACGACGCCGTGCTGTACCGCCAGCACCTCGGGCAGGTCCATCAGCTGTTCGACGACCCCGATAC
>SIRW01000083.1 GCA_004366205.1 Actinomycetota bacterium | reverse complement strand
GGCGGGTGTTGCCGTGGACCTGCTCGGGCACGGCGGTGTCGTCGGGGCCCCGCCGCCGGTAGCGGATCGCCGCGAAGATGATGGCCCCCTCGACGAGCACGAAGACGGCCACCGCCACCCAGAACACGGGCACGAACAGGTTGTGGATGTCCTGGGCGTAGGGGCCGGCCGGGTCGAGGGCGTCCATGGGGGCATCGGCGGCGCACCCGGCCACGACGAGGAGGGCGGCGGTGCCGGCGAGCAGCTGGAGCGGGCGGCGGCGGCGGGCGGGCATGCGGCTCCGAAGATGGTCGGGCGTGCTCGACGCAGCATCGCTCACCGCCGCGGCGCGTGCCAAACGGGCGGCGTGCCGGCCGGGCATCAGCGCCGCACCTCGAGCGAGCCGTGCATCTGGTCGGGGTGGACATCGCACCGGAACTCGTAGGTTCCCGCCCGTTCGGGGAGGCGCAGCACCACGCGGGTCTCGGCCGGGCCGGACCGCACCGGGGACCGGGCGCCCTTGGTGGCGACGCGCTCGGGCGTGGCGCCGGGGATCAGGAAGGCGATGTTGTGGGGCACGCCGTTGTCGCGGTTCTCGAGGGTGACCGACAGGATCTCGCCGGCCTGCGCCTCGATGCGGTCGGTGTCGAAGGCGAAGCGCTCGGCGACGACCGTGACCTCGCGGTCGGGCTCGCCCACGTGGTAAAAGCCGCGCTCCCCCGCCACGGCCCCGACCACGCCCCCGCCGACCACGGCCGCGCCCCCGAGCACGACCAGCGCCATGATGACCGACGTCCCGAGCCGGGGCCGGACGGCCAACAGCGACGTGACCGCCAGGATGATCGAGGCCACGACGATGGCGGTGAACGTCGAGCCGGTCTGGGGCAGGGCGAGCAGCACCCGCGAGATGCCGATGATGACGAAGGCGGTGCCGACGAGAGCGAGGACCGGGATCTCGACCGGGCCGAGGAGCCGGTCGCGCAGGACCCGGTTGTGCACCGGGTCGCCGCTCTGGCGCTCGGACCAGGCCTGGACGGCCCACTCGACGGCGGCGGCGGCGAGCACGAGGGCCCCGAAGGCGACGAAGAGCACGTCGGCGACCAGGCCGACGGTGACGATGACCAGGCCGAACGCGGTGACGACCGGCCAGGCGCTCGGGGCGGTGACGGGCCCGGCCGGCGGGGCGGGTCCTTCGTCGGCGCTGGCGGGCACGGTGCCGTCGCGCTGGGCGGCGCCGGCGATCGCCAGCATGATCGCGGCCGCGGCGAGGAACCCCAGCACGATGATGCCGTGGCGCTCGCCGCCGCTGCCGATGCCGTAGACGACGGCGCCGAGCGCGGCGAGGGCGCTGACCGCGGACCACAGCTTGAAGGTGGGCGTGATCACAGGTTCGTCCCCTCCAGCAGGAACACCACGAACCACACGAGGACGAAGGCGCCGACGGTGAAGTGCCAGAGGGCGGCGCCGGCCTGCACCAGCTCGCTGTCGCGGGGCGTGAACTCGCCGGCGAGGGCGCGCAGCGTGATGACGGCGAGGGCCACGGCCGCGCCGGCGAGGAGCACCACGTAGGCGCCCGTCACCGTGTAGAAGGCGGTGCCGAAGTCGGAGGCGACCTCCACGCCCATCGTCGACCAGACGAACGCCAGAGCGTTGACGAAGGCGGCCGCCAGCACGAGGGTCAGGCCCGATGCCACGTAGAGGTTGCGGCGGTCGCCGGCCCGCAGCGCCGACACGCCCCACTGGACCGTCACCGAGGACATGAGCAGGGTGATGAGCGCCATGGCCGCGGCGACGTTGGGGATGTCGACCCCGGGCCAGTCCTCCGCGCCCCGGCGCGCCGCGGCGTACTGACCGAGCAGGCCACCGATGAACATGGTGACGGACGCGCCGGCCAGGATCGTGGCGGTGCGGACCGTGCCCGCCCGCTGGGGCGGTGCCGGCGGGGGCTCGATGCGGGACTCGGCGATGGCGTCGGCCATCAGCTGCCCTCCTCGGGGGACGCGGGGTCGGCGGGTTCGGTGTGGAGGGGCGTCGCCGACGTGACGGGCGGCACCGGCTCGGCGAAGTTCGCCCGCACGGGCGGCGAGGCCGTCGCCCACTCGAGGGTGCGCCCACCCCACGGGTCGCCGGGCGCCTCGCCGTCCCGGCGCAACCCGCCGAGCAGGGCGGCGGCGAAGGCCAGGACGCCGAGCAGGGTGATGATGCCGCCCGCGGCGGCCACGCCGTTGAGGGGGGTGCTGGCCGGCTCGGTGTCCCACTCGGCGACCCCGAGTGGCTGGTCGAGGACGCCGAGGGCGAGGTCGGGGAGGCTGAGAGCGAGCACGCCGAGCACGAGCAGCCCGAGCGCCACCTTGAGCTGGCCCTCCGGGACGAGCCGGCCCCAGATCTTGGGCGACCACCACGCCAGGCCGGCGAGGAGGCCGAGCGTGGCCCCACCGAGCAGGGTGAGGTGCGCGTGGGCGGCCAGCCACGTGGTCCCGGCGAGGCCGAGCGGCTCGATGACCGCGGCGGCGCCCACGACGGCGCCCAGCAGGAAGAAGAGGGCGGCGACGAGGGCGAACAGGAGGTGACCGGCGGCGGCGAAGGCGCCCCGGCGGACGGTGTCACCGACCAGGGCGACGACGAGCAGCGCGGGGAGCACCGAGGCGACGGCCACGCCGATCGTGAAGGGCTCGTCGAGCTCGCCGAGGGCGGTGAAGGCCCCGAAGCCGAGGATGCCGGTGGCGGCGACCGCGCCCATGGCCAGGCCGTGACGGGCGGGCCAGGTGCGGCACGCCACCGGGACGATCTCGAGCACGGCGCCGACGGCGGGCACGGCCAGCAGGTACGCCTGGGGCAGCCCGAAGAACCAGGCCACCGGACCCCACCCCGGCGACGGCGCCCCGGCGTGGTGGTGCGCCACGAACGTGAAGGTCAGCCCGGCGAGGAGCACGGGGATCGACAGCAGGGCGAGCCCACCCCCGACGATCACCGACCAGGTGAACACGGGGGTCCGGCGCAGGGTCATGCCCGGCGCCCGCAGCGACAGCGCCGTGGTGACCACGCTGAGCAGGGCCAGCACCGTGGCCACGTTGACGGCGCCCAGGGCGAGGAGCCACAGATCGACGGCGTCGGGGTCGGTGCCACCCGGGCCGCCACCAGCGGCGTAGGAGGCCAGCAGCACGCATCCGGCGATCAGGTACAGCCAGAAGCCCAGCGCCGCCATCCGGGGGAAGGCGATGTTCGACGCGCCGACCTGCAGCGGCACGACGACGGTCGCCAGGCCGATGGCGAGGGGCACCAGGAAGAGGAAGACGGCCACCGTGCCGTGCAGCGTGGACACGGCGTTGAAGGCGTCCTGGGTGAGCACCTGCAAGCCGGTGTCGACGCGCTCGACGTTGAGCACGGCGCCGGCGATGGCGCCCACGAGGAGGAACAGCATCGAGGCGGCGATCCAGAGGCGGCCGACGCGCTTGTGGTCGCCGGTGGTGAGCCAGCCCCCGAGCCCGGCCAGCTCCGGCGGCACCTCGGCCGCGGCCGGCGCCTCGGCTGCCGCGGGGGCGTCGTCGGCCTCGGTCTCGGGTCGGGTCTCGGTCATCGACATGGCAGGCGGCTTCCTCGGCGGCTCACAGGCGACGGCTCCTGGCCCACGCGGCCCGGACAGTACACGGCCCGCCCCGGTGGCTTCGACTCGACCCCGGCACGCGAGCCAGGCCCCCGCCGCCGGCCATCGCTACAGGCCCCACCGCACGAGGACGTCGACGGTGATGGCGGCGAACAGCAGGGTCACGTAGGTGATCGACCAGCCGAACAGGCGCATGGCGCGCCCGGCGTCGCCCGTTCGCAGCAGCGCGATCGCATGCCCCGTGAAGATCGCCCCGAGGACGACGGCGGCGACGAGGTGGATCGGCCCCATGCTCGCCACGACGTGGAACAGAAGGCTCAGGGCCCACAGCACGAGCGTGTAGCCGAGGATCCGCCGGGCGGTGCTGCGCACGCTCTCGACGGCCGGCAGCATCGGCACCTCGGCCCGGGCGTAGTCGTCCCGGTACTTGATGGCGAGCGCCCAGAAGTGGGGCGGGGTCCAAAAGAAGATGAGGGCGAACAGCACCAGCGGCTCGGGCCCCAGGGTGCCCGTCACCGCGGACCAGCCCACGAGCACCGGCACGGCACCGGCTGCGCCGCCGATGACGATGTTGCGCGTCGAGGTGCGCTTCAGCCAGATCGTGTACACGAACACGTAGAACAGGCAGGCGCTGACCGCGAGCACGGCGCTCAGCAGGTTCACCGCTCCCCACAGCAGGGCGAAGGCGGCGACCTCGAGGGCCACGGCGAAGACCAGGGCGTTGCGCGGGGCGATCCGCCCGGCGGCGAGCGGACGGTCCCGGGTCCGCTCCATCAGACGGTCGATGTCGCGGTCGACGTACATGTTGGCGGCGTTCGCGCCCCCCGCGGCGAGGGCGCCGCCGGCCACGGTGGCGAGGACCAACCCGATGGGCGGGATCCCCCGCTCGGCCAGGACCATCGTCGGCACGGTCGTGACGAGCAGCAGCTCGATGATGCGCGGCTTGGTGAGCGCCACGTAGTCGCGCACCCGGGCGGCGAGGCTGCGCGGGGCGAGGGCCGGGGCGGCGACGGCGGGGGGCATCGGGCGTGAGACTAGGTGCCCGGGCGGGGACCGGGCCAGCGGAGGGCGAAGGGTGTGCGAAGCGCCGCCGGGGCGGGGAGAATCGGGGGGATGGCCCGATCAGCGGCACCGACCGAGGCCCCCGCCACCGCGCCCACCGAGCGGCCGGTCGGCGACACCCACGTCGAGCCCGAGCTGCCGTGGCTCGTCGTCGTCTGGAACGACCCGATCAACCTCATGTCGTACGTGACCTGGGTGTTCCAGAAGCTGTTCGGCTACTCCCGGGAAAAGGCCACGCGGCTCATGCTCGAGGTGCACCACGCGGGACGGGCGGTCGTGTCGAGCGGCACGCGGGAGAAGGCCGAGCTCGACGTGTTCCGCCTCCACGAGCACGGGCTCTGGGCGACCATGCAGCGGGACGCACCGTGAGCCGGCCGTGAAGGGGCCCGTCCGCCGGACGCGCTCGGGTTCGTTCCGCCTGCACCTCGACCCGGCCGAGCGGGCGCTCCTCGGCACGGTCGTGACCCAGATGCGCGAGCTGCTCGCCAGCGACGAGGCCGCGGCCACCGAGGGCAGCGACGACCCGGCCCTCGCCCGCCTGTTCCCACCCGCCGATCGGGAGGACGAGCAGCGCGCGGCCGCCTACCGCCGCCTGGTGGGTGGGGAGCTCTCAGCGTCGCACCGGGCGGCCCTCGACACGATCGAGGCCACGCTCGAAGCCGGCGAGCTGAGCGAGGACGAGGTGCTGGGATGGATGCGGGCGGTCAACGCCGTGCGGCTGGTGCTGGGCACCCGCCTGGACGTCCGCGAGGACGACCCGGGCCTGCCCGACCCCACCGATCCCGACGCCGCGGCGCGCATGGCGTATCACTGGCTGTCCTACCTGCTCGACCACATCGTCGACGCCCTCGGCGAGCCCACCCCGGGCTGAGTGGCGTCGCCGGGTGGGGAGCCCGCTGAAGGGACTGCTATCGTGACCGGCGCTCCCACGGGTGCTCGAGGCCCCCATCGTCTAGCGGCCGAGGACACCGCCCTTTCAAGGCGGCAGCACGGGTTCGAATCCCGTTGGGGGCGCGAAGAAGCCACAGTCGAGGTCCCGTGGTGCAGTTTGGAGTGCACGCCGGCCTGTCAAGCCGGAGGTCGCGGGTTCAAATCCCGTCGGGACCGCCACAATCGAAGATCACGGTCGGGTAGCTCAGTTGGCAGAGCGCGCGCCTGAAAAGCGCGAGGTCACCGGATCGACGCCGGTCCCGACCACCACGAACGCCCTACGGCGTGCGGTACCGTCGACGGTGTGGCGCCCGGTGCCGGCACGACCGGTGGAGCGTTCGACGAGACGGCCGTCGCCACGGCGCTGCGGGCGGCGGGCGCTCGCTTCGCGTTCGTGCACGGCAGCCGGGCAGCCGGCACGGCTCGACCCGACTCCGACCTCGACGTGGCCGCCTGGTGGGGCGCCGACCCCCCCGATCCCTGGTCGGTCGACCTCCCACCGGACGTCGACCTCCTGATCCTCGACACCGCGCCCCTCGAGCTCGCGGGACGGGTCGCGCTCCACGGTCGGCTGCTCTTCGAGGACGATCCGCCCGCACGCGTGCGCTGGCAGTCCGGCACCCGCCTCGTGTACCTGGACGAGGAGTGGCGTCAGCGCTGGATCACCCGGGACTTCCTCGAGGCTCGCCGTGGTCGATGAGCGCCGGCTGGCACGACTCCTTCAGGGTGTCACCGATGAGCTCGCCTACCTGCACGCCCGCGCCGCCGACGACCGGGCGGCACTGCGCGCTGACGAGGAGCGGCTCTCGGGGTTGAAGTACCGCTTCGTGACCTCGATCGAGGGCGTGATCAACGTCGCCCACCACATCTGCGCGTCCGAGGGGTGGGGACCGCCCGCCGACAACGCCGACGCGGTCCGCCTGCTGGGCCGGCACGGCGTGCTCGACGGCGGCCTGGCGGCGCGCGTGGCCCGGGCGGTCGGCTTCAGGAACCTCCTCGTGCACCGCTACGCGATCGTCGACGACGACCGCGTGGTCGGGTCGCTCGACCAGCTGGACGACCTCGACGGCTTCGTGGCCCAGGTGGCGGGCTGGCTCGCGAAGGAGTCGGGCGGCTGACCCCGCTCAGGCGGCGCCGGGGTCGCGGACGACGCCGTCGGCGCGGGCGGCCTCGGCGACGCCCGCGGCGACAAGCTCCACGACCCGCTTGTTGAACACGCTGGGCACGATGTAGCTGGCGGCCAGCTCGTCGTCGGGCACGGTGGCGGCGATGGCCTCGGCGGCGGCCAGCTTCATGTTCTCGGTGATGGCGGTGGCACCGGCGTCGAGCGCGCCCCGGAAGATGCCGGGGAAGCACAGCACGTTGTTGATCTGGTTCGGGTAGTCGCTGCGGCCCGTCGCGATCACCGCCGCCAGCCCGGTCGCCTCCTCGGGGAGGATCTCAGGGTCGGGGTTCGCCAGGGCGAACACGATGGGGTCGTCGTGCATGACCCGCAGGTCGTCCCGGGTGATCAACCCCGGCCCGCTCACCCCGACGAACACGTCGGCGCCCGGCATCACCTCGTGGATGGCGCCCTTGCGGGACTCGGGGTTGGTGTGCTCGGCGAACCACTGCTTGGCGGCGTTGAGGTCGCTGCGCCCCTCGTAGACGGCGCCCTTGCGGTCGACGCCGATCACGTTGGGCACGCCAGCCTGCATGAGGATCTTGGCGATGGCCACGCCCGCCGCGCCCACGCCCGCGATCACGACCTTGAGGTCGGTCATGGCCTTGTCGACGACCTTGAGCGCGTTCTGCAGGGCGGCGAGCACGACCACGGCCGTGCCGTGCTGGTCGTCGTGGAACACCGGGATGCCGAGGCTGTCCTTGAGGCGCTCCTCGACGTCGAAGCACCGGGGCGCGGCAACGTCCTCGAGGTTGACGCCCCCGAAGACGGGCTCGAGGCGCTCGACGGCCTCCACCAGCTGGTCCGCGCCGGCGGGGTCCTCGCGGTCGAGCCGCAGGCAGATTGGGAAGGCGTCGATCCCGGCGAACTCCCGGAACAGCAGCGCCTTGCCCTCCATCACGGGCAGCGAGGCCTCCGGGCCGATGTCGCCGAGGCCGAGCACCGCCGTGCCGTCGGTGACGATGGCGACGGAGTTCTTCTTGATCGTGAACTTGTGGACCTCGCCGGGGTCCTCGGCGATGGCCCGGCACACGCGGGCGACCCCGGGGGTGTAGGCCATCGAGAGGTCGTCGCGGCTCTGCAGCGGGATCTTGGAGACGACCTCGATCTTGCCGCCCTCGTGCATCAGGAACGTGCGGTCCCGGACGCTCTGCACGGTGACGCCCTCGACGGCGTCGACCGCGTCGCGGATGCGCTCGACGTGGCTGTCGTCGACGGCGAACACGGTGATGTCGCGCACCATGTGGTCACCGGTCACCTCGACGATGTCGAGCGCCGAGATGTTGCCGCCGGCCTCGCCGATGGCGGTGGCGAGACGGCCGAGGGTGCCGGGCTGGTTGACGATCTGGGCGCGGATGCGCACCGAGTAGGACGCGTTCGGTGTGGCCATCGGGGTGACGCTACCGGCGCGACGGCGAACGGCGCCCATCGGGGCGCCGTTCGTTCATCGATCTCGGGTTGCCGGTGTCACCGGCTCCGGTCGCAGGGCCCGGAGCGGCCCGGGCTCACTCGGGCTCGTGGGCCATCTCCTCGAGGCAACGCTGGATCTCCGAGGCCCGGAAGCGCCGGTGGCCGCCGAGCGTGCGGATGGCGGTGAGCTTGCCTGCCCGGGCCCAGCGCGTGACCGTCTTGGGGTTCACGCGGAAGAGCTGGGCGACCTCCGAAGGCGTGAGCAGCCGCTCGGGTGCGTCGAGATCGTCGAACTGGCTCATGCTTGTCCTTCTTGCCGAGGGCCGCCGCTTCGGTGGCCCGGGTTCCATGTGTCCGATTCCTGCCCTGACGATAGGGAACGGCCCCCTTCACCGTCGATAGCGCGATCGGGCCATCTTGGGCCTGACCCCTGACTAGTCACGATACGTTGACACGCGCCGCGGGGTACCCTCGATCACAGGTGACGGTCCTCGATCGCATGCAGGACGGCGGTCACGAGCAGGTGGTCTTCTGCTACGACCAGCCGACCGGGCTCCGAGCGATCATCGCCGTGCACTCGACGGTGCTCGGTCCCGCGCTCGGCGGCACCCGGTTCCGGCCGTACCCCGACGAGACAGCCGCCCTCGTCGACGTGCTGCGGCTCGCGCGCGGCATGACCTACAAGAACGCCGTGGCCGGGCTCGACCTGGGTGGCGGCAAGGCCGTGGTCATCGGCGACCCCGGCACGGTGCGGACCGACGCGCTCATCCGGGCCTACGCCCGCGCCGTCGACGCACTCGGCGGGCGCTACCTCACCGCCGAGGACGTGGGCACCACCATCGCCGACATGGACCTGATCCGCCAGGTGACCCCCCACGTCACCGGCACCAGCGAGTCGGCCGGCGGGTCCGGCGACCCCTCGCCGGCGACGGCCTGGGGCGTGCGCTGCGCCATGCACGCCGTCGCCGAGCACCTGTGGGGGGACCCCGGGCTGGACGGGCGCCACGTCGTCGTGTCGGGGGTCGGCAAGGTCGGCTCAGCGCTCGTCGCCCTCCTGGTCGAGGTGGGCGCCAAGGTCACGGTGGCCGACGTCGACCCCGCCAAGGTCGACCGGGCCGTCGCCGAGCACGGGGCCACCGCCGTGGAGGTCGAGCGGGCGCACACGGTCGACTGCGACCTGTACGCGCCGTGCGCGCTCGGGGGGGTGCTCAACGCCCGGACGATCCCCCAGCTGCGCTGCGCGGCCGTCTGCGGGTCGGCCAACAACCAGCTGGCCGAGCCGGCGGACGCCGACCGGCTCGCCCGGCAGGGCGTCCTGTACGCCCCCGACTTCGTGGTGAACGCCGGCGGCGTGATCAACATCGCCGAAGAGCTCGGCGGCTACGACCGCGCCCGGGCCCGAGAGCGCATCGACGGCATCCAAGCGACCACCGCCGCGGTGCTCGCCACCGCCGCCGCCGAGGACGTCACCCCGCTCACCGCCGCGCTGCGGCTGGCCGAGCGCCGCATCCAGTCCGCCCGCCAGGAGGCACCATGACCCAGACCGCGCCCACGAACACCGGCACGGGGAGCGACGCCGGCGAGCGGGCCGGCGACGACCTGGCCGGCCTGCACCTGGCCGACCGCCACACCCGCTACGGGCTCGACGGCGACGACCTGCTGGGGATGTACCGCACGCTGCTCACGGCGCGGCTGCTCGACCAGCGCATCTGGACCCTGAACCGCCAGGGCCGGGCCCCGTTCGCCGTGAGCTGCCAGGGCCAGGAGGGCGCCCAGGTCGGCTCCGCGTGGGCCCTGCGCCCCGGCCACGACGTCGTCCTGCCCTACTACCGCGACCTCGGCGTCGTGCTGACCCTCGGGATGACCCCCACCGACGTGCTGCTCGGCGTCTTCGCCAAGCCCGGCGACCCGTCGTCCGGCGGCCGCCAGATGCCGAACCACTGGGGCTCGGCCGAGCGCAACATCATCACCGGGTCCTCGCCGATCGCCACCCAGCTGCCCCACGCCGCCGGCCTCGCCCTCGCCGCCAAGCACGAGGGCGGCGACCGGGTGGTGGTCGCCTACTTCGGGGACGGCGCCGCGTCGAAGGGCGACTTCCACGAGTCACTCAACTTCGCCGGCATCCACCAGCTGCCGGTGGTGTTCATCTGCGAGAACAACGGCTACGCCATCTCGGTGCCGCTCCACAAGGAGTCGGCGGTGGAGGACATCGCCCAGCACGCCCACTCCTACGGCATGCCCGGGATCATCGTCGACGGCAACGACGTGATCGACGTCTACGGCCACGTCAGCGCGGCGGTGCACCGGGCCGCCCGCGGGGAGGGGCCGAGGCTGATCGAGTGCAAGACCTACCGCTACCTGGCCCACACGTCCGACGACGACGACCGCACCTACCGCAGCCCCGAGGAGGTCGAGGCCTGGCGCAAGAAGGATCCGCTCGCCCGGATGAAGCAGTACCTCATCGAGCAGCGGCTCCTCTCCGAGGCCGACGAGGAGCGCATCGACGCCGAGGTCCGGGCCGAGATCGACCGTGCCGTAAAGGAGGCGGACGCCGCCCCGGACCCCGACCCGGCAGACGCCTACACGCGCGTCTTCGCCCGACCGCTCCGCCCGCTGGCGGGCGCACCCGAGGGCCGGGGCGACGAGCCCGAGCCGCCCGCAGCCGTCGCGCCTCCCGGCGGGCCGGCGACCGACCGCAACGTCATCGACACGGTCCGCTGGACCCAGGAGCGCCTGCTCGCCACCGACGAGCGCGTCCTGATCCTGGGCGAGGACGTCGGGCCCCGGGGCGGGGTGTTCAAGGCCACCGAGGGCCTGCACGCCACCTACGGGGACCGGGTGCTCGACACACCCCTCGCCGAGTCGTCGATCGTCGGCATCGCCATCGGCCTCGCGCTGGGCGGCCGCCGGCCCATCGCCGAGATCCAGTTCGCCGACTTCATCCACTCGGCGTTCGACCAGATCGCGAGCGAAGCCGCCCGCATCCACTACCGCTCCAACGGCGACTTCCACGTGCCACTCGTCATCCGCTCGCCGTGGGGCGGCGGGGTGCACGGCGCCCTGTACCACTCCCAGGCGATCGAGGCCTTCTACGCCCACATCCCCGGCATGAAGGTGGTCGCGCCCTCGACGCCCGCGGACATCGCCGGCATGCTGCGCGCGGCCGTCGAGGACCCCGACCCCGTGCTGTTCCTCGAGCACAAGCGCACCTACCGGGCGGTCTCGGGCCCGGTGCCCGACGACGACGGGTGGCGGGTCCCGATCGGCCTGGCCGACGTGGTGCGCGAGGGCGACGACTGCACGATCATCACCTACGGGATGCACCGGCACCTGGCGCTCGAGGCCGCCGAGCGGCTGGCCGCCGAGCACGGTTGCGGCGCGACGGTGGTCGACCTGCGCACGATCGCCCCGCTCGACACCGACACCGTCCTCACGGCGGCCGCCCGCACGGGGCGGGTGCTGGTCGTGCACGAGGACAACCGCAGCTTCGGCGTCGGCGCCGAGGTGGCGGCCGTGGTCGCCGAGGAGGCGTTCTACGACCTCGACGCGCCGGTCATGCGCCTGGCCACACCCGACGTGCCCGCATTCCCGTTCGCCGCCCCCCTCGAGGCCGAGCTGCTGATCGGCGCCGAGGACATCCTCGCCGCCGCCCGGCGGCTCCTGGAGGTCTGAGCCTGCCGGCTCACACCGGACGGCGCCGCCACTGCCGCCAGCCGGCGGCCGCCGAAGCCGCCACCGCCCCGACCAGCACGATCACCGCCACGATGGCGGGCACGAGCTTCTCCTGGCGCGCCCGCTCGGCGGCGGGGTTGTAGCGGAAGCGCTCGAGCACCTCGAACTGCTGGTCGGTCAGCAGCTCGCCGCCGTCGTCGTCCTGGTCCTGCACGAAGACCGCCCGGTCGCCCTCGCGCATGACGGCCAGCTCGATCGTGCCGCCCTCGACGCGGGCCCGGGTGGTCCAGACCGGCACCGAGCGGGCGCCGCGTGGTGGGTACACGCCGGGCACGACCCGCTCCTCCACGCTGATGCGGCTGAAGCCCATCTCCTCGAGCGCCCGCTCGGTGAAGAGACGGGCGTCGGCATCGGTCATCTCGCGATTCGGCGCAGCGCAGGCTGCGAGCAGGAGCAGGGCGACGACGGCCGCGAGGAACCGGCCCCGGGGCGCGGCGGACCGGGAGCGGCGGCCCTGGTCCGTCATCGGCTGCTCGGACCGCCGGTGCGGACGGCCTCCTCGACGAGTGGGAGCAGCCGCTCGAAGTCGATCGGCTTGGTGAGGTACTCCACCGCTCCGAGCTCCATCGCCCGGCTGGCGTCCTGGGCGCGGCTCATGGCCGACACGACGATGACCGGGGGCGCGGCCTCGCGCTCCCGGAGCCGTTCGAGGACCCCCCACCCGTCCATGACCGGCATCATGACATCGAGCAGCACCAGCTCCGGCGTGTCGTCGTCGATGCGCCGCAACGCCATCTCGCCGTCGGCGGCCATGAGCGTCTCGTGGCCCGCCCCCTCGAGCGTCATGCGCAGCAGCAGCAGGATGTCGGGCTCGTCGTCGACGATCAGCACCCGCGCCACGACCCGCCCGCCTCACGCGCTCCGGTCGGTGGAACCCGGGGTGAACAGCACCCGGCCCTCGCCGCGGGTGACCTCGCCGAGCTCGACGGCGCGGTGCCCGGCGGTGCGCAGCACGTCGAGCGCCCGGAACGCCTCGGCGGCGGGCACGACCGCGACCATGCCGATCCCGACGTTGAACACCCGCACCATCTCGGCCTCGTCGACCGGCCCGGCGCGCTGGATCTCGGTGAAGATGCGGGGCCGTTCCCAGCTGCGGGGATCGATGACGGCGTCGGCGCCCCGCGGCAGCACCCGGGCGAGGTTCCCGGTGAGACCACCGCCGGTGATGTGGGCGAGCGCCCGCACCTCGACGTGGCGGAGCAGCTCGAGCGCCGCCGGGGCGTAGATCACCGACGGCTCGAGGAGCTCGGTGGCCAGGTCGTGGGTCGCGCCCGGCCAGGCGGGCTCGTCGAGGCGGCGGCCGGCTCGCTCGAGCAGGACCCGGCGGGCCAGCGAGTAGCCGTTGCTGCGCAGCCCCGGGGACGGCAGGCCGATGAGCACGTCTCCCGGTGCGACGTGCTCACCGCTGAGGATGCGGTCGCGCTCGACCACGCCGACGGCGAAGCCCACGAGGTCGAACTCGCCCGGATCCATGGCGCCGGGGTGCTCGGCCATCTCGCCGCCGATGAGCGAGCACCCGGCCTGGTGGCACCCCTCGACGATGCCGCTGACGAGCTGGTCGATGTGATCGGGGTCGAGGCGACCAACCGCGATGTAGTCGAGGAAGAACAGCGGCTCGGCCCCCTGGCAGACGATGTCGTCCACGCACATGGCCACGAGGTCGAGCCCGATGGTGTCGAAGCGCCCGGCCGCCTGGGCGACGAGGGCCTTGGTGCCGACCCCGTCGGTCGCGGAGACGAGCACGGGGTCGCGGTAGCGCCCCTGGGGGAAGGCGAACAGGCCTCCGAAGCCGCCGATGTCGCCCACCACCTCGGGCCGGAAGGTGGCCCGCACCTTGTCCTTGATGCGCTCGACGGCCGCCTCGCCCGCGTCGATGTCGACCCCGGCCGCCTTGTAGGTCTCGCCCACCGGTCAGGTCCTCGGCGCCGGCTCGTGCAGCAGCGTGTCGACACCGCTCGGGGGGATGTCGTTGCTCTCGAGCACGTCCTTGCGCAGCGACACGGGCACGGGCACGGGGTAGTCGCCGGTGAGGCAGGCGTTGCAGAACCCGGCGCCCACCGCCCCCGTGGCCTCGACCAGCCGGTCGGTGGAGATGTAGGCGAGGCTGTCGACCCCGAGGTAGTCGCGGATCTCCTCGACGGTGAGGTTGGCGGCGAGCAGCTCGGCGCGGTCGCCGGTGTCCATGCCGTAGTAGCAGGGCCACCGGTAGGGCGGCGACATGATCCGCAGGTGCACCTCGACCGCCCCCGACTCGCGCAGCATGCCCACGACCTGCTTCTGGGTGGTGCCCCGCACGATCGAGTCGTCGACGACGACGAGGCGCTTGCCCTCGATGTTCTCGCGGATGGGGTTCAGCTTGAGCCGCACGGCCCGGGCCCGCATCTCCTGGCCGGGGGCGATGAACGTGCGGCCGATGTAGCGGTTCTTCACGAGGCCGTCGCCGTAGGGGATGCCGCTGGCCCGGGCGTAGCCCTGGGCGGCGGGCACCCCCGACTCGGGCACCGGCATCACCATGTCGGCCTCGACCGGGGCCTGCTCGGCGAGCAGCTCGCCCATGCGCTGGCGGGCCCGGTGCACGCTCTGGCCGTAGAGGCGGCTGTCCGGCCGGGCGAAGTACACGAACTCGAACACGCACAGGCGAGGGTCGGTGCGCTCGACCGGGAACGGCCGCACCGACCGGACCCCGCCGGCGTCGATGACGACCATCTCGCCGGGGTCGAGCTCGCGCACGAAGTGGGCGCCGGCGATGTCGAGCGCGGGCGTCTCGGAGGCCAGGACCCAGCCGGTGTCGAGCTTCCCGAGGCACAGGGGCCGGAAGCCGTTGGGGTCGCGCACGCCGATCAGGTGGGCTTCGTCGATGAGCACGAAGGAGAACGCCCCCTCGAGCTGGGGCAGGAGCCGGAGCAGGGCGTGCTCGAGCTCGCGCCCGTCGCTGCGCTCCCCCGCGGCGGCGATCTCGTGGGCCAGCAGCTCGGCGACGAGGTCGCTGTCGCTCGCGACCGTGCCCGGCAGCATCCCCGCCTCGGCGGCGAGGGCCTCGGTGTTCACCAGGTTGCCGTTGTGGCCCAGGGCGAACTCCGCCGCGCCGGTGTCGCGGTAGACGGGTTGAGCGTTGCGCCACGTGCTCGATCCGGTGGTGGAGTACCGCGTGTGCCCGACGCTGAGGTGGCCGGTCAGGGGCGCGAGGGTGCGCTCGTTGAACACGTTGGTGACGAGGCCCATGTCCTTCACCACCGTGATGGTCTCGCCGTCGCTCACGGCCATGCCGGCCGACTCCTGGCCGCGGTGCTGGAGGGCGTACAGGCCGAGGTAGGTCAGCTGGGCGACGGCCGCGCCCGGGGCGTACACCCCGAACACCCCGCACGCCTCGCGGGGCGAGCCGCCGGCGTCCACGACCTGGTGGGGGGGCAGGGGACCCACGACCCCTAGTGTGCCCTGCCGGAGCCGGCGCCGGGCGAATCGGCCGCCGGCGCGCCGGGGCTCAGTGCTCCACGCCCGCGGCCAGGGCGCCGGGGAGGCGCTCGCGCCAGGCGGCGGTGGCCTCGGCGAGGCCGACGTCGAGCAGGCCGTCGACGACGAGGCGGTCACCGCCGGCGTCGCCCAGGACGGTGACGGCGACGCCGGCGTCGCCCGCCCGACGCTCGATCTCGGCCACGGCGGCGCCGGTGGCGCAGGCCACGACGCGCGACGGGGATTCGCTGAACAGCTCGGCGTGGCCGGCGACGCCGCCCACCCGGAAGCCGACCTGGGCGTGCAGGGCCATCTCGGCGAGGGCCACCGCGAGCCCGCCGGTGGAGACGTCGTGCACACCGGCGAGGAGGCCGTCGAGCGCCAGCCCCCGCACCAGGTCGCACACCGCCGCGTGGTAGCGGAGGTCGAGCGCCGGCAGCCGCCCGCCGGCCCGCCCGTGGCGCTGGCGCCCCCACAGCGAGCCGCCGAGCACGGCCTCGGTCTCGCCGAGGAGGAGCAGCGTGGCGCCGGCGACCAGCCGCACGCCCGGTGGGCGCCGGTCGAGGCGGTCGATCAGGCCGAGGACCCCGACGATCGGGGTGGGGTCGATGTTCGTGCCCCGCGACTCGTTGTAGAGGCTGACGTTGCCGCCCACGACGGGGACGCCGAGGGCCCGGCACGCCTCGGCCATGCCGTCGACGGCCTCGGAGAGCTGCCACATGACCTCGGGGTGCTCGGGGTTGCCGAAGTTCAGGCAGTTCACCGACGCGAGCGGCCGGGCCCCGACGCAGGCCAGGTTCAGGACCGCCTCGGCGACGGTGAGAGCGGTGCCGGCGCGGGGGTCGACGGCGCACCAGGCGTGGTTGCCGTCGGTGGTGATCGCCAGCGCCCGACCGGTGTCGGCACCGGTGGTGGGGTGCTTCAGGCGCAGCACGGCGGCGTCGCCGCCGGGGCCCTCGACGGTGTTGAGGAACAGCTGGTGGTCGTACTGGCGCCACACCCACGACGTGTCGAGCAGCAGGCCGAGCAGGTCGGGCCCGCAGTCGCCGGGGGCGGGCACGGCGCCGGGGTCGGCCGCCTTCGCCTCGGCCTCCGACGGCGCCGGCGGCGGTGCCATCGGCCGCTCGTACCGGGGCGCGTCCTCGTGGAGCGTCGACGCGGGGATGTCGGCCAGCACCTCGCCGTCGAAGCCGTCGAGGACGCGCAGCCGGCCGGTGCCGGTGACCCGGCCGATGACCGTGGCCCGCACCTCCCACCGCTCGCAGATGGCGAGCACCTCGTCGAGGTCGCCGGGCTCGACGATCGCGAGCATCCGCTCCTGGGACTCGCTGGTCATGATCTCGAACGGCTCCATGCCCGGCTCGCGCAGCGGCACGGCCGACACGTCGACGTCCATGCCGGCACCACCCCGGGACGCCGTCTCGCTGGTCGCCCCGGTGATGCCGGCCGCCCCGAGGTCCTGGATGCCCGCGACCAGGCCGGCGTCGAGCAGCGTGAGGCACGCCTCGATCAGCCGCTTCTCCTCGAACGGGTCGCCCACCTGCACGCTCGGGCGCTTGTCGGCCTCGGCCTCCTCGTCGCCGAAGCCCGCCGAGGCGAGCACCGACGCCCCACCGATGCCGTCGCGACCGGTGGTGGAACCGAGCAGCACGGCCAGGTTGCCCACCCCCGAGGCCCGCCCCAGCACGAGCCGGTCGGTGGGCAGCACACCGAGGCAGAAGACGTTGACGAGCGGGTTGCCGGTGTAGGTGGCGTCGCACACGGTCTCGCCGCCCACGGTGGGCACGCCGACGGAGTTGCCGTAGCCGCTGATGCCGGCGACGACTCCCTCGAGGATCCACCGGCTGCGGGGATCATCGAGCGGACCGAAGCGCAGCGGGTCCATGAGGGCGATGGGCCGGGCGCCCATCGTGAACACGTCGCGCAGGATGCCGCCCACACCGGTGGCCGCCCCCTGGTACGGCTCGATCGCCGAGGGGTGGTTGTGGCTCTCGATGCGGAAGGCGGCGGCGATGCCGTCACCGACGTCGACCACACCGGCGTTCTCGCCCGGTCCGACCAGCACGGCGTCGCCCTCGGTGGGCAGGCGGCCGAGGTGCACCCGCGACGACTTGTACGAGCAGTGCTCGGACCACATGACGGCGTACATGGCGAGCTCGAGGTGGTTGGGGGCCCGCCCGAGGAGCCGCTCGATGGCGGCGGCCTCGTCGTCGGTCAGCCCCAGGGCCCGGTGGATCGGCTCGTCGCTCGGCGGGTCGGCGCGCACGCCCTCACGCTAACGCCTGGACGAAATCCCGCGACGCCAGCTTGCGATCCGCTCAATGGATGTGGGCACAATGCCTCAATGGCAGAGCGCAAAAAGCGAGTGGTATCAGCCGAGCAGAAGGCCGCAATGGCCGAGGGGCGAGCCCAGAGCCGGATGATCAACAGCTACCTGGCCGCGCTCGAGGCCCACAAGCCCAAGCGCGGTCGCAAGCGCACGCCGGAATCCATCCAGAAGCGCCTCGACGCCATCGACAAGAAGCTCGAGAGCGCCAGCCCGGTCACCCGCCTGTCGCTCATCCAGGAGCGGCTCGACCTCATCGGTGAGCGCGACGCGCTCTCGGCCCAGGTCGACCTGCAACCGCTCGAGGACGACTTCGTGAAGGTCGCCGCCGACTACGGCGAGCGCCGGGGCATCAGCTACGCGGCCTGGCGGGAGATGGGTGTGCCGGCCGACGTGCTGCGCCGGGCGGGGATCAGCCGCGGCTCGAGCTGACCGCCGCCGACTCCAGCAGGGCCCGGATCAGCACCAGCCCGTCGGTCGATCCCAGCAGCTCGTGGCTGGCGCGCTCGGGGTGGGGCATCATGCCGACGACGTTGCGACCGGCCGAGCAGACGCCGGCGATGTCGTCGATCGAGCCGTTGGGGTTGTCCACGTAGCGCAGGACGACCCGATCCTCGGCGCGCAGCTCGGCGAGGGTCTCCTCGTCGCAGGTGTAGCAGCCGGCGAAGTGGTTGATCGGCATGCGCAGCACGGTCCCCTCGGCCAGGCCGCTCGTGAGGGCCGACCGGGCCGTCTCGACCCGCAGGTCGACGGGTGTGCACAGGAACCTGAGCCCCCGGTTCTTCTGCAGGGCGCCGGGGAGCAACCCCGCCTCGGTGAGGACCTGGAAGCCGTTGCAGATGCCCACGACGGGGCCCCCGCCGGCGGCGAAGGCGGCGACAGCCTCCATGACCGGCGAGAAGCGGGCGATCGCCCCCGGACGCAGGTAGTCGCCGTGCGCGAACCCGCCGGGGACGACCACGGCGTCGGCCCCGCCGACGCTGCGGTCGCCGTGCCAGAGGATCTCGGCGTGGCCACCGAGGGCTCGGACGACCTCGATCACGTCCTGCTCGCAGTTCGAGCCGGGGAACAGCACGACGCCGACCCGGGCGCTCATCGGGCCGCGGCCACCTCGTGCAGCTCGATGCGGGCGTCCTCGATGACCGGGTTGGTGAGGAACCGTTCGCACAGCTCGGCGACCCGGGCCCGGGCGGCGTCCTCACCGGCGGCCTCGATCGTGAACCGGATGGCCTTGCCCACCGTGACGCCCCGCACCTCGGTGAAGCCGAGCGCGGGCAGCGACCGCTCGATGGTGGCCCCCTGGGGGTCGGCGACACCGGGCCGGAGGGTCACCTCGACGAGCACGGAGAACTGCATGTCCCTACTCTCTCACGCCGCCGGGGTCGCACCGGGCCAGTCGGCCAGCCGCAGGCCGGTGATGCGCTCGTAGGCCTCGACGTAGCGGGCCCGGCTGGCGTCGATCACCTCCTGCGGCAACGGCGGTGGGGGGGGTCGCTTGTCCCAGTCGAGGGCGTCGAGGTGGTCGCGGAGGGGCTGCTTGTCGAACGACGGCGGCGTGGTTCCCGGCCGCCAGGCGCCCGCCGCCCAGAAGCGGGACGAGTCGGGCGTGAGCAGCTCGTCGGCCACCACGAGCTCGCCGTCGAGCAGGCCGAGCTCGAACTTGGTGTCGGCGATGATGATCCCCCGTTCAGCGGCCCACGCCGCCCCCCGCCGGTACAGCTCGAGCGAGACGTCGCGGGCCTGCTCGGCGAGGTCGCGGCCGATGCGGGCGGCGGCGTCCTCGAAGCTGATGTTCACGTCGTGGTCGCCGGCTTCGGCCTTGGTCGAGGGGGTGAACACGGGCTCGGGAAGCCGGGCCGACTCCTCCAGGCCCGCGGGGAGCCGGGTCCCGTGCATGGTGCCGCCCGCCCGGTACTCCTTCCACGCCGAACCCGCGAGGTAGCCGCGCACGATGCACTCGACGGGGAGCATCTCGGCCCGGCGCACGAGCATGACCCGCCCGGCCAGCTCGGGTGCCTGCGCCGCCTCGGGCAGGTCGGCGAGGTCGGTGGACAGCAGGTGGTTGGGCGCGACGTGGGCGAGGTGCTCGAACCAGAACGCCGACATCGCCGTCAGCACCCGGCCCTTGTCGGGGATCGGCTCGGCCATCACCACGTCGAAGGCCGACACCCGATCGGAGGTCACGAGGAGCAGCCGGCCGTCGCCGGCGTCGTAGACGTCGCGCACCTTGCCGGAGTACAGCAGCGGCAGCCCGATCGTCACAGCAGGGGCTCCGGCCGGTAGCGGGCGGCGTCGGGGTGCGCGGCGACGAGCGCCTCGGCCCGCCGCACGAAGGCCGCCACCTGCTCGCCGGCGGTGCCCACGAACTCGGCGGGGTCGGCGACGAGGTCGTCGAGCTGGTCGCGGCTGAGGGGCAGGCGGTCGTCGGCGGCGAGCCGCCGGAACAGCTCGTCGGGCTCGGCCTCACCGGTCCGCACGGCCCGGGCCACGGCAACGGCGTGCTCGCCGATGACGTGGTGCGCCTCCTCCCGGCCGACCCCCGCCCGCACGGCGGCGAGCAGCACCTTGGTGGTGGCGAGGAAGGGGAGCTGGCGGGCGAGCTCCCGCTCGATGGCAACCGTCACCACCTCCAGGTCGTCGAGCACGTGCAGGAACGTCTCGAAGAGGCCGTCGGCGGCGAGGAACGCGTCCGGCAGGGCGACCCGGCGCACCACCGAGCAGGACACGTCGCCCTCGTTCCACTGGCTCCCCGCGAGCTGGGCGACCATCGCCAGGTGCCCGCGCAGCACCACGGCGAGGCCGCCGACGCGCTCGCAGGAGCGGGCGTTCATCTTGTGGGGCATGGCCGACGAGCCGACCTGGCCGGCGGCGAACCCCTCGCCGGCCAGGTCGTGCCCGGCCATGAGGCGGATGGTGGTGGCCAGGTTGGCGGGAGCGGCGGCGAGCTGCACGAGAGCCGAGACGGCGTCGAGGTCGAGCGAGCGGGGGTAGATTTGGCCGACGTTGGTGAGCACCGCCTCGAAGCCCAGGTGCCGGGCCGCCGCCGCCTCGACCTCGGCCACCCGTGCGGCGTCGCCCAGGAGCTCGAGCTGGTCGGCCTGGGTGCCGACCGGGCCCTTCAGGCCCCGCAGCGGGTAGCGGGCGAGCAGCTCCTCGACCCGCTCGATCGCCACCAGCAGCTCCTCGCCGGCGACGGCGAAGCGCTTGCCGAGCGTGGTGGCCTGGGCGGGCACGTTGTGGGTCCGGGCGGTGAGCGCGGTGGTGGCGTGCTCGGCGGCCCGTTCGGCCAGGCGGGCGACGGCGGTCACGGCACGGTCCCGCACGAGCTCGAGGGCGCTGCGGACCTGGAGCTGCTCGACGTTCTCGGTGAGGTCCCGGGAGGTCATGCCGGCGTGGATCCACTCATGGCCGGCGAGCGCCGAGAACTCCTCGATGCGCGCCTTCACGTCGTGGCGGGTGACGCGCTCACGCGCCTCGATCGAGTCGAGGTCGACCTGCTCGATCACCGCCCGGTACGCCTCGACCACGCCCTCGGGCACCTCCAGGCCCGCCGCCCGCTGCGCCTCGAGCACCGCGACCCACAGCCGCCGCTCGAGGACCACCCGGTGGGTCGGCGCCCACAGCTCGACCATCGGCGTGCTCGCGTACCGGGCGGCCAGGACGTTGGGGAGCGTTCCGGTCATCGCCGCACGCTCGCCCGAACCGCCGCCATGGTGCGCATCCGGGATCGTCTGCGCGGCGGTTCAAGAACCTGGCGGGAGGCGCCGATGAAGACACGGAGCGTGATGAGCCGTCCGGCCCATGCGCCCAGCGTGACCGTCCCCGTACGTTGGGAACCAGGCGACGCCAAGCCGGGAAGCGAGCGATCGAGAGGTACCACCATGGCGGGCAACTGCGAGGCACACCCCTTCGACGAGGCGACCGGACGCTGCCGCAGCTGCGGCCACGCCTTCTGCGCCGAGTGCCTGGTGTTCACCCACGGCGAGAGCAAGCCGCCGTACTGCATCCCGTGCGCGTTCACCGCGGCCGGTGTCCGCTCGACAGCCCGCCGGGGCCGGGTCGGTGACGAGGAGCGGTCACACGCCATGGCGGGCCGGGTGCTGGTCGGCCTGGTGGTCGCCGGTGGCGCGGCCGTGGCGGCGGTGCCCGTCGCCCACGCCCTGGGCTTCTGACCCCACGTCCGGCGCCCCGCCCCGCTCACCGCACCGGCACCCCCGCGGCCTCGGCCGCGATGTCGCGCCGGAAGTGGATGCCGGGCCAGCGCAGCCGTTCGGCGGCCTCGTAGGCCCGCTGCCGCGCCGTGCGGAGGTCGCCGGCCCGGGCCGTCACGCCGAGCACTCGCCCACCGGCGGTGACGAGCCGGCCCCGGTCGTCGCGCGCCACGCCCGCACAGTAGAGCTCGACGCCCGGGACGGCACGCGCCTCGTCGAAGCCCTCGATGACGTCGCCGGTGCGGGTCGAGGCAGGGTAGCCCTCGGCGGCGCAGACCACGATGACCGCGGCGTCGGCGGCGAACCGGGGTTCGGTGCGTAGGTCGCCGGCCGCCGCTTCGGCGAGGAGCTGGGCCAGGTCGGTCTCGATGCGGGGAAGCACCACCTGGGCCTCGGGATCGCCGAAGCGCACGTTGAACTCGATCACGCGGGGGCCGCCGGCGGTGAGCATCATCCCGGCGTAGAGCACGCCCCGGTAGTCGATCCCCCGGCGGCTGAGCTCCCGGAGCGTGGGGGTGACGGCCTCCTCCATGATCCGGGCGACGACGTCGGGGCCGGCGAGGGGCACGGGCGAGTAGGCGCCCATCCCGCCCGTGTTGGGGCCCTGGTCGCCGTCGCCGACCCGCTTGAAGTCCTGCGCGGGGGCGAGGGCGATCGCCTGGCGCCCGTCGCAGATCGCCAGCACCGACAGCTCCGGGCCCGTGAAGCCCTCCTCGATCACGACCCGGCGCCCGGCGGCGCCGAACGACTCGCCCGCCAGCTTGGCCCGAACGTCGGCGGCCGCTTCGTCGATCGTGTGGGCGACGAGCACGCCCTTGCCGGCGGCGAGGCCGTCGGTCTTCACGACCCACGGGCCCGGCAGGGTCTCGAGGTAGGCGACGGCCGCATCGACCTCGTCGTGGTCGAAGGCCCGGTAGCGGGCGGTGGGCACGCCCGCCGCCTCGAGGACCTCCTTCATCCACGCCTTGGAGCCCTCCAGCCGGGCGCCGTCGGCGCCGGGCCCGAACACCAGCTTGCCCTGGGCCCGGAGGCGGTCGGCGAGCCCGTCGACGAGCGGCGCCTCGGGACCGATGACGAACAGGTCGGCGTCGACGTCCTCGGGGGCCGTGCCGGTGCTCCCCGGGATGCCCGGGTTGCCAGGCGTGACCACGACATCGGCCGTGCGGCCGAGCACATCGGCCAGCACGTGCTCGCGGCCACCGGAGCCGACGACGCAGACCCTCACGACCCGCCGCCGGTCATGCCACGTGGACGGTCTGGCGCCGTTCGGGACCGACGCCGACGAAGCTCACGGGCACGCCGCCCTGGTCGGCCAGGAACAGGACGTAGTCACGGGCGGCGCCGGGCAGCTCGTCGAGGGTGGTCGCCCCCGAGCAGTCGGTGCGCCAGCCCGGCAGCTCCTCGTACACCGGCACCGCCTTGTGCAGGTCGGACTGGTGGTAGGGCAGCTCGGTGACGCGCTCGCCGTCGACCTCGTAGGCGACGCACACCTTGATCGACTCGAGGGGGTCGAGCACGTCGAGCTTGGTCAGGAAGATCTCGGTGAGGCTGTTGAGGCGCACGGCGTGGCGCAGCATCACGGCGTCGAACCAGCCGGTGCGGCGGCGGCGCTTGGTGTTGGTGCCGTACTCGTGGCCCCGGTCGACGAGCAGGTCACCGACGTCGTCGTGCAGCTCGGTCGGGAACGGGCCCGACCCGACCCGGGTGAGGTAGGCCTTGGTGATCCCGATGATCCGCTCGAGGTGGCGGGGCCCGACGCCGGCCCCGGCGCAGGCGCCCCCCGCGATGGGGTTCGAGGACGTCACGAACGGATAGGTGCCGTGGTCGAGGTCGAGGAAGGTCGCCTGGGCGCCCTCGAACATCACGTGCTTGCCGTCCTCGAGGAAGCGGTGGATCAGGTTCACCGAGTCGACGATGCGGGGCGCGAGCCGGGGGGCGATGACGTCGAGGTACTCCTCGGCGATGGCGGCCGGGTCGGGTGGGAGGCGGTTGTAGACCTTGGCCAGGATCGCGGCCTTCTCCTTGAGCACCAGGTCGAGCTTGGCCCGGAAGATCTTCGGGTCGAGCAGGTCCTGCACCCGCAGGCCCACGCGTGCGGCCTTGTCGGCGTAGGCGGGCCCGATGCCCGATCTCGTGGTGCCCAGCTTGTTCGAGCCCAGGTAGCGCTCGTAGAGGCGATCGAGCTCCTGGTGGTACGGGAGGATCAGGTGGGCGTTGCCGCTCACCACGAGGTTCGCCGTGTCGATGCCTCGCGCCTCGAGGGCGTCGAGCTCGGCGAGGAGCACCCGGGGGTCGACGACGAGGCCGTTGCCGATCACGTTCACGATGTGAGGGTGCAGGATGCCGCTCGGGATGAGCTGCAGGGCGAAGCTCTGCTCGCCGACCACGATGGTGTGGCCCGCGTTGTGGCCGCCCTGGTAGCGGACCACCATGTCCATCTCACCGGCCAGGACATCGGTCAGCTTGCCCTTGCCCTCGTCGCCCCACTGGGTGCCGACGATCACCGTCCCGGGCACGCGCGTCTCCTGTCGCTTCTGGTGCTCTGCCGGTAGCAGGAGTGTAGTGGGGCGGCCCGGCCGGTCTGGCATGGATTGGGGCCGGACGCGGACCGGGAGGGGCGCCATCGCCCCTCCCGGTCCGTGTCGGTTCTCGTCGTCGGTTCGCTGCTGTCGATCAGGCCAGGCGCCGCTCGAGCCGGGTGACACCGGCACCGAGCAGCACGAGGATCAGCCCGAGCAGGGCCATGGGGACCAGGTCGCCGCCCGTGCGGGGCAGCGTCCGGGTCACCTCGACACCGGCGACCACGGCTTCGACCTCGGCCTCGCCCACCTCGCCGGCGGGGGCCCCGGTGACCGCCGGCTCGACCTCGATGGCCTCCGGGGCGACGGGAGCCGCCTCGGCGGGTGCCTCGGCGATGGTGTCGAGCACGGCGGGTGCCGGGTCGACCGTCTCGCTGATGGTGGGCTCGGTGCCGCCCCGCGGCGCCGGCGTCACACACACGCCATCCACCATCACCTGCCCCGCAGGACACGACTCCGGCTCCGGCTGCGGCTGCGGCTCAGGCTGCGGCGCCGGCGTCACACACACGCCATCCACCATCACCTGCCCCGCAGGACACGACTCCGGCTCCGGCTGCGGGATGGGCAGGTTGCCGTAGTGTGGTGAACCGGGCTGCCAACCGGCGTAGGCGGTGTCGCCGGGGACCACGACGTGGATCTGGGCGAACAGGTCCTTGCCGGCGTAGCGGTCGCCGAGGTCGATCACGTAGTCGATCGCCGTGATCCCGTTGCCGGTGGCGCCGCCGTAGTGGAACGTGTCCTCGGCGGGCCAGTGGCCAGGATTGACCCTGCTGGTGAAGGGTGCGTCGCTGAGGAACACCTTCGACTCGTTGATCTGGTCGGCGTGGAGGTGGATCTTGAGCGTCTCGGTGCCGTCGCCGTCGTCGACGCGCAGCACCCACGCCTCGCCCACCGTGTGGCCGCCGTTGCCGCCCCTGATGGCGACGGTGATCGTGTTCTCGCTGCCGAAAGGGTCGTCGCTGCCGCCGTGGGCGGCGGCGGGGCCGGTCATCAACAGCAGGAACCCTGCCGCCAGACCGCCGGCCGCGGTCAGGGTTCGTCTCAGGTTCATGTCGCTCTCCCAGTGGAACGGGGGCGGTCGCCCCGACGCAGGTACCTCCCACGCTGGGCGTCTGATTCAGCGCGATTCGTGTGGACTCCTGCTGCGGCGTCACGAACAGTGAAAATATTCACACGCAGCGCGCGGCAAACGTCCGGCTTGTGACGTTTTCCGGACGGCTCGAGGTGCGCTCAGCGCAGGACGATGTCGTCGCCCTCGGCGTCGACCGTGACGGTGTCGCCGTCGCCGAAGGCGCCCTCGAGCAGCGCCATGGCGAGGCGGTCGCCGACCTCGCGCTGGATGACCCGCTTGAGCGGCCGGGCCCCGTAGACGGGGTCGTAGCCAAGGGCGGCCAGGCGCGCCCGGGCGGCGTCGGTGACCTCGAGGGTGATGCGCCGCTCGCCGACCCGCTTGCGCAGCCGGTCGAGCTGGATGGCGGCCACCCGCTCGATGTCGGCCTCGGTGAGCGGCTTGAAGCGGATGATCTCGTCGATGCGGTTGATGAACTCGGGCTTGAAGAAGTCGGCGGGGTCGCCCGGCAGGTTCGAGGTCATGATCAGCACGGTGTTCGTGAAGTCCACCGTGCGGCCTTGCCCGTCGGTGAGGCGGCCGTCGTCGAGCACCTGGAGCAGCACGTTGAACACGTCGCTGTGGGCCTTTTCGATCTCGTCGAGCAGCACGACCGAGTACGGCCGGCGTCGCACGGCCTCGGAGAGCTGCCCTCCCTCCTCGTAGCCGACGTAGCCGGGCGGCGCGCCGATGAGCCGGGCCACCGTGTGCCGCTCCTGGTACTCCCCCATGTCGATGCGGATCATGGCCCGCTCGTCGTCGAACAGGAACTCCGCGAGCGTGCGGGCGAGCTCGGTCTTGCCCACACCGGTGGGTCCGAGGAACAGGAACGAGCCGATCGGCCGGTGCGGGTCGGACAGGCCCGCCCGGCTCCGGCGGATGGCGTTGGCCACGGCCCGGACCGCCTCCTCCTGGCCGACCACCCGCTCATGCAGCACGTCCTCCATGCGCACGAGCTTTTCGACCTCGCCCTCCATGAGGCGGCTGACGGGGATCCCCGTCCACTTGGAGACCACCTCGGCGACGTCTTCCTCGTCGACCTCCTCCTTCAGCATCTTCTGCTCGGCTTGCAGCTCGGCGAGCCGCTTCGTGGCCTCCTCCACCCGGCGCTCGAGCTCGGGGATCCGGCCGTAGCGGATCTCAGCGGCGCGCTCGAGGTCGGTCTCGCGCTCGACCTCGGTGCGCAGGTGCTCGAGCTCCTCTTTGAGCGACCTGATCGTGGCGATGGCCTCCTTCTCGGCCTCCCAGTGCGCCTTCATGGCCGTGGCCTGCTCGCGCAGCTCGGCAAGCTCGCGGTCGAGCGCCTCGAGCCGCTCCCGGCTGGCCTCGTCGGTCTCCTTGGCCAGCGCCACCCGCTCCACCTCGAGCTGACGGATGCGCCGCTCCACAACGTCGATCTCGGTGGGCATCGAGTCGATCTCGATGCGCAGCCGGCTGGCCGCCTCGTCGACGAGGTCGATGGCCTTGTCGGGCAGGAACCGGCCCGTGAGGTAGCGGTCGGAGAGCACGGCGGCCGCGACCAGAGCGGCGTCCTGGATGCGCACGCCGTGGTGCACCTCGTAGCGCTCCTTCAGGCCGCGGAGGATGGCGATGGTGTCCTCGACGGAGGGCTGGCCCACGAAGACCGGCTGGAACCGGCGCTCGAGGGCGGCGTCCGCCTCGACGTGCTTGCGGTACTCGTCGAGGGTGGTGGCGCCGATCATGCGCAACTCGCCTCGGGCGAGCATGGGCTTGATCATGTTGCCGGCGTCCATGGCCCCCTCGGCGGCGCCGGCACCGACGATCGTGTGGAGCTCGTCGATGAAGGTGATGACCTCGCCCTCGCTCTCGGCGATCTCGCGCAGGACCGCCTTCAACCGCTCCTCGAACTCGCCCCGGTACTTGGCGCCCGCGACCATGCCCGCCAGGTCGAGGGCGATGACCCGCTTGTTCTTCAGGCCCTCGGGCACGTCGCCCTCGACGATGCGGCGGGCGAGCCCCTCGACGATGGCGGTCTTGCCCACCCCGGGCTCGCCGATCAGCACCGGGTTGTTCTTCGTGCGGCGCGACAGCACCTGGATGACCCGGCGGATCTCGTCGTCGCGGCCGATGACGGGATCGAGCTTGCCGGCCCGGGCGGCCTCGGTGAGGTCGCGGCCATAGCGCTCCAGCGCCTGGTAGGACTCCTCGGGGTTCTGCGAGGTGACCCGGGCGCTGCCCCGGACCTCGCGCAGGGCGCCGAGCAGGTCCTCCCGGCTGACCTGCACCTGCTCGGCCAGCTCGAGCAGCAGGTGCTCGGTGGACAGGTACTCGTCGCCCAGGTCGGCCCGGGTGCGGTCGGCCCGCTCCAGCAGGTCGCGGAGCGCCCGGCTCATCGTGGCCTCGGCGCCGTAGGCCTTGGGGAGCCGGCCGAGCCGCTCCTCCACCGCGTTGCGGGCGGCGAGCGGGGCCACCCCCACCCGCTGGAGCACGGGCAGCACGACGCCCTCCTCCTGGCCGAGCAGGGCGGCGAGCAGGTGGTCGGGCGTGACCTCGGCGTGGTTGTCGGCCCGGGCGCGGTCCATCGCCACCCGGAACGCTTCCTGGGTGCGGATCGTCCAGCGGTTGGGGTCCAGTGCTGCCATGGGATCTACGATAGCCTCTGACGCAGAAAACTTGATATAGGTCGTATCAACTCGGGAACCCTAGCCCCCCGCCGAGCGGCGGCCCCAGAGCTCCACGGCCTGCGAGAGCGGCACGAGGTCGCGCCGGTACCGTCGATGCGTCCGCTCGACGGCCTCGCGCGCTTCCTCGCGGGCCCGGTCGATCTCGGCCCGCAGGCGGGCGACCTCGTCCTCGAGCTCCAGCACCCGCTTCACCCCCGCCAGGTTGAGGCCCTCCGCGGTCAGGTCCTGGATGCGCCGCAGCCGCTCGAGGTCCTCGTCGCTGTAGCGCCGGCTGCCGCCGCCCGTACGGGCCGGGTCGACCAGGCCCTTGCGCTCGTAGATGCGCAGGGTCTGGGGGTGCACGCCGGCCAGCTCGGCGGCGACGGAGATGACGTACACGGCACGGTCACGCCCTCGTGACATCGCTCACTCCCAGGTGCTCGCGGGGGGACTCGGTGGTGGCCGCCGCCAGGTCCTCGACGGCGCGCCGCTCGGCGTCGGACAGTCGGGCCGGCACCGCCACCTCGACGGTGACCAGCAGGTCGCCCGGCCGCTTGCCGCCGGGCACGCCCCGGCCCTTGACGCGGAACGTGCGCCCGGACCGCGTGCCGGGGGGGATGCGGATGGTGACCGGTGGGCCCTGGAGGGTCGGCACGGCGATCTCGGCGCCGAGGGCGGCCTCGGGAAAGGTGATGGGCACGGTGATCGTGAGGTCGCGCCCGCGCCGGCCGAACACGGGGTGCGCGCCGACCCGAACCACCACGTAGAGGTCACCGGGGGGGCCGCCGTCGCGGCCGGGCGCGCCCCGGCCCTTCAGCCGGATGCGCTGGCCGTCGTCGACCCCCGGCGGGATCCGCACCTTCACCTGGCGGGGCCGGTGCTCGACCCCCGTCCCGGCGCACGTGGGGCACGGGTCGTCGATGCGCACGCCCCGCCCGGCGCAGGCCACGCACGGCTGGCTGAAGCTGAACAGCCCCTGGTTCTCCTCTCGGACCCCCCGGCCGCCGCAGGCGCTGCACACGACCGGTGTGCTGCCGGGTCGGGCCCCTGTGCCGGTGCAGGTGCTGCAGGTCGCCTCGCTGGTGAGGTGCACCGTGGTGGTGACGCCCCGCACGGCGTCCTCGAACCCCAGGTGCAGCTCGGCTTCGAGGGCGGCGCCGCGGCGGGGCCCGGCGGCGGCGCCGGCGCCGGCGCGGCCCCGCCGGCCGAAGAGGTTGCCGAACAGGGCCCCGAGGTCGCCCAGGTCGTCGCCCCGGCA
>SIRW01000082.1 GCA_004366205.1 Actinomycetota bacterium | reverse complement strand
GCCAGCATGCGGACGCGTGCCTTCTTCATGTGATGCACCCCCTTTGCGGATTGTTTGATCTCTCCCACGTCCGCTAACCGGTGGGAGGAGCTCGCTCCGCTCCGCTCGGGGTTGTGCTGCGACCAACGGCGCGCCTTCGCCGTCTATCCCCTGGCTCGGTTGTCAACGTGCCGGTTTCGACCGGTCGTGCCTGGCCGACGCCTGCTTCCTATCGGTCCTAACCGCCCGTACCTGAGCGCTTTTCGTTCATGCGCTCGGTTGTTGGGCGGATGGAGAGTAACTGGTGTGGTTGCTGTTGAACAGGGGGCTCCTGTTAAACGTCATGGGGTTGTCACAGTCGGAGACGCACGAGCACCCAGACACTGACGCACGATCGGCAGATCCGGAAGCGAAATGGGCCGAACGGCCCAGATCGGGGGGTGTTGGTGATACAGGTGTTTGGTATGCTTCTAGTCTATGTTCGATGAGTTGGTGGCCGAGGTCGACGCAGTCGCTGCGCTTGATCCCGAAGGGTTCGCTGACAGCGAGCTCGGTCCCGCCCTGGTGGCGCTGCACCGGGCGCGGGCGCAGCTGGAGGCGGCCACGGCCACGCTGGCGGCGAGCTTCGACGCCCGTCGCCTGCACCGGGTCGACGGGGCCCGCACCGCAGCGGCGTGGATCGCCACCCAGACCCGCTGCCCCGAAGGCGAGGCCCGGCGCTGGGTTCGCCTCGGGCGGGCCGTGCGGGCGATGCCCGCGACGGCGGCGGCGTGGCTGGCCGGACGCATCGGCACCGCGCACGTCGAAAAGCTCACCCGGGCCCGCGCCGGTGGCCGAGCCGAGGACTTCGACACCGCCGAGGCCGGCCTCGTTGACACGGCCCGCGAGCACAGCTTCTTCGTGTTCGCCCGGGCCGTGGACTACTGGTGCCAGGCCGCGGACCCCGACCGGGCCGAGGCCGACACCGAGGCCCAGCAGGAACGGCGCCGGGTGCACCTGTCCGAGTCCCTCGATGGCATGTGGCTCGGTGACCTGGTCCTCGACCCGATCTCGGGGACGATCGTCGCCGGCGAGCTCGCCCGGCTCGAAAAGCGCCTGTTCGACCAGGACTGGGCGCAAGCCAAGCAACGACTGGGCCGCAAGCCCACCATCGACGAGCTCGCCCGCACCCCCGCTCAGCGCCGGGCGGATGCTCTGGTCGAGATGGCCCGCCGGTCCCGCACCGCACCAGCCAACGGCCGCCGACCCGCCCCGCTGTTCACCGTGCTCGTCGGCTACGAGACCTTCGCCGGGCGGGTCTGCGAGCTGGCCTCCGGCACGGTGGTCGCTCCCGGGGCGCTCGTGCCCTGGCTCGATGAAGCGCTCATCGAGCGGGTCGTGTTCGACAGCCCCAGCCGGGTCATCGACGTCGGCGTCGAACAACGCCTGTTCACCGGCGCCACCCGCCGAGCCATCCAGGTCAGGGACCGCTGGTGCTTCCACCCCAGCTGCCACGAACCCGCCGACACCGCCCAGGTCGACCACATCTGGCCCTACGAGCACGGCGGGCCCACCACCACCGACAACGGCCGCGTCGCCTGCGGGTTCCACAACCGCAGCCGACCCCGCAACACCGAACCCGACCCACCACCCCACCCCGTCGACACCCACCCCGGCAACGACCCACCACCGGACCCCTTCGAGGCACCACCCGAGCACGGCCCGCCGCCAGGAGACGTACCGCAGGGCCGACGAGCGACCGACCCGGTGACCGTCCCGGCTGCCGGACCAGACCCGCCTACCGGAACGGACCCCTCCGCCCGCCGAGCTGGGACCGATCCGCCACGGATCGACCCGGCCCGCCACCCCGACGCGCAACGGCGAGCCGCCTGGGCGCGCCTGTGCCGGAAGGTCGGCCGCAACCCCGACGGCTCCGCCCGGCCGATGGCCACCGGTTGACCGACCGTGTCGCGGCCTCCGTCAGTGGTGGAGGCCGGTGCAGACCCCGCCCGGGACCTGGAGGGCGGGCGCCGGTGCGACGTCGGAACCCGGCTGCTACAGAGAGCGGAGGCGCTCGGCGATCTCGTCGCGCTCGGCGCGCTCGCGCAACGGCTCGGTGAGGTCGATGACCTCGTCGTCCCACTCGTCGGTGACGCCGGCGTCACGCCGGCGGCGGTAGCCGGGAGGTGGGCGCATGAGCCCGACGAGCACGTTGGCGATGCCGGCGCTGAGCACCAGGTCGCCGAACGACAGCACCTCCCGCAGCGGCGGGACGGGGATGATGTCGGCCAGGATCATCCACTCGTCGGTCGGGCGCTCCAGGTGGTGCTTGCCGCCGAGCTCGAGCTGGTGCACCTCGTCCCAGGTGGCGACGCCAGCGGCGACGACGGCCGACGGGCGCACCGGCATGCCGCCGTTGGCGACGATCGGCACCAGGTTCATGACCAGGCCCAGCACCACGATGACCATGCCGGCCATGTGCAGGTTGCGGAGCCCGAACAGGGCGAGGCAGGCGTACGAGGCCACCACCAGCTCGAAGCCGATCGCGAGGTCCAGCCGGGTGCCGAGCGCCTGCAGCGCGATGCCGGCGGGCAGCAGCAGCCACCACCGGAACCGGTGGCGCGCCAGGTGCCGGAGGCGGCCGCCGGTGAGCAGCCCGACAACGAGGCCGATGGCCACCGCGATCACGGCGTAGTACACGCCGCCACGGTACCGGAGGCCCCGCGTGCGCCCGCGGCACTACGGTGCCCGTTCGATGAGCGCCGGGTCCGACGCAGTCCTGTACGAGGTCGACACCACGAGCCACGTCGCCCGGGTGACGATCAACCGGCCCGAGCGCCGCAACGCCCTGTCGTGGGCGGTCATGGGGGAGCTGCGGGCCGCCCTCGCCCGGGCCCGGGAGGACGAAGCCGTGCGGGTGGTGGTCCTCACCGGCGCCGGTGACCGCGCCTTCTGCGCCGGGGCGGACCTGGCCAACATGGCGCCCTCGCCCGATGCCGGGTTCGTCGAGCTGCACCACAGCCGCGCCGAGCTGGCCCACCTCCTCCAGGACCTGTGGGCGCTCGGCAAGCCGACGATCGCCCGGGTCCGGGGCTTCGCCCTCGCCGGTGGGTTCGGGCTGGCGCTGGCCTGCGACCTGGTGGTCGCCTCGGACGACGCCGTGTTCGGCGCGCCGGAGATCGACGTCGGCCTGTGGCCCCACATGATCACGGTGCCGCTCGTGCGCTCCATGCCCCCGAAGCGGGCGCTCGAGCTGATGATGACCGGTCGCCGGGTCGACGCCGCCGAGGCCGAGCGAATCGGGTTCGTGCACCGGGTGGTGCCCGCCGGCGAGCTCGACGCCGCCGTCGACGAGCTGGCGGCCACCCTCGCGGCCAAGCCGCCGGGCACGATGCGCCTGGGGCGCGACGCGTTCTACGCCGTGTGGGACCTCGCCGCCGAGGAGGCCTTGCGGGTGCTGCACCCGATGCTGACCGTCACGGCGTCGTCGGACGAGGCGGCCGAGGGCATCGCCGCATTTCAGGAGAAGCGACCGCCCCGCTGGCGCGCCGAGTAGCGCTCTGCGCCCTCCACGCGAGCGCCCGCCCGGCTGGCGCGCCGAATAGTGGGCGCGAAGTGGCGCAGCGCCCCACAACTGACCGGTGCTCGCCGTGGCCGGCCCGGGCCGTGCGACAGGGCGGCCGCTGCTGTCAGCGGGGCTTGACGCCGGTGAGGAGGATCTCGGTAAGCCGGCGCGGCGCTTCGGTGAGCATGGGGAACAGCACGGCCCGCTTCGGCAGGCGCACGTGCCGTCGCCCCCGCTGGACCGCGGCGACGGTGGCGGCAGCGAGGGCCTCGCGCGAGACCTCGGGCAACAGCTGCAACCGAGCGAGGCGCCGGAAGCCGTCGGCGGTGGGCTTGTAGGACTTGGCCTGGTCCAGCAGCTCGGTGGGCACGGGCCCGACCTCCACGACGGTGGTCTGCACCGGCAGGCCCTTCAGCTCCGCCCGCAGGATGGCGGTGAAGTGCGTGAGGCCGGCCTTGCTGGCGCAGTAGGTGGTCATGCCCGGGAACCCACCGACGCCCGCCAAAGACGAGATGTTCACGATGTGGCCGGAGCGGCGCTCGAGCATGCCCGGGAGCACCTGCCGGCACAGCTGGATCGGCGTCACGAGCATCAGCTGGATCGCCTGCTGCACGTCCGTCGCGCTGTGGCCGACGAGCGGTGCGGGCACGTCCCAACCGGCGTTGTTCACCAAGACGTCGATGGGTCCGCCGTCGGCTTCGACGCGGTCGATCAGGCCGTCGACCTGGTCGGGGTCGAGCAGGTCGGCGGGATGGGCCGTGCCCCCGAGACGGGTCGCGACCTCCTTGAGTGGTCCCTCGCTGCGGGCCACGAGCGCGACCCGGGCGCCGGCGGCGGCGAAGGAGCTGGCAAGGGCCTCGCCGATGCCCCTGGACGCCCCGGTGATCAGCACCCGCCGGCCCTGCAGCTCCATGGTCGCCCCCTTGCTCGTTCGCGAGCCGAGCGTAGGTCAGCGCACCGGCGCTCTGCTGCGGTCGATGAGCCAGACGAGCAGCGCCGCGCAGAGCACGGCCAGGATCAGGCCCCCGGGCCGACCGAACAGGGCCATGCCCACCAGGCCCCCGAGCATCGAGCCGCCGATGCCGGCGAACATCGTCGCCAGGCACCCGATGGGGTTGGGGCCGGGGATGACGAGGCGCCCGAGCGCCCCGATGATCAGGCCGCTGACGGCGTAGGAGATGAGCCAGCCGAGCACCGCCGTAGTCTGCCCTGCCGACCCGCTTGCCGAACCCCCGAGCCGTCCCCCGGGAGGCCCCGTGATCCACGTGCAGCACGGCGACGCCGTCACCGTCGTCACGATCGACCGGCCGGAGCGGCGCAACGCCGTGGACCTCGAGACGCTCGGCGAGCTCGGCGCCGCCACGGCCGGCGCCGTCGAGCGCGAGGACCGGGCGCTGGTGCTCACGGGTGCCGGCGGGCACTTCTGCGCGGGTGCCGACCTCACGGGGCTGGAGGACGCCGGCTTCGCCGGCACGCTGCACACCGTGCTCACCGGCCTCCAGGAGGCGCCGCTGGTGACGATCGCCGCCGTGGCCGGCGCCGCGCTGGGCGCCGGTACCCAGCTGGCCGCCGCCTGCGACCTGCGGGTCGCCGTCCCCGACGCCCGCTTCGGGATCCCGGCCGCCCGCCTCGGCCTGATGGTCGACCGCTGGACGCTCGCCCGGCTCAGCGCGCTGGCGGGGGAGAGCACCGCCCGGGCGATGCTCGTGGCCGCCGAGGTGCTCACCGGCGCCGATGCCCACCGCATCGGGTTCGTGAACCGGCTCGGCGAGCTTGACGACGCCGTCGCCTGGGCACGCGAGATCGCCTCGCTCGCCCCGATCACGCTGCAGGGCCACAAGCTGGGGCTCAACGGCCTCGCCGACCCCGACGGCGGCGAGGCCTACCAGGAGGCGTTCCGGCGCGCGTGGTCGAGCGAGGACGTCGCCGAGGGCCGAGCCGCCTTCCGGGAGCGCCGGGCCCCCCGCTTCCGCGGCCGCTGACGGCCGAGGCGGAACGGGCCTCGGCCGGTGGGGCCACGCCGGTGCCGGGCCGCGACGGGCGTCAGATGTTGGCGGGGAGCAGCCGGGCGAAGTTCTCGAAGAACACGAACAGCACGACGAGGAACACCGGCGCCCCGAGCAGGTACGCCGGCCAGCGCCGCCAC